>CAZKIB010000074.1:15679-21569 GCA_964552425.1 uncultured Anaerolineaceae bacterium | reverse complement strand
AGTATGGCTTACGGAATCAAGAATACCGCGACAGCCATGATTATCGTACTTGAAATATTCTCGCGCCACTTGGATGATTTACGAGAGGGCTTTCTCGATGAAGAGGGATTCGCTTTGGATCGAAAGCGCTACGTCCCACTCGATACTGTTTTGGGAACCAATGCGATTCCCGCTGAAGTTGCAGCTAAACTCAACAAGGTTATTGAGCAGCTTGTGAGTAAGGGCGAGATTGACAAAACAAAACGCTGGCAGGCCCTCGACAAAATCCTGTCTGTCCATCTTAGTCAGTGAACACTATAGGACTTGAACAATGAGTAATCGGCAGCGTCAAAAACAAACGCAGAACAGCATCGAAATTGAACAGCGCCGCCTGAAGGTTGCGGGAGGCATTCTGCAAGGGTTGACCTACCGTGAAATAGCAATTCAATTAAACGTATCCCCAGCAACGATTGCGGGGGATCGTAAAGCAATCATCCGGGAATGGCGCAAAAACTACACGGATAAAACTGACGAATGGATCGAAATCCAGATGCGGCGACTGGATACTATGATTAACAGTATTTGGGCCAGAGCTACCGGAAAAGCTGCCGGGCAGAACGGAGAGGTCAGTCTGCCGCATCTGGATCGACTGGATCGTTTAATGACCCACCAGGAACGCTTACTCGGTATTGGACTGAGCGGTATAACGCAAAGCCCGACCACCAATGTGAGCATCAATGTCAGTATTGACGACTTTACACAGGACATCCAACAAGCCAAAAACTATGAGCGGGAACAGTATGGACTTGCCCACATCCCCACCGAGCCATCGCCAAATTAGGGCAGAGGTTGCGAAATGTGCAGCATCAAAGCTGTACTTTATCAACCGATATGTCAAAATTTATGATCCCCCCACGCTCAACTGGGTTCCGTTTTCGTTGTGGCCT
Source organism: uncultured Anaerolineaceae bacterium (assembly GCA_964552425.1). GTDB lineage: Bacteria > Chloroflexota > Anaerolineae > Aggregatilineales > Phototrophicaceae. The sequence continues at coordinate 20,643 of CAZKIB010000074.1, read as the reverse complement.
GCCCAGGTGTATACCCTTATGGTGATGGAAAACCATCAGTTTTTTTTGGGGCTGAAGAGCAGGCAGATTGGCTTGACCTGGCTTGACCTGGCGTTGATCCTTTGGGATATGTTGTTTGCGCCCATCGCAACCTGCCTGATCTTCTCACGTCGGGATGATGAGGCCGTGTATCTACTTGGTCAAGAACGTCTCAAGGGAATGTATAAGCAGCTTCCCGACTGGCTTCAGGCGAGAGACGCTCTGATGGATAACGCGCACGTTTTTAAGATTTCTAACGGCAGCGTGTGCCGGGCATTCCCGCCCACATCGGGCGATTCGTACTCCGCGACCCGCGCCCTGATTGACGAGGCTGATCTTGTGCCTGACCTCGGCAGTCTGCTCAATTCTGTGCGCCCCACGATTGAGGCAGGCGGCGTGTTGCACCTCATCGGGCGTGTCGATAAAGCGCGGCCAGGCAGCCCGTTTAAGCAACTGTATCGAGCGATTCAGAATGGCGAAGCGCCCGGTTGGGGAAGCGTGTTTCTGCCCTGGTATGCCCACCCGGATCGGTCACAGGAATGGTATGACGCCCTCTGCCGTGAGACACTGGCAAAGACCGGTTCCCTGGACGACGTGTTTGAAATGTATCCCGCTACGGACAATGAGGCGTTAGCCCCGCGTGTGTTGGATAAACGAATCCCGCCGCAGTGGGTCGAAGCCTGCTATGTGCCAATGCCGCCCCTGGTAATTGATGAGCGTGAGAATCGGGACATCCCTGCGGTCCCGAATTTGCGCGTGTACCGGAAGCCGGAGGCGATGGAACCGTATGTCGTTGGCATTGATCCCGCCGAAGGGAACCCCACATCCGACGACAGCGCGTTAACCATACTCAACGCCCGCACACTCGAAGAGGTCGCCAGCCTGAGCGGGAAGTTCCAACCGGAGGTCATCGCCAGTCATGCGCATGTACTGGCGACCTGGTACAACAACGCCTGCCTGATGCCCGAACGCAACAATCACGGCCATGCGGTCATTCTCTGGTTAAAACAGAATACCACTCACAGGGTTTTGCTGGGGCATGATGACCGGCCCGGATGGAATTCCATCAGTATTGGCAAAACTCTGATGTACGATGCGGGAACAGACGCTTTCCGGGATGGCGACACGATTTTGCACACACCTAAGACTCTTGAGCAAATTCAAAGTATCGAAGGCGGAACCCTGCGCGCCCCAGAAGGGGAACATTTTTTTGATGACTTATCCGACAGCTATATGCTGGCAATCGTTGGCGCACCGAAAGCGGTGTCTGTCGATTGGAGTAAGGCGGAGGTTGTATAACCCATGATCGAAGTAGCCCGTAACCGGGAGCCGCACGCGCTCAAAGCGGCCATCTCAAACCTGATTAACGCGCTGGATCGAGAAGAGATCAGCGACGATGACCGCAACAAACTCGTGCATACCTCCGTGACTCTTTACGCAGCCGCGCAGTTCTGGGCCGATAATGTCATGAGCGTCAAATTCGACGCCTATGATAAACAGGGTGAACGCATCCATGAAGAGGACCCTCAGCGTGGCGCTATTTACCTACCCCTGCGCCGGCGCATGTGGTACAACCTCGAACGCATGGAATGGACCCGCATGTTCTGGGAGGGGATACTGCTCCACAAGAAACGCGGCGCGGGCAACCGGGTGACAGAACTGGCCTGGATTAACCCCAACATCTATGAGCCGGACATCACCACCTGGGACGGGCTGAAGGGGTTCCGCATTCGTCGGCGTGGCACAAAGTACGACCAGGAACCGGACCTGCGTTATGTCCGTCTTCAGGATGCCGTGTATCTGAACGGCATTGACTTTGAAGACGATTATGGCGGGGTCGCGCCGGCAGAGGTCGCCTATTTGGTTGCAGGGTTGGAAGTGGAAATTGCCCAGACATGGCTGGCAATTTTCCGCAATCGCATGATGCCCTTCGGGGTCGTCCAACCGGCTGATAAGGGCGAAGCCTGGGATCAGCGCGTGATGGACATTATCAAGACCAGCCTGCGCGTCATCACGCAAGGGTCTCGAAACGCAGGCAAAACTATTGTGTCACCGGGCCGGGCGGAATGGATTCAGCTTGGGCAGAAACTCGACGGCGTGCCGGTCAGCGAGTTTGACGAAAAAGTGGATCACGCAATGGAACTGGCAACCGGCGTCTACCGGTCTCTGATCTCCCCGGAGGACAGCAGCTTCGCGCAGGCCGAAGTCGCAAGGCGCACCTGGGGCCATGCGCGCCTTGTGCCGCATCTCAACAAACTGGGCCATGTCTTGACCGAAGGACTCGCGCCAGAATTTCCCGGCGTGGCAGAAATTAAGCCCCGAACTGACGAAATCACCTTCCTCAAAGAAGATGAGACCAGCAAGGTCAACTACGTCAACACTCGTGTGCAGGGGGTGACATTAGACCTGTACCGGGCGCAAGTAGAACTGAAAGACGACGATCCCAACGAAGCGCTGAAAGATTTCTACCTGGTGCAGGGTGTCCCGGTGCATGTGTCGAAGTTCCCGGCGCTGGCCGACAAACTACTGCTTGGCACAGCGGAGCCGGAGGCTATGTTTGGGGGAGACGGGCCGCAAACACTCCCGCCTCAGTTGAATGACCAGCCACAGGTGTTCCCCGAACAACCGCGTCCTGAGCGGCGGCATATTCCGGCGCAAAAGTACCAGGAACTTAAAAACTGGCAGCGGGTAGCAGAACGCAAAAAACACCGCGCCTTTGAGCCGGTGGCGCTGCTGGGGGATTCAGTGGCGGATTTCATCGAAGAGGCGCTGTCCAGTGACCATGCGGTCTCCGACGTGTTTGCGGTGGCGGGGGATGCGTTACGGGATAACCTGAGTGTTCAGCAGGCATGGGAGGCACTGGAGACCATGAAGACACAGGACGCCTACCGGAAAGGCATCCGGGCTGCGGTGCGCGGTCTGTGGGCCGGCACAATCAGCCGGGCAGAGTTTGAAGACATGATGGCGTCCACAATCCGGCGGTATTTTGTCGAAGCCTGGCGGCGCGGCCTGGATGAGGTCGGAGTCTCAGAAGCCGACCTGACTGCCCGTGATACCGAAAAACTGCAAATCGAAATCGCCCAGGAGATTCTCTATGCAGGGAGTTTTGGGGCAGACATCGAAACGGGGAATAAGGCCAACGGGGGAAAACTGGCAGACCTGTATCTGCGGGTTGAAGCCTGGGTGGACACCTACGAACGCATCAAGTACATGGCAATGGCAATTGCCGGGCGGGGTAAGAAACTGAAGTGGACAAGAAACCCACTCAAGGATAGCTGCACCGATTGCATCCGGCTCGACGGGCGTGTCTACTATGGCCGTATCTTTGAACGCGAAGGGGTCTTCCCGCGCAGTCGTAAACTCAACTGCCGCGGTCATCAGTGCGGATGCAGCCTGAGCGTCACCGATGAACCTGTGACCAAAGGACCGTTCCCGCGCCTGCTGGGGCCAAAGTCGCATATTCACATCACTGCGGATGCCCTGGCATCGAAAGGGCAGGGCAAGCCGGGGTTAACGGTGGTCGCCCGGCTGGCCGATGACCCGCTGCTGATGGATGCGCTGATGGCGCTGCAAACAGCAACCCTATCCGAAGACGTGCAATGGTGTGACCCTGAAGACCTGCACGTCACCCTGGTCAGCGCCCAACTGGTTACGGATAGCGAGTTTCAGAACATCATCGGGCGACTGCCCCAGACAATCGACCCGATTGAAATTGAGCTGGGCGGCCTGACGAAATTTGACCAGGCCACCTATGAGGTCTGGGTACTGGAAATCAGCAGCCCTGCGTTGTTCGATCTTCAGAAGCAGATTCACGAAGCCTTCCTTGCCAGCGACATCGCGGTAAACGGCTACAGTGAACCCGCAGAGTACAAACCCCATGTCACACTGGCCTACGTCAGCAAGGGGATAGATATGCCGGACGTGCCGCTTGGGGGCGGAACAACCGCTGTTCAGGAGATTCACTTTACGCGGTCAAGCTACACTCCTGTGCATGTTATTGATGGGGAGTTAGCTCATGCCAATTAAGGCCAGTCGAAAAACGGTTATCACAGGCATTCAGGGGCAGCAGCGTTCCGACCAGGACATTAACGACTTGATCCTTCAGCACATGGACAAAGTGCCCGGCCTGACACGGGGGTTTGTCACGAAACTGGTGAATGCTCGGCGTCGGCTGATCCTGGCCCGGTTGCAAACGGAACCCGGACCGCCACGATACCCCTTGCGCTGGAAATCCCAACGCCAGCGGCGCTTTGTGATGTGGCTGCTGCGCACGTTGGGCAACCTGCCGTATGTGCGCACCCACGCGCTGGCGTTGGCCTGGTCGGCCATGGTGACATTTAACAAAAAAGATCAGGGCGGAACGGTCTTTGCCCAGAACGAGAGTGCCGTTGCGCAGTTTGTCTATGGCCCTCACCAGCAGCCCTATCACAGAGACACGGGCTGGGAAGATTATCGGACGGTGTTGGCCGATGAAACGAACGCGCTGGAAGAGGACCTTGCCAGCGCTTACGTCACGCTGGCAGACCCGTATGCGGGGGTTCGGGCACGAAACCTATAGGGTGTCTTTCTTGCGGCGAGTGCGAGGCGAGGGCGCTTCTTCAGATGGCTGCGGTTCCTCGGATGGCGGAGACTCCTCAACGGGTTCCTCGATCTCCAACCCCAGGTAAGCGGCCACGCCCTGCCGGATGGCTTTCGGGTCGTTGTCAAAAGCCAACCGCACACGGCGATTGCCGAAGTTCAGGGTAAAAGCCACCTGGTCGGAATCGGCAACCACATCCTTGATGTCCACTGCGATGCCTGCTTCAGACAGCAGGTGATTCAATGCAACCTGATCCATGATCGTACACTCCTTTTTGTGTTAACCAAGAATGGTGAACGGTAAGGCCTTCCCATTGCGCGTGACAGAACCATCGAATTCCAATCGAAGATAAACCGGGGTCAGTCCG
>CAZKIB010000074.1:7384-15659 GCA_964552425.1 uncultured Anaerolineaceae bacterium | reverse complement strand
CCCTGAATTCCTCCGGCACTTCAACGCTAGGGCTGCGTTCGTAACCAAGCAAGACCCGCGCCAGACAATCAAGCTCGGTATCCGGGACTGTCTGGAAGGGTAGACCATTTATGAGGAGGCGCATTGAGCGATCGGAGAATACCCCCTCTTCAATCTCAATTCGCGTGTGCGCGGCTGCGAATCCTTCGATTAACTCACGGAAAAACCCTTCCCGCATTTCCAGAGGCAGGTTGGATAAAGTGATTGACTTCACGGTATTGCAAAAGCTGCTCAATTGAATATGGGGGGAAGGGATAGGGTCTACCAACACGATTCGGGGGTCGCCCATTGCGACCCAAAAAGTAGCAAGTAAAGCAGTTTTGGATTGTTCCCGAAATTCATCCTCCAGCATTTGCGCCCAGTGCTGCCGGAAGATAACGATCTGCGAAGTATCAGCATGAGGGCCTATGCAAAGTCCTGGCGCTACCGAGCGATCTGGGAATGAGACGCGACAGGGGCTGACTGGACTGTCATTCAAAACAAACCTATTCGCCAATGGACCCTCCAAGCGTGACGATAAATGTTTCGATTGCGCTGATTTCTAAATTGAGATACTCCAAACTGTTCAACAGGGGTGGGTTGCCTGCGGTTGCAGGCCAACGGCGAATATAGGCGTGAAATTGTTTTCTGATAGATTGGAGTTCCCTCAAACGTTCTTTGGACCTTTTTACTGCATCAATTTCATCAAGGGGGTCGCGTTCATCTCGACTCATTCTATTCCTCCGATCAGTGCGACCCGGCGTGTTAGACCGCTTATCACTACCGGCTCCGAAGAGCCGGGCGGGATTTGAACCCGCATCTCCGGTGTCTGTGCGGACGTGTCGCACGATTCCACTCTGGCACGCACATGCCGTTTGCGGATACCGGGTATTATACCACCGAACACCCGTGCTAAATCATACTTGCTCAATTGAGAAAAGCGTAATAAACTGTTGTAGAACAACTGTTCGTTATGGGTCGGTTCATTCATGCCATATCAACGGATTGAGGATTTACCTGCTGAAGTACAGGTTCTCCAGCTCGCGCAGGCGCAGTTATGGCTTCGCACCTTTAACCGCGTGTATGCGCAAACGCAGGATGAACTTGCCGCTACACTGGCTGCCTGGGGCGCAATCGACAAGACCAAGTTCAAGTCGGTAGGGCTTCGGATGGCCGGGGATGGGCGGCAGGTAATCGGGTGGGCGATGCTGTTCACCGACGAACTTAATCTGGATTTGCATGAGACGTTTTTCTCGCATCTGACCAGCATGTACCTGGACTACTATCCTACCGCGCCGCTCTGGTATGAGCATGGCTACGATCCCGATTACGGCTCGAAGCCCATTGGACGGCGCAACCCGGATACGATCAAGGTCTTTGCGCACGGCGTTTTGATGGGCCACGACTTACATCAGGCCCATGCCCTGTATGCGAGAACCGTCAGCGAAATCGAGCGCGGCCGCCTGAGCTACAGTTCGGACTCCATCGGTCACTATGTCGATCAGGGCTTTAACTTCCTGGTCGGCGAACTCCGCGAATGGCCTTTCGCGGGCTGCTCTTTAACCGGGCAACCTGCGGAACCGGCGTTGGGGAAAGTGGCCCTGAAGTCCTTCATCGACCAGGTGGAAACGCTTTACACAAACCGACCTGTCAAGGTTTTTCCAGCCCTGCGTGTGCCAGACCGAGAGGGCGCGGGAGGCGCTAAAGGGAAGCGCAGCGGGGCAGGAAACCCAGGCAACGGGCAAGCCTATCGTCAATTCGTGAAACAAGGGACAAAAATCATGGACCCTCAGATGTTAGCAAATCTGGCATCGTTTTTCGGGGTAGAGGCCACAGTGGACGCTGTGCGCGCTGCACTCGAACAGGCGATTGCCATGCTGGAGGACGAAACCACCAGCGAAGAACAGATGGCGCAACTGCTTCCGGTGGGGCGCTCCGCCATGTGCAGTGCGCTGGAACTGGCCGAAGCCGCGACCAATACAGACCTTGCCGACAGCCTGCGCGATATTCTCGCCACGTTGGGCGAAGAGGAAGAACCGCAGCTTGAAGGCCTGGCGGCAGCGGCTAAGTTTGCCCGCAGCCAGCGCGAAGACCGTAACCGGATGCCAGTGGTCTCGCGGCGCAATACGGGTTGGGGTGTCGCAAACGTGAACCTGAACCGGATGCCGGAACCGGGACTTCTGGACCTGATCGGCGCAGCCTCGCGGCTGCACGGGCAGGTGGAATTCCCCATGCCCGCGTTCCGTGCCGGGACCTCGCCTCGTCAGGCGCTCAAAGACATGAGTATCGTCAGTGGGCCAAACGGGGGGTATCTGCTGAACCGCGAAACCTCTGACGAACTGCTCGAAGAGTTGTACGCCACACTGATTTTCACCCAGTTGGGCGTGCAGAGCATCCCCATGTCTGGCACGGAAAGCCTTACCCTGAACCGCCTGGTGACTGGCGCGCAGGCGCATTGGGCAGGGGCCGGGCAAACGGTTCCGTCTGCCAATCCGGTAGTCCGGGGGGCCGTGACACTTCAGCTTCGGGAACTGGTCTCTGAATCACGCCAGCAAAACCGCCTGCTGCGTAATTCATCGGCGGCGCTGGAGCGGATGATCCAGGACGACATGATCGCGGTCATGGTTCGCAAGATGGAATATTCCTTCCTCTACGGAACCGGCAGTGTGCCCAGCGATGGCGGCTCCACAGGTGCGGAACCACTCGGTTTGTACAATGTCACCGGCGTGACCAAAACGAGTCTTGCCAGCAAGTCCCCGAAGGTGGATGACTTCATCGACGCCGAAGGGCGTGTCGAAGATGAGGACATCGACTACGGGTTCGCGCCCGGCTGGGTCAGTCACAACCGTCTGCGGCGTCACCTGAAAAAGCTGAAAAACGCCAACGGCGACCCGATCTACTCCGAAGACTGGATGACCCTTGAGGTCGGCGGACGCAAGAAACGGGTCCGTGAAATGGACCTGAATGGGATGCCGATGGTCACATCCACGCAGATTCCGACGACCACTACCGATGGTGTCATTACCACTGACGTATTCTACGGGGAATGGTCGCACATGCTGATCGGCCAGGGGCAGGACTTGGAAGTGGTTGTGGACACGTCCCGGTTCGTGCAAGAGCGGCAGACCCTGATCCAGATCGTGAGCGAAGTGGATGCGGGTATTGCCTACAAAGAGGCTATCGAAATCCTGACGGACGTGAAGGTCAACTAAGGCCCATTCGCCTCCTGATCTGAACCGCCAGCGGGCGGCACAAAGCCCGCATTTTGTTTAACGAGACTACGGAGAAACACCATGTTTCCAGCACAGTTCTTCCCCTTCCCGGAGGGGCTTGAGATTACCGAGGTCATTCCGCCAACGGATCAGGATGATGCCGGCGCAGTGCAGTCCGCCTGGATCGACCTCAGCCAGTATGAAGGGAATGTAGCCCTCTGTCTGCATTCCGCGCTGGCCGATGCCGGGACCAGTCCGACGCTGACGATCACGATCCAGCATCGTGAGGATTCAGCCGATACGCCTGCGGCGCTGCCTGCCAGTTCTTTGCAGGACGGCGATGGCAACAACGACACGTTTGATGTCGTCACCGACGCGGCCAATGGCGGGTTGCAGACCCGCGCCCTGATCCGAGCCGAAACCCGTGCGCAGATTCAGGTCACAGCCACTGTGGGCGGCACGTCCACGCCTTCGTTCGTGTTCGGGATGTTCCTGGTCGCCAGCAACAAATACGGCGCGTTCTAGGGGAGGTGTGACGTGGTAGACGGATACGCGAACACCAACATTGCCACTCAGGTCGGCGGGGATGTCTACGAGATGGGCACACCCGCAGGGCAGACCACTCTGCACAGTTGGGAAGGGGTACGCGCCGTGCGTGCCAATGCCGGGAGTCACGAATACGTGGGCTTCTTTGACGATTTCGTCGGGGATGCTATCGACACCCGCTGGGATGAAGACCTGGCTACCGGTTCAGCGATTGCGATTCAGGCTGCCCTGAACGGAACCATTCGGTTCAGCACAGACACGGACGACAACGATCACGCCACGCTTGCGCTGGGTCTCCATTGGAGAGTCAACAAGGGACTGACAGTGTTTGAGGCGCGAGTGACCCAGGTCTCCGCGATCACGCTGCGGGCGGTGGAAATCGGCCTGAGCGATGCGCTTTCCGAAACGGCGGGTTTGGCGTTTTCCAGCCACGATGCTACGCCGGTGGATGTCGCGGATAACGCGGCGGTCTTTGCCATCAACTCGGACGAATCGGTTGCCACCTGGAGTCTGTGTTCGGTGAATGCCGGAACGCCCCAGAGGTCCGACAGCGCAGTTGCGCCCGTAGCGGGGACATTCCAGGGTTTCCGTATCGTCATTGACGAGGACGGCAACGCAGCGTTTTACATCGACGCCAATGGAGACGAAGAGGACTATCGCCTGGTCGGAACCCACCTGCTGGCGGTTGCGCCAACAGCCATCCTGACACCCTGGATTACCCTGAAGAGCCTGAGCGGGGCGATCAAAACAATGGATGTCGATTACATCGGCATTTACGGAAAGCGGTAAGTCATGCGTGTACTTTATGCCAATCTCGCGCAGGTGTTGGGCGAGATTGAGGTGGACAGCAGCACCGACCCTCCTACGACCAGTGAACGCAACTGGATCGTGGACACGGTGCTGCCCCACGTCAGCGAACGCATTGAGCAATTGACCTCCAAAGAGTACGCGCCCCGGCTTCGGGTCCGTAAATTCGATGCGTTTGGCGACCATATTGACGATCTGTACAACGCCCTGATGTTTACCCAAACACCCCTGCTCGAAGTCGAAGGCCTGACCGTAGGCGGCACAACCCTGGACGCAGAGGACTACCTCTGGCTCGATGACGACAGTCCCTACTGGCGCATTGGCCTGGCCGTGAATGCGCCAGTGGAATGGGCTACCTATGACGCTGACTGGCGGCGTTCCATTGAACTCGAAGGGGTTTGGGGCTATCGCACGGACTATCCGCTGCAAGGCTGGCGCTTGAGCGGCACGTCGGTCAACGACAACCCATTGAACAGTTCAGCCACTACCGTTACGGCGGTCAATGGCGCGTTTTTTTCGCCGGGCGACATGATTCGCATGGACGACGAATGGTGTCTGGTCGGAAACGTGTCCAGCAATAACCTGACCGTCGAACGCGGGGTTCGCGGGTCTACCGCTGCATCTCACACGCAGGGCACGGCTATTCACATCTGGAGCGCGCAGCCGCAGATCGTGCGGGCGGCTCTGCGTTGGGCTGCGTTCCTCTATCGGAACCGGGGTAACTTTTCGGTGCGCAAATTCGACGCGCTGGGCGGCACGGTAGTGGAACAGCTTCCGGCAGATGCCCCCCAGGAAGTCCAGAACATCCTGCGTCCTTTTGCGCACGAAGCGCTGATGAGATCGGGGGACTGATGACGGTTCAGATTGTCGAAGCCCTGATCGCCCGGATTGTCGCTCAGTGTGCCGAAGCGGTTCCTGATGCCCGGCGTACCTTTGACTACCTGTTGGGGGTGGATTATCCGCATTACCCCTACTGGTGCGTCGGGGAACGCGATTACGAACCGGCCATTGAGGAAACCGAATCTCTACATCTCACGATCAGTGTCCTGGCCCGACTGTTCGGGGGCAAGATTGGCAAGGGCTACAAAGGGGACGCAGAACGCGAACTGCGGCCTTACACTGAACAGGCAGTCCAGTATTTTGCCAATCGCCTGCGGTTGAATTCGACAGCATACCCGGATCAGGGGATGCCCTACATGCTTGCCAGAGGGGTTCAGTTTGCCAGGCCCCGGAAAGCGATTGATGAAAGCCCCAACGATGGGGTGCTTGTGTACGTGGAATTTGCCTGGACGGTCCCGTTCAGGATACCTAGAGAACTGAGGTCTTAACATGGCTGAGAATATCCGCAGGGTAGAAAAGGCGGGGGTCGCCCGCGCTTACTACTACAACCTGAACTCGCAGGGGATTTTTATCGGCACAGAAACCACTTTCAGCGATGGGGATGGCGTTGCCCTACCTGGACGGATCAAGGGGATCAAAACCGCCGAATTCCCTATCCCGGAAGTCAATCGCGTGCCAGTGACGGGCGATGATGACCTGCTGTACGAGTTCATCTTCCCGCCCACGACGGCCCCCTCTGGCACGATTTCGGCAGGCGCGGAAGACCTGACCTTCGAGGCCCTGATTCAGGGCACGAGCATATTTGTCGAAGGCGCGTGGGACCTGGGCGTGGCCTATCCCGCAGACCTGGCATTTGGGACACGCGGCCTGCACATCATCAGCCGGGCGGCCAGTGACGACGATGGCGTCACGGTCAGCGAGGGCTACTGGAACCGGATTATCCCGGCAGTCACGCTCTCGCCGCAGGGAGAGTCCGGCGCATCCGAGCAGGGCGCGATCAGCACCAACTACGGCATGGTCATCAACCGGGCCAGTCGGCTGCCCTATGGCAGGCCTTTTAGCAATGCGGACTTCGGGACGACTCGCGCCGGGTATGTGAAATTCTGGTCGGAGAATCTGGTCAAAATCGAAGCCTTCGCAGGGGACGATCCGGCGGTTGCCAATCTGGTCCTGAGTGAAACCCCGGCAGGCGACCACACCACTGACAAAGTAGCCGTGTTCCTGTGGGATGTGGCGACGGCGACCATGACCAAAAAAGTGGCGACCACTGACTTTACTGTGACGACTGGCACGCGCACAGTGGCCCTGCAAGCCGGCGACGAACTGGCCGATGGCGACATCGGAATCGTGGTCTACGAACACACCTAAAGAGAGGGTAGTGGTAGGGTTAGCCTGATAAGCGAATTCGAGGGTAGCGTGAGAGAAGTCAAAATCGGCAAAACCACTGTTGAAGTTCGTCGTCAGAATGGACACGACGAACTTCAAACCAATGTCATCTATCGCAAGCTGATTACGGTCCTGCAAGAGGATGATCCGTTTATCCTCTCTACGCTGCACGATGCCGCCTGGGTGTTTTCACAGGTGTGCGGGTCAATCCAGATGAAAGGGACGCTGGCCGGTTGGTGCGCGCCTCGCTACACCGACACGCCTGAACGCCTGCTGGAGGCGTTTAATCAGTGGCAAACCCTAAACGGGGCGCTGCGGGATTTGCTGCGGGATGCGGTACGCAAAGAGAACGCGCCCATCAACGACCCGGCGCTTGTGCCAGAGGACTACCTCAGCCCGGAGGAAAGAAACGACCCAAAAGAATCGCCGCCCGAAGGCGGCAAATCACAGAAATCAATACGTATCTCCGCTTCGTCGTCCTGACGGAGTTGGAACCTGGTCAATACGTCATGACCGGTGACGAGATTGACGCGATGTTCAAGATGCTGGGCAAGGACCTGGGGTTTGAAAACCCGGCGTCGTATCTGAAGGATCGTTTCAGCGCTTACTATACCAAAGGCATTCTGCCGCGTGCGGGTGGCCTGGACGATCAGGATGCCAGTTTCATCCGGGACCTGCACCGTCTATTTCTGCTGAAGCGTTTCCAGTATTGGAAACTCACGCAGGGCGGCAGCGGTAGTAAAGAAGACAAGAAGCTCAAAAAGAAAAGCTGGCAGGACGTGTTATAGTGGCCGATGGTGTCAGTACGACTATCCTCAAATACGAGTTCGACCAGTCTGCGGGCAATCGTGCCCGTCAGGGCGTAGAGGGTATTGGTAAAGCGACGGCGCTGACCACCGCGCAGTTGAACCGACTGACGATTGAAGCCGAACACGCGGCAAGAGAACTGGCCGATCTGCGCAGCAAGATGAGCGGGTTAGAAGGCAAAGACCTGGACAAGGCCACGATTCGAGCGGCCAAACTGACGGAACAGATCGAGGCCGCCAACGCGCAGATTGACCGTCTCAGCAAACCTCGCTCCGGGGCGGAAGCCGGAGACGAGGCCTTTAGCCGGATTTCCAATCAGGTCGGTCTCTTTGGAGACACGGAAAGTTCTCTGAATGCCATCCGGGGCCTGGGGGATGCGGCAGGATTGCAAACAGGTGGGGCGCAGGTGGTCAGCGATATTTTCGCAACTGCCGAGGCGCTACCGCGTCTCAAGGTTGCGCTGGAAAATCTTCCTGCGCAAGCCTTAGCCGGGGCGCAGGCGCTCGGCCCTACGGGCTTGGGGCTGGGGGCAGCCATTATCGCGCTGGGTGTCGCGGTTGCTATTTTTAATGCGCAGAACGAAAAGGCAGCGCAGGGGGTACGGGCCTTAATCGACTCGCAGGAAGAGGTCACTCGCCTGCGCTTGCAAGGCTCTAAAG
>CAZKIB010000074.1:7075-7374 GCA_964552425.1 uncultured Anaerolineaceae bacterium | reverse complement strand
CAGAGATTGAAGCCGCTATCGAACAACGCGAAGCGGAAAACGAAATTACCCGCGCCCGGATCGAAGAAAACAAACGGCTCCTGCAAGGTCTGTCCGATCAGGCGGGGCCGCTTCTGGCGGCGGTAGCGGATGCGGCCAACCTCGCAGGGACACGGGAACTCCGCGAAGAGACCCAGAAACTCGAACAAGAGTTAGCCTCGGCGGAACTGGAAGCCAGTCGCCTCGAAGGAACCCTCAACGACACCGGCGTCCAGGCCCGTTTCGCAGCGGAGGCCGAAGAGGAACTGCGCACGGCGCGG
>CAZKIB010000074.1:6506-7054 GCA_964552425.1 uncultured Anaerolineaceae bacterium | reverse complement strand
CTGCTGCGCAGTGAAATTCAGACACGGGCTTCCTTCAGTGCGTTTGCCGGAGGAACCGCTGAAGCGGCTCGGAACCGCCTGAATCAGATTGCGGCTGAACGGGATGCCATCCTTGATGTCAAGGCGAAGGGAGAGGCCAGCGCGGAAGCGCTCAAAGAATTCAACGCCCGGTTTGGCGAGTTGGGAGACGAAGCCAATCTCATCCTGAGCCTGCTGCCCGGTTTAGAGGGCATCGAGCGTCAGAAACGTGCCCAGCAAGGACAGGAACAGGGCCAGCAGAGTCTCTACGATCTGGCGCAGCGGGCGATTGACATTCAGACGCAGGGCGAGGCACGGCTCACCCAACTGCGCACTGAGGGTGTCGAAAAAGTCGCCCAGGCCGAACAGCAGCTTTCGGCAGCCCGGCAGCAGGTCATCGACTTTGACGCCGAAAGCCGGGCCAAACGCGCCGATATTGATAAAGAGTTCATGAAGACAGACCTGGAACGGTTTCAGCAGTTCATCAGGGACACCAAAAAAGCCAAACGTGAGGCAGATAAAGAACTGCT
>CAZKIB010000074.1:5038-6433 GCA_964552425.1 uncultured Anaerolineaceae bacterium | reverse complement strand
GCAGCAGCAGTTCAAAACCGAAGCCCGCAGACGCTCAGAGGATCGGAGTCAGGCCGAACAGGAACAACTCGACAACCTCGAACTGGAACGCGAAAAAGCCCGGCAGGTGCGTGATGAGAAGATCGCGGCGCTGCAAGCAGAAATTGACAAAAAGCGGGCGGACCTGCAACTCGAAATTCAGGAACGCGAAGCCGCCCTTCAGCAGGTTAAGACACAAATTAGCCAGCGGGAACAGGCCGAAAAGGAAGCGATTGATAAATCCCTGCGCAGCCTGGTCACGAGCTACGACCAGAGTTCCAACCGGATGATCGAAACCACCAAAGCCGGCTTTGCGGTGCTGGAGCAGGCGGGAATCGACACCTTCAACGGCATTCTGGGGGAATTGCAGCGTCGGGCGAATGCCTTCTACAGCAGCCAGCCGACCTCGCAGGCGCTTACTTTATCCGGGCGAACCGGGGGCAGCAATATCCCACTGTCCGCTTTCACTGGGGCGAACAATATCCGTTCGTTCCAACACGGCACACTGGGGGTGGATCGGCCTACGCTGTCCGTCATTGGCGATGTGCGACCCGGTTGGGCAGAGGCGGCTATTCCGTATCCCAAACATACGGGATTAGCGGCGGAACTGGCCCGGCTGGGGATTAGCGGCGGCGGGCCGTCCGTCAGCGTCAGTTTCAGCGGCGCGCAGATCGGGTGCAGCGTCAGTCAGGACGATCTCGACCAACTCGAACTGCGCGTGGTACGCGGGGTAGCGCGGGGGCTGCAAGGAGCCAAAACAGGGGTGATGCCAAATGCCTGAGCATCGCATTCGTGTGGGGACCTGGAATGCAGCGGATATGACCAGTACCTACGATATTCGCAACTTCCCCCTGCAAGATGACCAGTTGAACTATTATCTGTGGATGCCGCCCGTTTCTCCGAGTGGCTTCATGCGCCAGTATGACGCCGTGATTACGGACACGCTGGACGGCACACGAGGCGGGATCGGGCGCTATAACGGCTCCTGGCTATTTGATCCCATCACACCGATGATGGCGCAATACTGGCGGAACACCTATTTCCCAACGGACGGTTGGAATGAGGTCGTGACAATCGTCACCTATTCCATTTACGAGGGGTGGATTTGTCTAAACCTCAACGCGCACTGGAATGATCCCGCGCTCGTGGTTCAGGCGAGGCCGGGGTCACGAACCGTGAGCGGGCTTCGCATTGATTTCGATGAGGGTGTGCTTGCGGCCAGCGGGGGGTCTCACAGTCTCGCCCATAATATCTCGCACAACATTGGAGGTATCCCAGCATGACCCATCAACTCCGCAGTGAGCAGCGGGCGGATTATGCCGACAACACCGAAGGCAATATCACCGGCGCAACACATCAGGATTTTGTAGATTCGGC
>CAZKIB010000074.1:3887-5028 GCA_964552425.1 uncultured Anaerolineaceae bacterium | reverse complement strand
GACTCGTGTGCGCACGGTCACAGCGGCGGCCCCTACCGTCACTACGGATGATGATTACATCCGTATCGACACCACCGCCAATGGTGTTACAGTGGCGCTCCCCCCCCTGGCGTCCGCTGGGCAGCAGGAATATACCTTTAAGTGGGTGGCCGGAGCGAACGCGGCGGCGCTGGATGGCAATGCCAGTGAAAACATTGAAGGCGGGGCTACGTACTCCTTTGCGACCCTATTGGATGCGGTCAAGCTGCGCCCCGGTCCAACGCAGTGGGAAATCGTATCTGAGTTCTTAAACGCTTAAAGGTCCCTGATGAGCTTTTCCGGCGCCGACATTACACGACTGAGCAGCGTAGACCATGACCCCGGTCCTCTGGTGGTCAATGCGGTTCCGCTGCAAATTGTCGCCAGCGCGCAGATTAATCAAATCTCTTTTACGTATCCCCTTGCCAGTCTGACCGTCGACAACACCTCCGCAGATTGGCTAACGGAAACACGAGTCGGGCGCATGGTGATGATCGGCACGGCTCCGGGCCTGGCCGATGTCACCTACGGGATTGTCCGTCTGACGCCCACATCGACCACGCTCTATCTCGATCCCAAATACCCTGGTGAAAGTGGGTATGCCCGTGACATCCGGCAGACTCTCGCCAACGATCTGTATATCAGCATCGTCAAATTCCGACCCCCCTGGGGCAATATGTCCAGTATTCGCAATAAAGTCTTTTACAAATTCTGGACTCAGACCTATAGCGATCAGGGCAAAAACCCGCGCCCGATCATCCGGCTTGGTCCGCACCAACAGGCGTTTGTCGATCCATCAACCGGTCTGGCTCGTTTTACCATAAACGTCAACCCGTACTACTGGACTGGACGCGCCTATAGTGCCCACACCTGGTATGAGGATGGCACAACGGTTATCAGCCAGAATGCGGCCCAGTTGGTCGTGGATGCCCCGGCAGGGGTGTACGAGATCGAATATCAGGCCACTGACACCAAAGGCAAAGTCACCACTGCCTACCGCTATCTCTTTGCCAACAACCGGGATCGCACCAGCCAATGGTCGCCGCTCAATTATCGGTATCCCGTGCGTTACCCGCTGGAAAGCACTCAGGATCGCACCGGTCTCAAAATGAATTTGGCCTTT
>CAZKIB010000074.1:3644-3876 GCA_964552425.1 uncultured Anaerolineaceae bacterium | reverse complement strand
GACCACGCTGGTGTTTCCGGGTCAGATGTTCCTTATCAGCGAAGACCCAACCTGGGGCGGTGAAACGCTCGACAACATGGCGGATGTCGCCCATTCGTATGTCGGATATACCACATCTGCGCAGACCAGCGCAGACCGGCAAACCCGCGAGACCGTGATCTCCATTGCTGCGCCCGTCGTGGCCGCCAATGAGATACGCATTGAAAAACAGTACATTCAGGAAAAGAAGTCG
>CAZKIB010000074.1:3273-3586 GCA_964552425.1 uncultured Anaerolineaceae bacterium | reverse complement strand
TACCTGTGCGCCTGGCACGCCCCCTACCTGCTCGACGGACACGATCTGGATTTCGACACCTATCTTCTCAGCCTGCGGCGGCAAATCCACAATCTGAACCGGTCCGACACGTTGGGGGGGCAGTTGCAGCAGTTGGCCGGATTTTTCGATGGGGCAGGGAATATCGGGAGTCGCACGGATGGCGAAACCCGGATGCTGAGACATCCTTCATATCTATCTAACAGCGCCAGAAACGACCTGGCAACACGCTGGACATGGCTGCCCGCGCACATCCGAAAAGTCCTGAGCGTAAGCCTGGCCTGGCGTCCCAAAG
>CAZKIB010000074.1:0-3118 GCA_964552425.1 uncultured Anaerolineaceae bacterium | reverse complement strand
GGGTGAATGAACTAGCCGGGTTTCACCATGCCCACGAAAACACGTTGACTGAACTCCCCCCGTTTCAGGCGTTTGGGAATCTGGACGTAGCGCAGCCCTGCGACCTCGATGAATGGAACCTCTTTAATGTGTCAGCCTCGTATGATCCGCTGGGGCAGGGCTTGGTTAGCACCCGCTGGGTTCCGCTAACCGTGACTCGTCGCTGGACAGGTCCCGGAACCGAACGAAAGACGATTGAAATTACCCCGGAAATCGAAACCTTCGGCTATCCGGGAATCCCTGTGCCGGTCAACCGGGGGGGCGCGGCAGGCTGGTATGCCAGTGTTGTGCCGCTTTACTTTGAACGCTATGAACAAAAAATTCCAGACCTCGGCATCAGCCTGTCTGCGTTGATGGCCTGGAATAATTACACCCTGATGGGCATGACCTACAATTTCGGCAGCCCGCAGACGCGCTATGGCTACGTGCGCGGGCAGGTTGTAGATGTGGATGTCAACCGCTTCAGCGCCTACTTTACAGACCCGGCAGACCCTATTGAGTTCGGGGTACTGACCTATGACAATGACACCAGTTCCCTCACGCTCTACAGCGCCACCTTTACGGTAGTGGATGGCAGCGACCCGGATGCCATCCTGAACCCGATCACATTCAATGCGCTGGAGGTGTGGGCCAGTGTCAACCCGAATGACACCTTCCGGCTAAATGGCCGTATTCGGATTGACCCGGTAGAAGCGGACTACTGGGTCGTGGGCTGGAAACATCAGGCCGGTGTGCGCATTGCGCGTTCCACCGATGGCGGGGCGACTTTCAACAGCGCTGAACTCATTGGCTCTGGTCTGACCGACAACGACTTCGTAGAGAATGGTCTGGGACTCGACCTGTATGATGAGCGTCTGGTGATTATCGCCCACGATGGCACAACCGATGTCGAAGGCCGCTACAACTACAGCGTGTACACAGCCAGTACGAAGGGGGGCGCGATCAGCCAGCTTAGCAATCCAACGGGGTGGATTGCATGGCCCTCTTCCCTGGCCCTGCGCTCGACCTCTTCGGCAATCGTGCCCTTCGTGCGTTATGAAGCGCCAGAGCCTGACAACGACCTCGAAGCAGTGACGTTCGATGCGGGCGGCTACCCGGATTATGTGATTTCTGGGGGCGGGACGACCAGTGGGATCGGAACCTCAGCCTTTTACCCGGCGCAGGTGAACATGGCCTTTGGCAGCCAATCCGGGCCAGGCTTCGGGAATTCCGTCTTCTGTAACGTCACGGTAGACCTGGATGCGTTTTATACCTTCAATCAGGTGTCCTTCTGGCGCGTGTACAGCATTCCCTGGACACTGACGAACCGGCGAGGGAGCTACACGGTCACTTTGCTCGACAGCAATGACCAGGTGATTGCAAGCAAGAGCTTTCCTGAAGAGAGTTTCAGCGCGGCATCCTTTACCGTCACACGCGCCCAGTTGGGCATTGACGCGGATACCCAGGTCTGGAAAGTCGTGGTTTCGACCCTCAATGAGTGGGATAGTGCCAGTGGGCCATCAGGAACGGCAGTCGCCTTCATTGACGATATAGACGTGTCCGCCGAACTGGTGGAATACAACACGGAGCGGGCCTTGTTTACCCTGAACCCTTCAAGCGGGGTTTATACAGAGCGCAATTCGCTCCAACGCCTGCCGTTCAACGCCTACGGCCTGGGGGTGGATCGTCAGGATGCGAATCGGGTATTTTGCATTGGCAGTGACGAGGACGGGAATCAGCCGGCCTTACTGCGTTCAACGACGGGCGGGAATGCCTGGCTGAAGGTGCGGGATGTGCCTGGTCTCATCGGATTGAAGGTGTCCGGCGAGGTCGTCTTATTGCATGGGTTCAACCGTTTGGAAGTCAGCGCCGATAGCGGAGACACCAGTTTCAACATGCTTGGAGACTGGGTTGTCCGAGTTGGACCTATCGGCGTCATTCGTGGTATCGCGGGGGTGCTGTGATGCCATTGGCCGAAGAGCGGATTATGCAGGCGATTTATGAGGCAGCAGGGGGGCGCAATAGCAGTTTGCAGCAGCCGACCCGCGCCCGACTCGGCCACCCGGTTACAGGGTTGGTTGCCGTCCCCATTGCAGAGGCCGATTATCCCGGCCAGGTCTGGCTGCACGGGGCAGGGGAAAGCTCACCCCTTCAGGATAACAGCAGTGACCAGCGCGAAAACGCCCCGGCTGAGGTTTTCACCGCGCTGCTCAAAAAGAACACCCTCCCGGAGAATCTGATTAAATTCGGGACCTGGGTGCGGCTTATCAGCGTGGGCGACATTCTGGAGGTAGACGATCTCGATGGCGTGGCGGCTGAAGAGTATTTATTCGGCGTGCCACCCACTGCGCCAGTGGTCTCGCGCCCTGAGAACTTTGACTACGGGCTGCTGCGTCCTACAGACCCGCCATCGATGCGTGTTCAGATCAGCGGAGCAACCTACAACCTGGGTGGCACGCTCTATGATGTGCAGACGGTTATCAGTGACGATCTGACAGCCTATCTGAGCAGCCTGAGCGCAGGGCAGGCCGTCGCGGTGCAGGTCACGCTTGATCCGACGATCAGCGCCCTGATTGTCACGGCAGGGAGTGCCTTTACGGACGAACGGGACCGCGACACAGGCCAACATAACCACGCCGCGCTGTTTGAAAACTACCCGGATACCGTGCCCTTTGATGAATTCAACAAAGGCTGGGTCGTCCTGTATCAAGGGATGCAGACCGTTCAGGCCCAGGACATCTACGCCCGCGCTGAACTTTACAGTAAAGACCAGAGTCAGGCCCTTACGATGGCTGACATTGCAAGTCGAATTGTGACCTCGGATGGCGAGGTGGTCGTCTCCGATGGAGACATTGTGTTTACGGAACCATAGGGAGACCTCATGCCTGAATTATTGACTCTTCCATTTGCACAGCGGTTTACGGCCCGACTGAACAGCGGAACCGCTGCATCCCGACCTGGGACACCCTCTGGGGTAGGGGATGCGTATTATGCGACGGACACCAACGTCCTCTCCCTGGCAAATGCTGCCGGAAGCGGTTGGGATACCTATGACCTGAGCGACCTGGGTACGCTGGGAGATTATTTGCTGCGGGACGGT
>CAZKIB010000073.1:19131-24669 GCA_964552425.1 uncultured Anaerolineaceae bacterium | reverse complement strand
TGAGCGGTAATCTGCTGCAAAAAGCCTGGTCGAATGCCGAACAGACCGCCGCCGCCCAGGCCAAGCTGCGCCCGCCGGACTGGAACAGCCCCGGTGGGCAGCGCCTTCAGGCACTCGCAGATTGTCTGGCACTCCCACCGAACTGGCGCGAACCGGATTTTGTCACCCTGCGCGATGCCTATCAACTGCACGCCCGCCGCCAGCGCAAGCCGGATGCGCGTCTGTACCCCGGCGATGATGAGACGATGGCTGCGGTCCCCGACGCGCTCGCTTACATCCCCGTGTACGGAGGCCAGAACGATTAACAATGTCCGCTGCTGATCGCAACCGCTGGGATGCCACCTACCGTCAGTTAAACCAGGGGTCTTTTCCAGAACCGGACCCGTTTCTGTTTGAATGCACACCGCCGGCGACTGGCCCCGGTGAACAGCGCGCGCTTGATCTGGCCGGCGGTCTGGGACAAAATGGCCTATGGCTGGCCGGGCAGGGTTATGTCGTGGATGTCATGGACATCAGCCGCATGGCGCTGGTGCGGGGCCGTTCCGAAATGGTGCGGCGCGGCCTGCGCAATATCAATTTCCTGTTGTGTGATCTGGATGAAGCCGACCTGAAACTGAACAAGTATCAGATCGTGTGCGTCTTTCGTTTCCTCCAGCGCGATCTGTTCCCGCAGCTTCGCGCCTGTGTCAGACCGGGCGGGCGCATCATCTACGAGACGTTCAATACCGGCTACCGCAGCGTGAAGCCGCAGTTCAACCCGGACTATCTGCTCAACCCCGGTGAACTGGCGGGCTATTTCGCGGACTGGAAAATCCTGCATTCCAGCGAGTCCGACCACATATCGCGGCTGGCCGCTATCAAACCCCAGGGCTAGCGCGGCGTGACGATCTGGCTTGCGCGTGGTCTGCTGGCGACACTGCTGCTGTTCGCCTCCGAAATTCTGTTGTGGACGAATCCCGCCGGACACCCGATCATCGAATGGCCCCTGCGCGCTGCGGGTTATTTCGCGCTTGGCGGTCTGCTGCTCGATTTTGCTGCCCGCTACCGGGTGCGTGATATTTTTGGTTTGCTGGTGCTGACCGGGTTCTACGCGCTGCTCAACGCGCTGGCGCTGAACCCGCAAAGCGCGCTGGCCGATGTCCCGCGCACCTGGGCCACGCGCATCATGGGTGCGCATACGCTGGTCGGGTTTGGGGCGCTGCTGCTGTTTCTGGCGCTGACCTCTGGCCGGTCAGGGCGCTGGCAGTGGCTGGCGGCGGGGCTGGTGGGGGCGCTGTGGGGCGTCTGGATGCGCGGCCTGCCTGTGTTTACGGAAATCCCGGCGGATTCAATTTCACTTGCGGCTCTGCTGGTCGCCGGTGGAATCAGCCTCGCGGCGGTGGTCGCCTTCGCGGCGCTGGCCGGGGGGCGTGTGCAGCAGATGCGCCAGTGGATGTTCCGCCCACTGGAATGGATGCTGGTGAGTGTCCTGTTCATTGTCCTGATTATGCGCTACCGCGCGGAGATTGACACCCTCTCGCTGCTGGTGCTGCTGTCGCTGGCGGGTTACTGCTGGGTGGTGCTGTGGTTCCAGCATCGTGAACAGGGCGCGGCCCTGCTGGATGCCAGTGTGCCGGTTCAATCCCCGGCTTTGATCTCATCCGGTGCGATGGCGCTGCTGCTCCTCGGCGCGGCGGCCCTGACCTACAGCCTGCCCCCTGCGGATGATGGCGGCCTGTTCGGTTTGCTCACCGGCCTGTTTGCCGCCTTCGGTCTGGTGTGGCTGCCGACGGTATCGCTGGTACTGGGGGTGCGTTCCTACCGCCGCCTCGGACGCCAGCGCAGATTATGAACATCTGTCCGGCCCAATGCGCTATTGCCCGAACCGCAGATCGGGCGGTATTCTTATGCCGGACTGAGAAAGGACAAAATCCCTATGCCGAAACGCTTATTGCTCACGCTGCTCACGGCACTCCTGTATGGCACATTCTCGACACTGACCGCTGCCGCTCAGGGCGCGCCGGATCAGGTGAATATCGCGCTGGATCGTCTGAGCGCGGAGGTGGGCCGCACGCTCACCCTGAACGATGTGGAAAACTGGCGCTGGGCGCAGGACCTCTACCCGGACCTCAGCATGGGCTGCCCCAAACCAGATACCGCCTATGCGCAGGTGGTCACGCAGGGTTATAAATTTCTGATCACCTATGGTGGTGTGGTTTACGATTATCGCGTATCGGCGGATGGCAATACCGCTTTCCTGTGCAGTCAGGTCGGTCAGGAAGATTTGAATGCCGCCACGCCGACCCCGGTCAGCGCGGACGAACTGGACACTTCTATCGGCTGCCCCGAACCCGAACCGGGTGTGATGTATCTTCCCCGCCGTCTGACGACAGAAATACAGGTGCGGGTCGTGGCCGGGCCGCCCATTATCCAGCGCAGTGAGCCGAGTGATAACGGCGCGGTGAGCGGTGAAATCCCACCGCAGGCTGTTGTCCAGATGGTCGCCGGGCCGGTCTGCGCCGATGGACAGGTGTGGTGGCAGGTGGATTATGATGGCCGCGTCGGCTGGACGGTGGAAGGGCGCGATGGCTCCTACTGGCTGGAGCCGGTTCCCGCGCTGGCGCTGCCGGCTGATCTGCCGGCGCTGAGTGTTGAAAACGCCGGCAGCGCGGCGGAACTATCGCGCGCGGAGGGCAATATTGTCCCCGCAATGGCGGCAGCCGGGGACCTCGCGGCGGTTGCGGGCGGGAACGGCACAGCCGGTGTCTGGTTATACAACCTCACCGCGCTGGATGTCACCCCCAATCTCCTGCGCGGCACGGTGCAGACCACCAGCCTCGCTTTCAGCCCTGATGCCAGCCTGCTGCTGCTGGGCGACGCGCAGGGCGGCATCCGGCTGTGGTCCGCCGACCCGCAGGCCGGGACGCTGGAACGCTGGTTTGACCAGGGTCATCAGCTCATGACGAGCGCAGTGGCCTTTTCGCCGGATGGCAATACCGTCGCTTCGGCGGGTGACGTGGCGATAACCGGCGCGGAGATCGACAAAAACAGCGCTGTTCTGCTGTGGGGGATCGAAGAAGTGGCCCAGACAGCGGCGCTGGGCGGGCACACCGGTATCGTCAACGCGCTGGCCTTCAGCCCGGATGGCGCGCTGCTGGCTTCGGGCAGCGACGATACCTCTGTGCGCCTGTGGAACGCGGCGGACGGTTCATCCGCTGCGGTGCTGGAAGGGCACAATGCCCCGGTTCGGACACTGGCGTTCAGCCCGGATGGCGCGCTGCTGGCAACCGGCAGCAGTGATGGCATGGTGATTGTGTGGGATGTGGCGGCTCAGGCGCAGGTCAGCACGCCGGTTGAAAGCGGGCCGGCGGTTACAGCGCTGGCGTTCAGCCCGGATGGCGCGCTGCTGGCTTCGGCAGGTGGCGACGAGGTCTCACAGGATTACAGCGTGTTCATCTGGGATGCGGCGGCGGGTGAGGTTGTGGCGCAGCTTGCCGGCCATACGGATCGGGTCGGCGGCCTGGCCTTCAACGGGGCAGGCACGGTGCTGGTCTCCGCCAGTGACGATAAATCCCTGCGTTTCTGGGGCGTTTCAGCGGGTTAAGCGAACAAAATTTCAGGGTTGTCTGTAGGGGCGATTCACGGATCGCCCTTTCATAGCCAATGAAAATGATTACTGATCTGCTGAACGCCACGTTTCGATAACCGCCTGCGCGTCTTCGTCTGTCTCGACAAAGCGGATGCAGCGGGCATCGTCCTGATAGGTGCGGTCTGCGCCGCCCAGCGGCCCGGCCACCGCTTCATCCAGCCCGATAATCACCATGCGATCTTCGGTATTCGGGTGGATAGCCGTTCCCAGGCTGCGGATATGCCCCAGCGCCCCGGCGGGCAGTTTACCGCTGTGACGCAGGTCAACAATAATGTCGACGGTGTGATCCACCGCGTCCAGCCAGAACGTCGCCCGGCGCAGCGCCTTGTGGAAATCGTTCCAGTTCCAGGGGAGCGTGGCCGTCACCCGCAAAACAGTCTGTGCGTCGTTATCCCACGCAAATTCTACCGGCATAAACACCTCAAAGCGCGCCTGAATTGTGTCCTCATCTTACCGGATTCAAGCGCACTTGCGGAGGGTGAGCCAGAGTTCAGCGCTGCTTTTGCGGCAGTTTCGCCTTTTCTTCCGCGATCAGCCGCAGGCCATCTTCCACCGTGTTGACCAGGCGGGTTTTCTCGCGCATTCCGCTGGTCTGCACCAGAATGCGGCCCATCATGGCGGAAAAGGCGTTGTTGGTCGCCATAATGTAAAGCTGCATGTGCGGCGGGTGCATCTTCAGCGCGGCGTTGAACTGCGCCAGGGTGTTGCCGCCGGGCATCTTGCCGTTGGGCGGGTTCGTCCCCATGATATAAACCGGGTGGCTGACCGTGTTTTCCATTTCGACGGTACGTTCCACCGCGTCAAAAAAATCCTCCCAGGTCCACGTCAGTGGGAATTCCTGCAAAATAATCGTCTGGTCGGCATCATACCACGACACTTTAACGGTCATCACTGCTCCTCTCAGTCTGATTACTTTAGACTCAGTATAAGACCGGGAGGCGCGAAAAAGTCTTGAAAATCTTGCACAAGGGCAAGAGACCTGCAAAGGAAGCTCAAAAGATATTCCTGATTGGCAGCGCGAATCCAGGAAGTCCGTCGAATGTGAGAGTATCTTCAGTCGTAAGGATCTGGGCGCCCTGGCCGGGTATATGAACCACCACACGTTTGTCTTCAGGGTAGATCACCCAGACAGTTGTGCCTGCCGCCAGATAATTGCTGATTTTGATCGATAACACGCGGGCATCATCCGAAGGCGATACCACTTCCACAGCCAGTTCGGGTGGCTGCGGGTCCACAAACTCAGTCGTTGTGGGCGTGCGCTTGAAGGCGACATCCGGCGCATACCGCTCGGCTCCAATCTGATACAAGCCGGCTTCACCGGTGACATGCCCTTCAAGGCGATTCTGGATCAGGTGCATTCGGAAATAGGTGGCAATCGTGACGCTGATTTCAGACGAGCGTGTATTGCTCGGCACTTCCACAATCTCGCCGGCGATGAATTCAACATGTTTGTCAGCGTTTTCGGGCCGAGCGAGAAACTGGTCAAACTGTTCGGCTGTCAGAATATGCGACTGGACTACCATACTCGAAAACCTCAATTCCCCGGCAGGCGGTCCTGCGTAAAGCGTTTGATGGCGTAATTGCCCGGCCCGCCTTCGGACAGCCAGCCAATCACATCAGGCCGCGAGACGATCTGAATCTGCCACCAGTTCAGATTATCGGCGCATACCGGCCCGGCCAGCACATCAAACGCGATGCCTTCGATCAGCGCGTACAGAATCGCGCCATCCAGCCCTGGCACACTGCGCAGGTGCTTGGGCTTGTAATCCTCGACATTCACCTGCGCCCGTTCGCCAATGCTCAAACGCGGGATGGGCGGGCCGCAGATGGCATCCGGCGAGGGCAGGTCCGGGTCCGGCAGGAAGGTATCCCCAAAGCGGCCTTCCGCCATCCAGCCCTGAATGATGATG
>CAZKIB010000073.1:16679-19116 GCA_964552425.1 uncultured Anaerolineaceae bacterium | reverse complement strand
AGCCACCAGTTGAGTGTGTCGATACATTCCGGCCCGCTGATGATCGTCGCCGTTTCGCCCGTAGGGGCAACATGCAGCACCAGCGCGTTCAGGTTCGGCTCCTGGCGGATACGCACATCATTCAGCAGCGGCAGCCGCGACCCGCTCACCAGATTGAGTGGTTCCGGGCACAGCGCGCCGGGGTCTTCTTCTATCGGGAAGATCAGAAAGCGGCCTGTGGGGGTCTCTTTTTCCGCCACCCAGCCGGGGTTGATGTCGACAGGCCCCGTAACCTGCCACCAGTTCAGGCCATCGGCGCAGCGCGGCCCATCCAGCACACGCAGGGTATAACTTTCCTGCAAATATTCAGCGATGCCGCCGCTGCGTGTGGGCAGATTGCGGATGTAAATGCCGGGACGGGTGTTAATGCGCATCCCCGGTGTGATCGCCAGCGATGTGCCGCAGCCGGCATCCACCTGGGCTGCTGCCGGGTTTAGCTGGAACAGCGCCATGAGCGCCAGCAGCCACAACAGCGTAAAATGGCGTTGGGACATGAGCCTGCCTCATTGTGATTCAATCGTCTGTCCCATTGTAATGGCAACTGTAAAAAAGCACGAGCCTTCGGCACGCTAAACCTGCCGGCATCTTCATACATTTCGGCCTGGATGAACTGTCACACTTGTTAACATTTTGTGTTATAGTTAGGGCGCATCAATTGAGGGAAAATCGACAGCCAACGTTTTGTTAACCCTCTTGTTCAGGACTTGCATTTTGATGAATTGCACAGTTTTATTGATCTGAAGCATTCCAGTGGCAATGACCGGAGGGGGTCATGTGGCCGTTTTGTTTCACCTGTTAGTCATTGGCAGTTGTTTCAGTCTGGTGGTCATGGCTTCGCTGGCAAACGTGCATACCCGGCGCAGCCTGTGGGCCATCTATCGCAGCATCGCCGCGCTGCTGTGCTGGTTGACTATCGGGCTGGTTCCCGCGCTGGCCGTGATCGCAGCGGGCGCTGCTGCCGCCGTGTTTTTCCATCCAAAAACTGAACGAACCGCCGTAGTCCGGCGGGTGCTGGCGGGTATTCCGGCGCTGCTGGTGGCCGCGCTGGCGCTGGCGCTGCTGGGGGGTGCTGTGCCTTACCGTGAAGTCTCTCCGCAGACGCTGGTGCAGGTGTCGCTGGCGGTGCTGGCAGGTTTGTTTAGCGCCCACGCTGCCGAGGCGCTTCTGACCAGGCACATTTCGTTTGATCTGCTTCAGGTGGTCAGTGAAATTGTGATGGTCTGGCTGGTTCTGTTCTTACCCTCGGCCGCGTGGCAGGGCAGCCTGGGCATTTTTGTCGTGATTGTCAGCCTGTTGATCCTGCAAGTCTGGTACTTGCGGCAGGGGGAGCGGGCGCGCGTCACCCTGAACCGCCGGGCGCAGGAACTCACCCTGCTCAACAACATCGGTCAGTTCACGTCCGATAACCTCAACCTGGATGATGTGCTGTGGAATATCTATGAGCATGTCGCGCCGCTGATGAATGTCTCCATTTTTTATATCGCCATCTACGACGACGAAAACCAGATGCTGGAGTTCCGGCTGGTGGTGGCCGATGGCAAACGCCTGGAGTGGCGGCCCCGCAAACTCGGCAGCGGCACGGCGGAATACATCATCCGGCACAGGAAACCGCTCCACATCCGGGCGAGTGACCGTCCGCGTGACCCTGAACTGAGTAATCTG
This sequence comes from uncultured Anaerolineaceae bacterium, assembly GCA_964552425.1. Classification (GTDB taxonomy): domain Bacteria; phylum Chloroflexota; class Anaerolineae; order Aggregatilineales; family Phototrophicaceae. The sequence goes on along the minus strand of CAZKIB010000073.1, from coordinate 17,415 downwards.
ACGATGACCGCGCCCTACGTGGATTATGTTGGCGTGCCGCTGCTGGCAAGCGCGCGGGTAGTCGGTGTCATGTCGGTCATGAGTATGGTGTCAGAAGACGCCTTCGGTGAGGATGAAATTCGCCTGCTCCAGACCATTGCCAATCAGGTCGGGCTGGCGGTGCGCAACGCCCTGCTGTACACCCGCCAGACGGATCTCGTTCAGAAATTGTCACGGGTGAACGAGTCGGTTCAGCAGGTGTTATTCAGCAATAACCGGGACAGCGCGCTGGAATCCGCCTGCCAGACCGCAGCGCTGATCGCTGATACCAGCAAAGTCGCCATCTTTCTGCTGGAAGCTGACGTGCTGCAACTGAAAACCCACCTCGGCCTGACCAGCGCGCACCTCGCCAGCCTGGATCAGCAGCCCCCGACCCTGCCTGATGGAGTTCGCGTGGTGGCCGATGTCCATGACCAGCCTGATGAACGGCTGAAGGAACTGGGCAAAGCCGCCGGTTTTCGGGCGCTGGTCGAACTGCCCTTGCGCTCCGGGCGCTTGCAGCGCGGGCTGCTGCAATTGTATTACCTGGCCCCACACACCTTTCGCCAGCAGGACGTGGATTTGCTGGCGACCCTTGCCAACCAGATCACAGCCATGCTGGAAAATGTCCAGTTGTTCGAGGTGATGGAACATTACGCCTATGAGATGAGCCAGCTTGTCCAGCTTTCGCGCATCTCAACGTCCAGCCTCAACCTGT
>CAZKIB010000073.1:9812-16656 GCA_964552425.1 uncultured Anaerolineaceae bacterium | reverse complement strand
GCCGATATGTTGCAGCAAATGACCAGGGTGAACCGGGTCGCCATTATCCTGACGGAAGGCCAGCAGCCGCGTCTTCTGGCGATTGTGAATGGGGGATCACCCGGCAGCGGGCAGATGATCCTGCCTTTTGTGGACTTTCTGCGCTTGAACAACGATGAACCGCCGCAGCCGCGCGCCTTTCAAAAAATTGATCCGGGTCTGCCGTCTGCTATCGCGGCCCAGATGAATGAGTACGGCGAACACAGCATCGCGCTGATCCCGCTGGTGGTCGAAACCCGGGTGTTGGGCGCGGTCCTGCTGGGCAGCCAGCCGCCGCGCGAATTCGAAATCCGCGAATGGCAGTTTATCGAGATGGCTGCCAACCAGATCGCCACGCAGATCAACAACATTCGCCTGCATGAAAAAATTCAGCAGGACCTCAACCGGCGGCTGGCGCAGATCGCGGTGGTCGAGGACATCGCCCAGCAGGTGACCAGTTCGCTGGATTTTAACCAGATTATCGGTCATGTCCTCGAAGCTGCGATTAAAGCGACAGATGCCGACCTGGTGCTGCTGGCGCTGTTAACCGATTCGGGCCAGACCTGGGTCATTGAACAGCGCAGCGAACAGGGTGAAATTCACTGGCGCTATTTTTCCGGCGACCAGCACACGGGACTGGCCGGTTATGTGATGCAGCAGGGCCATCAGGTGATCGTCCCGGACAACCACACCGCGCCGTTTTATGCTTCAGAATATGGCAGGACCTACCTGTCCGCGCTGGGTGTGCCTCTGCTGCGTGATGGTGGGGTGATCGGCGCGCTGGCTGTCGAAAGCAAACAGCCGGATACCTTCGGCCATGAACACGGTGTCTTCCTGACCAATCTGGCCGGGCACGCGGTCATGAGCATCGAAAACGCGCGCTTTCTCGAAGAACGCCGGCATGAGATCGACCTGCTCAAAAGCCTGCGTGATCTGTCCCTGTGGCTGGTCAGCGCTGACGATACCCGCTCGGTGGGTTACGAAATTCTGGAAACGGCTTTGCAGCTTCTCCAGGGCAAGCAGGCTGTTCTGTACACCACCGAAGCCGATCATCTGCGCGCGCTGGCGAAACTGTGGTTTACGGAACAGCACAACCCTGCCGCCGAAGACCGGCTGCCCTTTCTGCTGGCAGAACAGGCTGCCCGCAGCGGCGAACTCGTGCATGTCGCGGATGTGCGCCAGCAGCCGGAATACACTACCGACTTTGATTATGACAGCGCGGTGGCGATCCCCCTCAAGCGCGCCCGGCAGGTGCGCTACGTCCTGCTCATCACCTTTGATGGCTTCCGGCAGTTGATCGAACGCGACCTGAACACTATTGACCTGCTGGCCGGGCAGTCCATCGGGCATCTGGAAAACGCCAGCCTGCACGAACGCATCCGCACCGCGCGCGACCAGATGCAGGCCATTCTGAACTCCACCCGCGACGGCCTGATTCTGCTGGACCGGGATGTGCGCATTATCGAAACCAATCCATCAGCGCACCGGCTGCTTGGCATTGAGCTTCAGCAGTACATCGGTCAGCATTTCCCGAATATCCTGCTCAAACATGCGCAGGCATCGTCAGACGATTCCCTCGCGGCAAATATCGCGGACGTGGTCATCACCATGCGCACCCAGCCCGAAGCCGAAACCCGCCGGGAACTTCAGCGCCGGACTGCCAGCCAGACGTTGTACATCGAAGAAATCGGCCTGCCGGTGCGCGGGGGCGAAGGCGAGATCACCGGGCGGCTGCTGGTGCTGCGCGATATTACCGAGGCGCGCCTGCTGGACGAACAGCGCGAGGATTTCACCGATATGGTGATCCACGACCTGCGCGGCCCCCTGGGGTCCATCCAGAATGCCATGGACCTGGTGGTTCCCCGCCTGGCCGAGCCAGAAGATTATGAAGACAATGCCGTGCTGCTGCGCGCGGCCAGAGAAAATGCCGTTCGGCTGCTGGTGCTGGTCGAAACACTCCTCGACATTTCCCGAATGCAGCGTCCCGGCCTTGAACTGAAATGTGAGGCCATCCCGCTGGAGAGCATGGTCCAGACGGCCTTTACCGCCCTGTTCACCAGCGCGCAGAAAGCTCAGATTGTCCTGCGTGCAGACCTCCCGGCTGATCTGCCCGCTGTTTATGTGGATCGTGAAAAGATCGAGCGGGTGCTGGTCAATCTGCTGGACAACGCGGTACGGTATACACCCAATGGCGGCGTGGTTCAGGTCTCTGCCCGTGTGATCGCCGACAGCAGCCTGGTGGAGGTGCGCGTGGCCGACAGCGGGCCGGGTATCCCGCGTGAACGCCGGGGCGATATTTTCGAGCGCTTCCGCCGCATCCCCGGTCATGAACCCCGGCGCGGGCACAAGGGTCATGGGCTGGGTCTCAACTTCACAAAAATGGCGGTTGAGCATCACGGCGGTTCTATCTACATCGCCGATGACTGCGCGCTGCCCGGCGCGTGCCTTGTGTTTACCTTACCTATCGCGGAATAAGGTCCTGTTATACACTGTAATATACTAGCCGGCAGTCGACAGGCTCTGGCCTTTAGTCAAAAGCCATATCAGACTATTTCCGATTGGGACACACCTGATTTTATCTTTTGACTATCGATTATGGACTAAAGACGTTCGGCTGTTCACTTTTATTGTTTGAATTCCGGTTGTGACTTTATGCTGCACCCTGCTCAACGAACAATCTGGTTATGGTTTCTTGCGGCTGCGACTCTGCTCGTGCTGCTGGCGAATCTGTTTTCGATTCAGCTCGACTTTCTGGGTGTGGCGGTGCTGGCCGGGTTATTCACTGCGGCGGCCAAGTATTTTGGCGTGCTGCTGGCGCAGGGTGAGATCAGCTTTGCGTTTGTGGTGGGGATGCTGGCGATTGTGCTGCTGCCTGCCGAAGCTGGCCCGGTTGTGACCTGGGGCATTTTTCTGGGTGGACTGGCCGGCAGCCTGATCCGCGCATCTCGCCCGCAGCGCCGCCCGCGTTTTCACCGCACTGCGCCCGTTTCCCACAATATCATCACCGTCACAGCGCGGGTGACGCTCAGTTTTGCGCTGGCGGGTTGGGTCTACCGTCTCACCGGGGGCCGCCAGCCGCTGGCCGGTCTCACCGGGGCAGATGTCGGGCCGCTGGTCACGCTGCTGCTGGCCTACATCGCTATCTACCTGCTAATTTTTCTGCTGGCGGTCTATGTGGACCGGCGTTCGGTGCGCGGCGCGCTGGTCGAAAACCGGCTGCTGCTGGCGCTGGTGTTTGCGATTCCTGTGCCGCTGGTGGTGGTCAGCGCTGCGTTTTATGATGGTCATTTCACAGCGATGTTTGGCCTGCTGCTGGCGGGCTTTGTGCCGCTGGCGCTGGGTCTCTTCTGGTTGAGCCGCCTGCGGTACAGCCTGATGTGGCAAAGCCGCGAAATGCAGGCGTTGGCGAACATCAGCCAGGCGGTGCGCGCCAATCAGGATGCTCATGCTCTGCTGGACACTGTGTACCGCGAACTGGCCGCGCTGCTGTACATTGATTATTTCGCGGCGGTGCTGTGCGAACCGGACGCGCGCCGCCTGCGCTATGCGCTGGTGGTTGCGGCGGGTCAGGCCGTGCAGTCGCCGGGTGTTCATGACCGCCAGCCGGATACCCTCATCGACCAGGTGCTGCAAACGCAGAAGCCGCTGCTGCTGCCGCGTGAGGTGGCCGCCGAGTGCGAACGGTTAGGGCTGAGACCACCGGATGTGCCGGTGTCCACCTGGCTGGGTGTGCCGCTGCTGGCGATGGGCCGCACCCTCGGTATGCTCGAAATCGCATCGACACAGCCGCATCATCATTTTGGCCTGGAAGAACAGCGTGTCCTTAACATTATCGCTGCGGCTACCAGCGCCGCTATCGACAACGCCCAGCTTTACAAGCAGCAGGCCGAGCGCGCCGTGCGTATGACCGATCTGAACACCGTGCTGGCCCTGCTGACGCAGACGCTCTCGCCCGAAGATGTGCTCGACACGGTGATTACGTCCGCATCGGCGGTGTCCGAAGCTACCGGCGTAGCGGTTTATCGCTATAACGGCGGTGGTTTCAGGATGGTGCGCTGCGCTGGCCTGAGCGATACGTTTGATGCCGCGCCGCTGTTGGTCATGCCGCTCAATCTGGAGGCCAACGGGCTGGATGTGCCGGTGGTGATCGCCCATGTCGACGACCCGCGCGCCGGGCATCTGCGCGAGACGGTGCGGCGTGAGGGTAAGGCTGCCTGGGTGGAACTGCCGCTGGTGGTGAGCGGGCAGGGCGTGGGGGCCATTACCCTGTATTTTGATACACCGCAGCATTTCCTGCCCTATGAGATTGAACTGCTGCGCACCTTTGCCAATCAGGCCGCGCAGGCCATCCAGAACGCCGACCTGTACGCAGTGACCTACCGCGCCCTGGAAACCCGTATCGAACTGCTCTCGGCGCTGGCCGGTTTAGGCCGCCAGTTGATGTCCACCACCAGTCTGCCGAATATTTCTGATCTGCTGCTGCAAGCCGCGCTGGAAGCCACCGGCACATCGGCGGGCGCGGTGCTGCTGCGCGATGATCGCAGCGGCGCGGTGCGTCTGATGGCGGCGTCCGGCTATCCCGAAGGCGCGTTTGTGGACCCGGCGGTGTTCGCGCAGGGCATCACCGGGCGGGTGATTCGCGGCGGCCAGCCGGTCATCTGCGATTGTGTGCAGGACGACCCGGACTATCTGGCGCTGCTGCCGGGGACCACTGCGCAGTTAAGCGTGCCGGTTGTCTGGCAGGGCGCGACAGTCGGCGCGATCACGCTGGAAAGTACGCGCGGTTTCCGTGAGGAACAGGGCGATTTTGTGGTTCAACTGGCGAACCAGGCCGTATTTGCCGTCGAAAATGCCCGCCTGTTTTTTAACGCATCCGAGGCGCGTGACCGGATGCAGGCCATCCTCGATACCATGACTGAAGCGCTGGTGCTGATTGACCGGCACGGGCAGTTCGCGCTGGCAAACCCGCGTGTGGATCTGCTGGGGCTGGACAATCACCAGTTGATCGGCCATGATCTGGACTCCCTGCTGAGTGACCCTGATGTCCGGCTGCCGGAGCGGCTGGGTTTCCAATCAGACGATGAGATGCGCCGGCTCGTGAAAATGCTGTGGGGGCCGGTGGTGCAGGCCGATATGCTGGTGTACACCCTGCACATCGGCGGCAGCGCGCCTCGCTACATCCAGCGCCAGATGATCCCCGTGCGCGACGAAATCAGCGAGGTGATCGGCGTGCTGCTGGTGTTTAATGATCGCACCGAACAGCACAACCTGGAACGCGCCCGCGAAGAATTCTCGCAGATGATCGTGCATGACCTGCGCAGCCCGCTCACCGCCGTGACCAGCAGTGTAGAACTTCTCCGCGAGATTATCCCGCCGGAAAACGAGTTCAGCAGCCTTGTCACCAAGACCGCCGGGGCCAGCCAGCGCGCCATCCGCAAGCTGCTCAACCGGGTCGATTCGCTGCTGGATATTTCCCGCATGAAAAGCGGCGTGATGTCGCTGCATCTGGAAGAAGTGGACGATCTGGGGCCGCTGGTGGATAATGTGCGTGCGGAACTGGAACCGCTGGCTCGCGAACTGGATATTGCGGTGGTGGCCGACCTGCCAGCCACGCACCCGCGTCTGGTCATTGACGTGGAGAAAGTCGAGCGCGTGCTGCTTAATCTGGTCGATAACGCGCTCAAGTTCAACCCGCGCGAAAGCGAGATTGTCGTCCGCATCCGCGTGGAGGAGTATCTGCTGCGGGTGGCGGTGATTGACCGGGGGCCGGGTGTGCCCGAAGCCGCGCGCCAGAGTGTCTTTGAACGTTTTGTCCAGATTCAGAACCAGACCGGGCGGCATCGCGGCGGCAGCGGTTTAGGGCTGAACTTCTGCAAGCTGGCCGTCGAAGCGCACGGCGGGCGCATCTGGATTGAGGAAAATCCGGCGGGGGGCAGCATCTTCGTGTTTACCCTCCCGGTTGCGAATGGAAATGGAACGGTTGAGGTTCGATGAAACGTATCGGTATTTTTTGCGGCTCAAGTAATGGGGCGAACGGCGAGTATATCGCAGCGGCCCAGGTGATGGGACAGGCGCTGGCAGCACGTGGCTTTGAACTGGTCTACGGCGGCGGGCATGTTGGGTTGATGGGTGTGGTCGCGGATGCGGCGCTTGAAGCCGGCGGGCGGGTCATCGGTGTGATGCCGCAGTCGCTGGTCGATAAGGAGATCGCGCATCGCGGCCTGACTGAACTGCTGGTGGTGCAGTCCATGCACGAACGCAAGGCAAAAATGGCGGAACTTTCCGACGCCTTTATCGCCATGCCGGGTGGCTTTGGAACCTATGACGAATTCTGCGAAATCCTTACCTGGGCGCAGTTGGGTTATCATCGCAAGCCCGTCGCCATGCTCAATGTCGCCGGCTTCTATGATGGTCTGCTGGCATTCTTTGATTATGCCACGCGTGAGGGGTTTATCCGCACACAGCACCGCGCCATGCTGCTGGTCCACAGCGACCCGCTGGCCCTGCTGGATGATGTCGCCAATCATGAGCCAGCCTTCATCCCCAAGTGGGTCAATGCCGACGAACTTTAGCCAATCGCCCGCGCCACCAGCAGCACCAGCCCCCCAAACAGGATGGCCGTCGACACCGGCATGATCTTTTCGGCGGCCCAGCGCGGCAGAAAAATGTCAGCAATCCAGTCGTTGCCGGTGAAGTCGCCGTACCGCAGCGCCAGATTGGTGAGCGGGCAGCGGCGGCCCGAAAACCACCATACCAGCATTTCAATGACAATCGCGCTGATAGCTGCCCACAGCCTCCAGTCGTAGACGCGCGCCAGCGCCGCCGC
>CAZKIB010000073.1:9550-9793 GCA_964552425.1 uncultured Anaerolineaceae bacterium | reverse complement strand
CGCGCCAGCGCCGCGTACCAGATATAGACGATGCACCCGGCCATGAACAGGAACACGCCGGTATGCACGGATTTGATGAGAAACAGCATGACATCAACCTCGCTTCTGATTCAGAAATTGGGGTCTTGACCTGGAGCGCACTCCAGGTTGTGGACTGATTTTGTCAGCACACTGCGATACATCCGCAGCCGGCGCAAAAGGGTTCATTGGCCCTGTCGCCTCACCTCTACTATGAGCCTCACC
>CAZKIB010000073.1:6255-9513 GCA_964552425.1 uncultured Anaerolineaceae bacterium | reverse complement strand
CTGTGCTTTGGCATAGGGCGGGTGCGCTGTGTGCCGATAATGTTTGGATGCAGAAGGAGACCTGGACATGGAAAAACGAAAACTGGGACGTTCCGGCATTGAAGTGCCCCCGATGGGGATGGGCTGCTGGGCCATTGGTGGTGTGTGGCGCATCAGTGACCGGGAAGGCGGCTGGGGCGAGGTGGATGACGCCGAGTCGATTCGCGCGGTTCAGTTCGCCCTGGACAACGGCGTCAGCTTTTTTGACACCGCCGCCAATTATGGCGCAGGACACAGCGAAACTATTCTCCGGCAGGCGCTGGACGGGCGGCGCGATCAGGCTGTGATTGCCACCAAATTCGGCTGGAACGTCAATGAGGCGACCAAACACGTCATGCCGCAGAGCGCTGCGGAAATCATCGCCAATGTGCGGGCAGAATGTGAAGCCAGCCTGCGCCGCCTCGGCACAGACCGGATTGACCTGTACCAGCTCCATGTCTGGGATTTCTCGGTGGAACAGGTTGACGAACTGGTGGATGTGCTGGAAGCGCTCGTCCGTGAGGGCAAAATCCGCACTTACGGCTGGAGTACCGGGTCCGTCGAGGGAGCGCGGGCGATGGCGAAGGGCAAACACTGCGCGGCTATCCAGCACAACCTGAACGTGGTCAAGGATGCGCCGGAGATGCTGACCGTATGCGCCGAACTCAACCTCGCCAGTGTCAACCGCAGCCCGCTGTTGCAGGGCGCGCTGACCGGCAAGTACAACCCGGATACCACCTTTCCTGATAACGATTTTCGCCGGAGGGCCTGGTCGCGCGAAGAGTTTCTGATCCCCACGCTCCAGCAGCTTGAAGCCGTGCGCGAGGTACTCACCAGCGGCGGGCGGACCCTGGCGCAGGGGGCGCTGGCCTGGATCTGGTCGCGCAGTGAACAGACCATCCCGATTCCGGGCATTCGCACGGTGGCGCAGGCTGCCGAAAATGCCGGCGCGATGCGCTTTGGGCCGCTGACCCCTGAGCAGATGAGCCAGATTGAGGAACTGCTGCGCGGGCCGGTTGCTGAAACGGGGGGATGACAGTACCCGCGTTTGAGGGATGGTCTTTCTCGCTGCCAGTGAGGCAGGGAAGACCATCCCGGTATCAATCTGGCCGGGTTATGCCTTGCTGTTCTGGCTTTTCTCCCGCACCCAGCCAATCACCCCCCACACCACCGCCAGCGCTCCCAGCACGCCCAGCCCGATGGACACCGGGTTTTTGCCCAGGAACGCCAGCAGCAGCACGAGGATCGTTTTGATCCAGGGTTCATTGCCGGACTGCCCGGACTGCTCGAAACCGATGGGGTCAAGGTAAATGCAGATTCCCACTGTGAGCAGCAGCAGGCCGAATGCCATCCACGCTTTCGGTTCCAGCAGGGGCTTTTCGGCATCGGCGGCCATCTGCGCGATGCGCTCCGCCTCTTTTTCGGCTTTGGTTTTGCGTTTGCGGCGGGGTTTGGGCGCAGCCGTTTCTGATTCATCAGTCCCATCAGGCGGGCTGGCAGATTGTTCAGCTTCGTTTTCGGCTTTCGTGCGGCGTGTGCGACGGGGCTTGGGTGCTGGCTCTGGCGTGGTCATAGTTTGTGGATAATCTCCTGGCAGGCGGCGCGCAGTTTGTCCTTGCTGCCTTCACGGCAGTCGATGAACTGAACCAGATTCATGTACGTAGGCAGGTCGGCGCTGTACAGGTACAGCGGGATCAGCACGCCATCGTCATTTTCACGATGGCGAAACAGCGCGATGTTGTATTCCTCGCGGCACACTTTGGACGAGAGATACGTCGGCGAATACAGCGTTACCACTTTGCGGCAGTCATCCAGCGCTTCATACAGTTCGTACTGCCAGGCCGCGCCCACATCCAGTTCACGCTGGTCGAAGAAGATGCGGATGTCCGGCTGCAAGGCGCGCAGTTCATCCGTCAGGAACAGCGCTTCAGCGGTGTTGATGTGCGAGTAGCTGATAAACACATCGTACTTATAAGCGCGGGACGCTTCCGGCTGAACCACTGGCGCGCTCAGATAACGCTTTTTGAGGACGCCGAACGCCCCTTTCATCTCCATCGCCCTAAGTTCGGAATGCTGCACAATTTTGAGCTTTTCCAGCGGCAGGCCGATTTGCAGCCAGTGAACCGCCGCTTCGAGCAGGGGTTCCAGCATATCCACCAGCGGCACTTTCTGATTGCCGGTGGCGACGGGCGGCATCGCCACGCTGCTGATCTTCAGGTCGCCGGTGACGAAGGGCATCAGGCTCTGAAAAATATCGCCCACCACTTCCGGCGGATTTTCACGCACACGCGGCTCGAAGCACAGGATGCGTTTGAACTGAATACCGGGGTCATCGGACTGGATTTCTTCGGACATCCAGCAGGAAAAATTCTCGCGCAGGTCAAAGGCTTTGCGCTGAGACAGTTCTCGCAGCGAAATGCCCTTTTGATCCAGCGCGCTGATGAGTGTGCCCTTGAGCGGCAGGTAGCTGTTGGGGTAGGCTGATACCACCAGCACATCCACCGCATCATCAGGCGGCATCGTGGTCAGGTCGCCGTGATAAATTTCGATGTGTTTGTCGTCGTGAATGGTCAGGGAGTCGAGCAGGCGCAAGTCAATCGCTCCTGTGTCAGAGAGTATAGAGCAGGTTCTGATCTGCCCTGTGGTTCATTGTACACACAAACCGGAAACGAGGCTGCGATTATTTCCCCCACCCGCCGCCGCCGGGTGTCTCGATGATGACCTGATCGCCGGGGCCGACCTGCGCCGTAAATTTGCCGCTGACCACCCGCGATTGGCCGTTCTGCACCAGCCGGTTTTCGCCCTTGAGGCCATCATCGCCGCCCTTGAGTCCGTAGGGCGCGTAGATGCGGCGCTCGCTGTTGAGCGTGATGGTCGCCGGGGCCAGGAACTCATATACCCGCCGGATGCCCTCTCCGCCGCGACTCCGGCCTGCCCCTCCCGAATCATCCCGCAGGCGGTATTCCAGCACGCGCACCGGCAGGCTGTGTTCGATGGCTTCCACCGGCGTGTTGAGCGTGTTGGTCATGTGGGTATGCCGCCCGCTGACACCGTGACCGAGCGGCCCCCCGCCGTGCCCCCCGCCGATGGTTTCGTAATAGACGAACGACTGCCCGTTCTGCCGCCCGCCGAAGGTGAAGTTGCTCATCGTGCCGCAGCTTGCCGCCGGGATGCGGTTGGGCAGGGCCTGGGCCAGCGCCCCCAGCACCACATCCGTCACCCGCTGGCCGGTTTCGGTGT
>CAZKIB010000073.1:5962-6233 GCA_964552425.1 uncultured Anaerolineaceae bacterium | reverse complement strand
TTCGGTGTTGCCTACCGCCACCGCCGCCGGAAAGTCCGGGTTGAGCAGGCTGTGCGGCGGCACGATCACCGTCACAGGCTGAAAACAGCCGTGATTGACCGGCACATCATCCTCCGCCAGCAGGCGCACACAGTACCAGGTCGCGCTGCGGGCGATGGCCGATACCGCGTTCAGGTTCCCGGCCACCTGCGGCGCAGTCCCGGCGAAATCGACAGTCATCTGCGACCCTTTGACCGTTATGGTCGCGCAGATGGGAATGCGGAACTCGCGC
>CAZKIB010000073.1:5441-5939 GCA_964552425.1 uncultured Anaerolineaceae bacterium | reverse complement strand
AAAGGTGTACACCCCGTCGGGGATAGCCTCGATGACCGCTTCGGTCATGCGGCGGGAATAATCCTGCAAGGCGTCGGCATGTTCGCGCACCGTCTCGACACCATGTTCGACCATCAGGTCACGCAGCCGGTTCTCCCCCACGCGATGCGCGGCAAGCTGCGCTTCGAGATCGCCGAGCCGTTCCTGCGGGGCGCGGCTGTTGGCCGTGATGAGCGCCAGCGCCGCCTCGTTGATCCACCCGCTGTAGATCAGCTTGATGGGCGGGATAATCAGCCCTTCCTGGTACAGTTCCGTGCTGAGGGGCAGCGACCCCGGCGACATGCCCCCGACATCGGCGTGATGGGCGCGGCTGGCAACGAAGTAGGCGATCTCCCCCCCGGCAAACACCGGCGACACCATCGTAATATCCGGCAGGTGCGTGCCGCCGCCGTAGGGGTCATTCAGCACGACGACATCGCCTTCCTGAAACGACTCAAAGGCCTGCACCGCTGTCTCCAC
>CAZKIB010000073.1:3426-5341 GCA_964552425.1 uncultured Anaerolineaceae bacterium | reverse complement strand
AGCCGTTCCTTGATGTTCGGGCTGAAGCTGGCGCGCTTGAGCGTCTCGCCCATTTCCTCCGCAACCGAGGCGAATAGATTCTTGAAGACTTCGAGGGAGATGGAGTCTACACTCATAACGAATTTTGCCTAAGGCGTTTGATGAGGTTTTTGTCAGTGATTATTTCAAGACGGGGGTGAATTTCGTTGATTAATTCATAGGCCGTATCAAATATATTGCCCCCAGTTTTTATTTTCACGTAGATGTAATATCTTACTTTATCTAATTTCCAAATATCATTTTTCAAATCAGCATAATCATAGCTTTCGTTGTTCCACCCGTAACAGAACGGTTCACCCTCAAATCTGCAAACTAAATCCAATCTCTCGGAAGAATCTGGGGAGATATCAACCCAATCACGAATAGAGAAACTATCGGGAATCCACTGATGAGTGGAAACCTGTTTTATTGGCAGTGGCGTCTTTTCCCAACGACCGACCATAAATTTGCCAGGGTGTACGGCTTTCTCATCGTTGTAATAAAAATAAATCCAAGCCAGACACATTAAAGCGGGGTCGCGACCATATATACGAGCAAGGAACCAATCCAGCGGGCGATTAGTCACTTTTGCCCTAAGGATTCGGAATCCCGTGCCTGTTTCATGAGTTTCACCCACATCAAATTTAAGTGCGGGTTTCTTCAGAAACAAAACAATGACTGCACTCAACACCCCAGCGATAATACCCGCAAGCAGGTTTGACACAAAGCAGGTTTGACACAACATCCATACTCATTCCTTCTGTCGATACGGCTCCTGCGCCAACTTGCCCAGCAACGGCGCGAAGTGCTTCAGGTTGCGGGTATACAGCGGCAGTTGCAGCCGGTAGCTTGGCGCGGCGATGAGCGCATCCGGTACGTCAACACCATGACTCAGACGATAATGAGCAAATTGCTGCATGGCCCAATCCTGATCTGCCTGTGTTACATAAACCATACTGTACTGTGACAGCATTTTCAGTGTCCGCTTTTGCTCCGCACGATTTCTTGCGCCATAAACGATTTCCAGCCACGTTATCGATGTAATGCCCGCTTGAAAATTCGGATACTCGTTCTTCCAGCGAAGTGCAGGAAGATAGTTGTTCAGCAGATCAACCAGAACGGTGGTATCCAACAAACAGTTCATTCAAGCTCAGACTTTCGCCATGCTTTGCGACGCAGTTCTTCGACAAACTGCACGCTGTCCTCAATCCCCCTGTCCTCCCAGCCGCCGGTCTCGATCTCACCGAACGGCAGCCCCTTGAAGTTCAGGTATTCCTGAAGTTCTTCAGGAGTCAGATCATCTTCCTCAACAGCAACCGGCACGGTGATTTCGGCCTCACCTTCGGTCACATTCTCCGGCAGATCAACTTCGAGCTTGCCATCCTTGACATAGCCTTTGATCGTTACATAGTTTACAGCCATGTTTCATCCCTCTACTTAACCCTTACGGTGTTCACCCACCCTGCTTCGATTATACCCCAGCGCCGGGCCTAACACGGCGCTTGATTCTGGGTCGGGCGCAGGGTGGCTACTGATGTATCGCGCACGTCGTTGACCTCGAACGAGTCGCGGGCGATCCAGCCGATGTAGCGCATCTGTGGCGACTCTTCGTAAATCACATTCAGCCAGTGATAGCCGTCCGCCTCGACCTCCTGCGAACCGGGGATGCGCAGTACCTGAATATTGTTGGGAACGCGGAAAATCTGGGGGGCCTCGGTGGTGGGGTCAGAGCGCAGGCTGAGGCGGTTATCGGCCCGGACGCCGGAATACGTCGTGTATACCTGACAGGTGGCGTTCAGCAGCGGCACAGTGGTCACCGGAATGTCGGTGGCTGGCAGACCGGGCAGCGGCAGCAGGGTAGGTCGCCCAATATCCGGCGTGGACGGTTCACCGACTG
>CAZKIB010000073.1:0-3416 GCA_964552425.1 uncultured Anaerolineaceae bacterium | reverse complement strand
ATGTCGGCGGCGGCGCGGCGCTCAGATTACACGCGGAACAGATGAGAATAAGCAGCAGTAAAATCAATCTCCACACAACGATGCCTTGATTACGGCTCCTGCGCCAGCCTGCCCACCAGCGGCGCGAAGTGCTTCAGATTACGGGTGTACAGCGGTAGTTGATGCTGGCGCGTTGGCACACCCATCGGTGCAATGCTCGAACGAGCCAGCAATACCACAACCACCAGCGACAACGTCTGTCGACTGCTAACGGACCACTTCGCTGCTACCCCGTGACCGGGATGCGGTTGATATTGGCGTCGGGCTGAATGCGGCCCACACGCGCACTGACCCAGCCGACCACACCGTTGTAATCGATCTGCCACCAGATGTTGCTGGCGTCGCGGCCCAGCACAGCGGCCTGCGCTTCAAACGGCATTCTGCCCACCACGTCGAAGCCTGTGCCCGGCCCGCTGCGGATATTCAGCGCATCCCCGGCGGTGATGGTGTAGCCGGTGGGCGGCGGCACATTGGCCGGGGCAGCGGCTGCGGCAGGCGCGCTGGAACCGGAACCGGGCAGCGTGTAAAGCTGGTCAATGGGCCGCGAATCCAGCACGACCAGGTTGAACTCCACAAAGCCGAGTCCGCCAGCGTCATAATACTCCACTGTCAGGCGGTACTCCCCTTTGGGCACGGTAAAGGTGTGCGTATAAATCTGCCCTGTCGCGCCGTGCCACCGGTCAATAACGCGATTACCGTTCAGATACACCCGCACGCCATCATCGGCCCGCACGCGCATCTGATACGTGCCATCATCCAGCGGCTGGATGCTCTCCCACCGGACGGAGAAATTGTCCGCAGGCATATCTTCGCGCGGGCGATCCGTGTTGAAGGTGCGTGTGGCGCTCGGCTCATCGCGCTTGAATTTGAACGGTTCGCTCAGGTTGGGGTTGTCATAATAAGCGGCCTGCCAGGGGTTAGGGGTCAGCGCCGGCGAGGAGGTGAACAGCACCGGAAGCTGCGGCGCGTCCGAGCCGGGGGTGATAAGCGCCCAATCGAACTGGATGTACGCCTCTTTGATTTCCTCGCGGTAATCAATCTGCACATGATGCCAGCCTTCCGGCAGCGGAACTTCAGCGCTCAGGAGCGTGCCGGGCTGCGGGTTATTGAAGGTATCAATCACCGGCGCGAAGGCAATGGAGACCCGCACCCGGTCATCGGCCAGCGCCGAAAAGCGGTACGTCCCCGCCGTGAAATAGGCGTCGGTGGTGAAGCGGATGCTGAAGTTGTCATCGGGCAGGTCGGCAGGCGAACCGAGTCCCCAGTCGAAACGCACGGCGCTTTCCTGCCGGATGTATTTGTCGCCGCCCACCAGATAGGGGTTGTCGTAATATTCCGCTTTCCAGACCACGCCGTCCTGGGCCGCCGCCGGAGCCACCAGCACGAGCAGCACAACAAGCACAAGGATGATTCTCCGCATGGCGGACTCCTGACTCTCAAACCGAATCTTAACGCCCTTATTATAGCATCTTCCACTGGCAGGATAACCTGACGAACAGCCTGCGGACTCAGCCAGATCTCAGGCCGTCCGCGCGGAGCGGCCCATCAGGGACCAGACATAGCCTTTGCCGGGCGCGAAGGCATAGGCCAGCAGGAACAGGGCGGTCATGGTGAGGACGATGGCCGCGCTGGCCGCGATGCGCTCATGCCAGGCGATGTACATGCCGGCCACACCGCTGAATACCGCAATCGCGGAAGCCAGGGCCATCATGTGATGCAGCCGCCGCGTGAAAAAACGGGCCGTCGCCGCCGGTGTCACCAGCATAGCCGCCACCAGCACGATGCCCACCGCCTGCACGCCGATCACGATAGTCAGCGCCATCAGCACCAGCAGGGCGATGCGCAGCGTTTCGCCAGGCAGTCGCAGCGTTTGCGCCAGGGTGGGATCAAACGAGATGAGCAGCAGTTCCTTGTACAGCAGCAGCGTCGTGACCAGCACCACCCCGCCAATCAGCGCGATCAGCAGCAGGTTCTCATCCGTCACCGCCAGAATCTCGCCGATGAGGATGTGCGAGAGGTCCGCCGCGTAATTCTGTGCCCGCGAGATGATGCCGATGCCCAGCGCGAACGCCCCCGCGAAGATCACCCCGATAGCGGTGTCTTCCGCCAGCCGCTGACCGCGTGTCAGCAGGCCGATGCCCACCGCTGACAGCACTCCAGCGACCATCCCGCCGATCAGCACCCCGGTGGCCGCGCCGTTGGTGGTCAGATAAGCCACCGCCACCCCCGGCAGCACGGTATGCGCCAGCGCATCCCCCAGGAAGGACATGCCGCGTGTGACAACAAACGCGCCCATCACCCCGCTGACGATGCCAATCAGCATGACGGCGAGCATCGCGCGCTGCATGAAGGGATATTGCAGCGGGTCAAGCAGAAGCTGCTGTAAAATATCCATTCCAATACCCTTTTGAGACGTTGTATCAGCATCTTAATACTCTGGGTTCAGGGGAACAAGATGGAACTTGACCGCAGCGCACAACCTATCGTCCACACGACTCGGTTGCTGATCGTACAGTCTGTTGGGATTCAGGTCAAAAAGTGCGATTTCTCCCAACCACTGCGCCAATAACCCCACAATTGAGGTGTACACCGCATTTCATCCTGTGCTATGGTTAATCAAAACGGCACAGGAGTTCGAGATATGGAACAGCGCGAAGCCGAACGTCACCTCATCATGCAGCAGTATCCCGGTTTTTACCGGATCACAACGGTTGTCGTACTGATCTGCATTGGCATCCTTATCGGCTGGATATTGTTTGCCGATAAGGATGGTTACGGTATGAACCTGTGGACTGAATTCGTCGGTGTGGGATTCACATTTCTGGTTCTGGACTGGTGGGGCAAACAGCAGGATAAACGGGAACAGAAAGAGCAAAGACTGAAACAATTAAGGGAGGATTTGATCTACGATGTAGCTAAGGGAGAGAATCGGAAAGCTATTAGCGCAATAAAGAGCTTGGATAGACATGGGTGGTTGCGTGATGGATCCCTGGCCCAAGCTAACCTACAGCACGCTAAATTAGAAAATGCTCCTATTCGCTACGGAAATTTGAACAACGCTAACCTCGAATATGCTGATCTAACTGGTTCTCTCGGCAAATAAGGGTATACTCTGGTCGAAGCTAAACAGTGGGAGTGCAGGATGGGAAGCCGAGTGAAGCTGCGAGCAGTCAGTGAAGAGGAGATGGAACAGGTCAATCGGCTAGCGAAATCCCGAACGGCGTCCGCACGATTGGTACAACGGGCGAAGATCATCAAGGCGCTGGCCGATGACCCGCGTAAATCAGCCACCAAAGCCGCCCAGGATCTGGGGTATAGGGGGCCAACAGCAGGCACGAAATGGGTGCGCCGTTTCAATAAGCAGGGTATAGCAGGCT
>CAZKIB010000072.1:21762-24691 GCA_964552425.1 uncultured Anaerolineaceae bacterium | reverse complement strand
CCTGCCAGGGCAGTGGCGCGGTATCCGTCATCACCATTTCGAGCGGTTTTTGCCGGGTTCCGGTTGCGGTGGTGGTTATGCCGGGAGCAAAATCGCCACCGGGTTCACGCGACCCGTTGTAGTCGCCGGGAAGCACATCCGGGCGGTCCAGTTCAAGATCGCTGAGTGACCAGATGCCGCCGGACAGATCTGCAAAATGGATGCCACGTTCACGGTATTGTTCCAGCACATAACGCTGGATAGCCGGATAGTCCATAACCTGGATAGCGCGACCCGGTTTGATCTCGATAGCCACTTTCTCGCCGGGGGCCAGCGGTTTGGGGTCTGAAGACATCATATCGAGCGAGTAAACCCCACGCTCAGAACTGGCAAAGTATTCCTTTTCGGTCTCGCCAAACCAGAGAGGCCGCAGTCCCAGGGCATCGACACTGAACACCACCTGATCGCCCATGCGTGCTGCCACCGCTGCGGGACCCTGAGCGAAGGGGCCGAAAGCGTTGCGCATCTGATCGTACATGGTATGAATTTCGGGAGAATTGGCGATCAGATCATGTTCAAAGGGCGGAAAAATCAGTTCCATGGCTTCAATCAGGCTGAGGCCGTATTCGTGACACAGGTAGGTCACGACACGGTCCACATCCTGTGAGTCCGAGCCGTTGTTGTCCAGTTCCATGCCCAACATGCCGGCTTCCAGCCGGAAGCGTGAGATGGTATTGAATTCACCGTTATGACCGAGAACGTTGAAGGGCTGGACACGCTCAAAAATCGAGTTGGTGTTGGTCGAGTAACGGGCATGCCCCAGGGTGACTGTCGAGGCGTAATCTGGGTCGCGCAGTTCAGGATAATAACGACGCAGTATCTCAACCGTTCCCTGGACTTTGAAGACGACGCTGTGCGATGAGAAGGATGGAAAGTGGACACCCAGATCGCGTTCCAGCCGAAGCTGCAAGTTAAACAGTGTCCGTTCCAGGTCAGGATATTCGACCTGGCCGTTCATGCCGGCGATCTGCCAGAAGACCGGAGCGTTCTTTTCAGCATTGCGGCCCAGCACGTGCGGGTCAACTTTGCCCGGATGGTCGATTAATACATCCAGCCCTGCGCCTGTGATTTGCAGGCAGATTTGTTCGATCAGGCGGTCGGCCCGGTTGCGTGCTTCTGAAGGGATAAACACGTGCGCGACCCAGAAATTGCGGCTGGACGCCAGGGATGAGCGCAGCCCGGCGCGGGCCAGTTTTTTCGTCCATAACTGGCGGGGAATGTCGGTCATGATTCCGACTCCGTCACCTTCACCGTCGATATAGCCGGTGCGATGGCCCATGCGTGTCAGTGCTTCAATGGTGCGCTTAACATTGCCATGCGTGGCTTCGCCGCCCTTGCGTACAGCACAGATCAGGGCACAGGCGTCATGTTCGTTTTTATCGACAGGATGAAGATCGGGAACGTCATAGTTCGCGGTATATGAGTCAGTATTCAAGACATTCCTCCTGAACTTGTTCAGGTATCAAAAGATAGCACAAGGGTCTGGTGGGTGAGGTGGAATCCTCTAAGGATAATTGTGACAGATTTCAGCAAAAAAACTGCCAGATTCTTTTTATGCTTCGTTCGGGTAAAGTGCATAAAGAATCGGTTACTTTTGTCAAATTTTGAGCAGTTTTTCATAGCAGTGCGTACAAAAACAGCATGTTTTGTAATGTTACGTAATGCAAAGAGGCGTCCGTAAAGCTGGAGGCTTCTCTTTGTTATATTGTAAATTATTTCATAGTGAGGAGACGGCGAATCGTCAGGGCCAGATGCAGGGCGAGGCGCGTTTCGGGGCGATTAAGGTCGATCTGAGCGATTTCGTTGATGCGGTTCATGCGGTACAGAAGGGTGTTGCGATGCACGATCAGCATTTCAGCGGTCTGGCTGAGGTTGCCGTGACAGGCGAAGAACGCTTCAAGGGTTTTGATAAGGTCCGCGTGCTGGCGATGGTCATATTCCACCAGCGCGCCCAGGGTGCGCTCACAGAATTCCAGCAGTTTTTCACGATCCGACAGGCTGAGAATGAGCTGGTACACGCCCAGATCGCCGATATAGAGCGGTGTATCGGTTTGCAGGCGGCGGGCCAGGTCCAGCGCCTGCACCGCATCACGATAGCTGGTTCGCCATGCGCTGATCTCTCGTGCAACCTGTCCAAGCCCGACGGCGACCCGCGCCTGCGGATACTGCTTCTGGGCTTCCTGGGTGAAAGCCTGAGCCAGCACCATACTGGAGTCGATAGGATTTTCCGGGCTGGGCGCGAAGAAAACGAGTACTTCTTCCTCGCGTTCGCGCTGCCACACGAGCGCTTTGGCGCGCTGACTCCCCACCACGCCGTTCACCAGTGTTTCGAGGCGGCGGGTCGAAAGGGTCTTTTCGGACTGCCAGGACAGCACAATGGCAACGTGCGCTTCGGTCATGTCATGCTCGAAGCGTTCACCCTGGCGGATCGCTTCCTGCTGGCTGACATCGCCGATCAGCACACGGTCCAAAAACGTGCCTCGCAGGCGTTTTTCGGTATCGCTGATCGCTTTGGCTTTCGCCATTTCAAGAGCGCAGGCTGCCGCGCCGTGTTCAGCGACCAGGGCATCAATATCGTCAATTCCGGTGTCCCAGCCAATAATGGACAGATGGCCGCGCCCAATATCCTTGGTGACGATGGGTGATACCAGGCGGGCCAGACCCGGCGTGGGAAGCGCCTGCATCAGCACCGGATTGTCAATTTCGACAACCCGGTGACGATCCTGAAGCTCGACAGGCAGATTATCCAGCTTGCGCAGGAACTGTTCGATTTCTTCCCAGTGGGCGACAAACTGCGGCTGGACCGAACTGTACAGAATGCGCAGGCGTTTGTCCTGTACGACGACGGATTTATTGGTCAGCCGGGCCATCGTGCTGATGAGTTCCGCCA
>CAZKIB010000072.1:13280-21733 GCA_964552425.1 uncultured Anaerolineaceae bacterium | reverse complement strand
AGAAATCTGGGTAAGCTGGCGGTAAATCTGCGTGCCGCGTCGTTCAAGCTGGCCTTTGCGATCTACCAGCAGGCTGACAACGGCCTTCTCGACCAGGCGAATGCGACTGCCGGCGGGCAGCGCCAGGATGGGAATATTGTAGGCATTGGCTTCGGCGATGGCGGTGGGCGAGGGGGGATCGCTCAGCACCACACCGGAAGCCTGTGTGTCCGATGCCCAGCGCACCACATCAATGTCCGTCGTGACAGGTTTGTTGTTCTTTCCAAGCGGCGCGACCAGAATCATCTCACCACGCTGCAAGGTTTTGGATGTGGTGCCATCTTCGGGATAAATGACAGTGGTCCACGAGACAGGGGTACTCAACATACCGTCCCCGGCCACGACCCGCGTCCCGAGGGGCAGGGCCTGTTTGCGAACATCTTCCACGGTGATGCGTTCGTTGGTGTCGGTCATAGTCTATCGTTCATTTTGCACAAATTGCATAACACCAACGGATAGCCTATTTTCGCCAGCGTGTCAAGTCTCACCTGTGAATGTGCCGAACACAATCACAATGAGAGTCACGAGCAGAGATTCGACGATAAACTGACGCTGCGGCGCAATGTAAAAGCCAATCACGGCCAGGAAGATGAGGGTCACACCGGTGATCCAGGTGACCGGGCTGACACGCCAGTGTCTTGAATACTGATAGATGCCAGAGCCTATCAGTATGACACCGCCAGCCAGCGGAACCAGCCAGTTGGGCATGGACTGCAACAGTGTATCTGATGCGATGTACAGAACTGCAAAAATGAGTACAAGCAGTCCCCAGGTCAGGCGTTCCACACGCGCTTCGCTGGTCGATTTTTTTCTTGCCATAGAATAGTCCGATCCAAGCCTGTCAACTTATCTGATTACTTAAACTTCTTATGACTCCATGATACAGGGAATAGGCGCTTTGGGCAATTGCAGGAATGCGGAGCAGGACTATAATTACAAAGAGTGAAACCTATTCATGAGGATTGTGTATGGGCAAACGCCCATTGATTGTTGTTCTGGGACTGGTTTTACTGGCGGCCTGCACATCTGACCCCGGCAATTCCAGCGGGCCACGCCTGGTTCAGGAGGTCACGGTAGAACCCACGATTGCCCTGCCGACTCGTGAATCCAGCCCTGCGCCGATAGTGATTCCGGTGGTGACATCTGAGTCTATTTCACCGCTCGAAGTCGCAACCATCGAAGGTCAGTTTCCTGATTATGTGCTGCTGACTCCGACTCTGCCACCCAGCAAAACGCCAACTCCGACAGCCACGATTACCGCCACCGTCACGCAGACACGTCCAGCTACCGCCACCGTTCTGCCACCGTTGTTTCCGACTCAGTTCGGTCTGACTCAGGCTGTATTCAATCCCGCTGTCAACGTCAATCAGCCATGTGCGACTGGCTGGTTCTTCACCCAGCCGCTGACAGGGGTTTGCCCGCTGGCTGCGCCGATTGTCAGCAGCGCCTCTTACCAGCAGTTTCAACAGGGTTTCATGATCTGGGTCGGGGCGCAGGACTCGATTTATGCAGTTTATGACAGCGCCAGCACCCCACGCTGGCAGGTGTTCAAAGACAATTTTGAGGAGGGTACACCGGAATATGACCCTGCTCTGGCTGCCTTCCAGCCGCCCTATACCTGGCAGCCCCGGCGCGGCTTTGGTGAAATCTGGCGGAATGCGCCTTCCGTGCGGGAACGTATCGGGTGGGCTGTACGCGAGTGGGAAGAACCCTACGAAATACGCCTGCAAATTGGCCTCGACGGAACGATCTTTCTGGTAGAACCGCGCGGTGGTATTATTGTGCTGAGGCCGGGGGGCCAGGATTGGGATCGCTATACGTGATTGCACCCCTTTTCCTGGCTGCTCATCCCAGCTTTTAATTCTGGCGAGGCAGGCATGGCGAAGCGCATCGGAATACTGACCGGGGGTGGCGACGCCCCCGGATTAAATGCTGTGATTCGGGCAGTGGTGCTGACAGCTACCCGGCACTATGGTTGGGATGTTGTGGGCATCCTTCAGGGATTCGACGGTCTGTACGCGGGTCTTCCGGCAGTGTCGCTGACTGAAGAAAATACGCGCGATCTGCTGCCGCGCGGTGGCACTATTCTGGGGGCGGCCAATCGGGGAAACCCATTCGCTTTACAGATCACCAACCCTGACGGTACAGAAGAAGTGGCCGATGTCTCGCAAGATGCTCTGAAACGGATCGCGGAGTATGGTCTCGACGCATTGATCGTAGCCGGTGGTGATGGCACGATGGCGATTGCGCATCGGTTGGTGGCGCTTGGCGCGCGCATCGTGGGCGTCCCCAAGACGATTGACAATGACCTGAGTGAAACCGATGTAACCTTCGGGTTTGATACCGCGATTAACACCGCTACCGAAGCGCTCGACAAATTGCAGACCACCGCAGAAAGTCATCATCGTGTAATGGTGCTGGAAGTGATGGGCCGGCACGCCGGCTGGATTGCGCTGATTGCCGGGGTAGGGGGTGGAGCCGATGCTATCCTGATCCCCGAAATTCCATTTGATATAGAAGTGGTCTGCCAGAAAATCCGCAGTCTTCAGGGTTCTGGCCGGCAGTACAGCCTGATTGTGGTAGCTGAAGGCGCATCTCCGATTGATGGCGAACAGTCTTTTTACATCAAGGCGGAACGGGGCCGCGAAGGTCGCCTGGGGGGGATGGGGCACAGGGTGGGTGAGATGCTGGCCGATTGTGTGGGTGCTGAAGTGCGTGTGACCGTGCTGGGTCACGTCCAGCGGGGCGGCCAACCCACGCCGCGTGATCGCTGGCTGGCGACCCGTTTTGGCTCGGCGGCGGTTCATCTGGTTGCCCAGGAGCGCTGGGGATATATGGTCGCGCTGCAAGGCACACAGATGGTTACAGTGCCGCTGGAACAGGCGGTGCTGACCAAGCAGGTTGACCCACACGGCGATATGGTCCAGATGGCTCGTGATCTGGGCATCGTGTTTGGTTGATGCGGATGAATTTTCGATTGATCGCAGCAACCCATGCTCTGAACCGGCGTTTTGGCAAACGATTTTTACCGTTTATCGCGCTGATACTCGCGCTGCTGACATGCGGGCTGCCCACTTTATTGTGTGGCCTCTATTTTGTGTTTGCCCCGCCCCACACCGATATTGTGGTGATGGGAGTCGACAGCCGGCCGGGGGAAGGCTGGATGGCACGCGCTGACAGCATCATCCTCGTAGGCATTGAGCCGCGCCGGTTTGGTGTGACGATGATGTCGATCCCGCGTGATTTGTCTATAGACGTGCCAGGCTACGGCCTTCAACGGATCAACACAGTCAATATGCTCGGTGAGATGGAAGCAGCGGGAACCGGGCCGGACTTGCTGAAGGCCGGGATCACCGAAAGTTTTGGCGTGACACCAGAACGTTATGTACGGCTCGATTTTAACGGCTTTACCAGTCTGATTGACGCGGTTGGCGGCGTGACCATAGACGTGCCAAATCCGCTGATCGATTATTCCTATCCGACTGAGGATGGTGGTGTCATGACCGTTGAGTTCGCGGCGGGACCGCAGCATATGGACGGCCAGCGCGCCCTGATCTATGCCCGCACGCGTTATGCGGATGATGATTACCGGCGCTCCGAACGCCAGCAGCAGGTCGTCAGCGCTTTGCTCGGCAGGCTTATCAATCCGTTATACTGGCCGGGCGCGGCAGCGGCGCTGGCACAGGCTGTGGATACTGACCTGACCCTGTGGGACCTGCTCACCCTGGCCCCTCCGGTGGTGCTGGGTGGGGCGCGCGCGGAAAGTCTGGTGATTGATCGGGATTATATTACAGCGACAGCAGAAGGAGTCACTGTACCGGATTACGTGAAAATTGCGCCCTGGCTGGAAACCTACTTTGATTAACGCTGCGGTGGTTTTTCGCGCATAAGCTGCGCATAACTTCCCTGCCAGAGACTGGATTTGCGCATAAACTTGTTGATCTTGATATCACTGAAGTAAGGAAACAGCCGCACCATGATTTCAGGCAGCCGCTGCCACTGCTCTTCAAAAACCAGCGTTTGCAGTTCGTCAGACAGGTCGCCTGTCCAGTGCCAGCGCTGGCGAAATTCCTCCGCCTTCATCCAGTAATCACGTTTTTCCCAGGCCTGCGCAGAAGCGTCAATCCCTTCGTCAATTTCACGCAGGCAGAACACGAGCAGCGCCACCATATCGCGCGCCTCATCGTCCAGGCTGCTTTTCTGGCTGAGATGGCGCAGAAGTTCCGCGCCGGTCCGCATGTGCTGATTGCGCTTTTTGCCTGCGCTGTCTGTATTGATAACCCGACTCATCCGCTGTTTATTCCTTGTGTGTTCGTCAGAGGACTTTTAAGGTGTATAGGGCCGAATACCTTTATAAATGCGCGCGCCGCTGAATGTTTTGAGAATTGTTGTGGCGTTACGTCCTGTTCTATCGGCCAGCTCACGGGGCGTTTGGGGGGTGTTTCCATTGGCGAGAAAGACCCGGAATACACTGTCCACCAGCGACGTTTGCGGGTTAATGAAATTGGGGTCCTGGGCCGCCTTCTTGATAGCGGACTGCAATTCATCCAGTTGGAATATTTCGCCGGTCTCCGGGTCAATATAATCAATGACACTACCGGCTTCGATGACAATGAGCCGGTCACGCTGTTCTGGCAGGACATGACTGAGCAGATACATGCGCAGGTCTTCCGAACTGCGATCCCACCATGAATAGTCCACATAAAATTTGGTATCCAGCGTGGGTTTGATGAGCATACTGGGTTTGTTGCTGGATGTCACCATGCCTGCTTCTCCTAACTGTCCCTGATTTTCCAGTAATGACCACCCACATTCTGGAAATCAAGATCGGCAACCAGAGTCGCAAAAATTGGTCCGGGTGGACAGCGTTTCACTACATTCACGGCACTGTAGATTGTCTTGGCATGGACCGTTCTTTGAGGAGTCATCGGCGCGAGCGCAGTGATTACGTTTTGGATGATGGCTGACAAAAGTTTGCGCTGGTGGTTGTTAAACAGCGCATCCACCGCCTCCAGGTCATCGGCCCCCAGAAGCATCAGATCATCATAATCCGAGCCGATTGAGCGCCGGGCTTCCTCAAAAGCGATCTGATTATTCTTGGGAACAATCAGACGTATCCATTCAGTGCGGGGCCGGTAGGCGTTAAAATCGACCACGATCTGACCCGGATGGTCGCCCACCCTCGCTGTGATGAAGCAGCCTACGGGCAGTTTGTGTTTGCGATAGAACTTGTTTAACCCGTAAACATAACGTTCCTTGCGCACAATCCAGCCCGGATATTCTTCACCATCCTGGCCGTCGATCAGGGTGACATAGGTGCGCAGTGTGCGCTGGGTTGTCGGGAATATCTGGCGCATGGCGGTGTTCAGCGGCAGCGTACCCACCCGTCGATGCGGATAATTCAGAATGACCATTGGTTTGGAAGGGATGTCCGGCTGGGCTTCTGCTGGTGAAAGTTCGTCGTCGAGTTCCTGTTCGAGTTCAAGCAAGTCAGGGGTCAGCAGGGAACGATCATAGTTGGCGGCTGTGTATTGCAGAAGTCTGGGAACCTGCTGGACTTCAACGGGTTCCAGCCGGTAAAGATACCAGAGAACCATCCCCTTTGGGCCGACTTCATCAAATCGGCTGTCGTCTTTCAGGACGTAATTCAGGGAAAACTGTTGCAGCGCATGTGATCCACTGCCAAGCCCACCCATTTCAGCCAGGATGGCTTCGGTGGACAGCGGTCCTCCGTTGTTAATGTCCAGTATCGCTTCGGCCAGGTGCAGGTGGCCTACGTTGACTTCAATCAGGAGGTCTTTAGGGAACCACTTGCCTGTGACCTGCACAAGAGTGTCGGATTCAGACAATTTGCTCTCAAGCGTATAAATGATGTCATCACCGGCGGCGGCAAGAATTTCTTCTGCCGTCAGACTGCTGGCGTAGAGGGCATCCTCATAATTGCTCGTTTCAGAGCGGCTGAGGATATGGGGTGTACTGAGCTGGCTGGCAAACTGGCGAATTTGTTTCGCCGATGAGCCATTCGACCCTTCAAATTCGACATGGATGACTGTAAAAGTCCCATGATCCGGGTTGACACCAGCGCGTTCTTCGACCACGATGCCAGAAGCAAACTCCAGCGCCGGGAAGATAATGCGCTGCCCAACCTCATATGATTCTGCCGGATTATAAAAACGGGCATCCTTGAAACGGTTTTGCAGGTCAGTGACTTCCTGGGCCAGACGTTCTTCAATGAGAACGCGCGCCAGGGCTTCCGTGTCGAGGGGTTGCTCATTTTCAAGCAGCAGATTGGAAAGGGTATCTAAATCTCCCTGACTGATCTGAAAATTGCGCACCCAATGATTAGCTGGTAACAAGAATCACACGCCTCCAGCTTGTAATGAATAAGATCCACAGGGGGAATTGAATGAAGACAAACAACTCAATTGATTCAAGCTGAATGGGAATTATACTTGACTTCCAGCGGGCCTTCAAGCGTTGGGTTGACCACTTCACGCCAGTCATGTATACTAGCCACTCCTAATATTTGCCCATGAATTTGACAGTAGAAACTGTCTTGACTCGACGTGAGGTAACTACAGTATGGCAACTAAACGGACCTGGCAGCCGAAAATCCGGCGTCGCAAGCGTGTACATGGCTTTCGTCAGCGGATGCAGACCTCGACTGGTCGACGGGTATTAAAAGCGCGTCGCCGGCATGGACGCCATCAACTGGCGGTCACCCCGAACCATGTCAAGAAAGTCAATTGGAAAGCCTGAAACTGGTATGGAGCGCCGCCTGCGGCTGCACCGGGCTGAGGATTTTGGCAATGTACGGCAGCAGGGTCGCAGTCACCCGCATCGTTGGTTGATGCTTAATGTTCTGCCCAATGGGCTGGCGCACAACCGCTACGGTATTATTACGAGTAAGCGATTGGGGAAAGCGGTGACTCGAAATCGGGTTCGCCGCTTGTTGCGTGAAATACTGCGGCAGTTAAATCCTGGTCTTCGAACGGGCTTTGATGTGGTCATCGTGGCACGTCCGGCAATTGTCGGACAACCCTTTGAGGCTGTTCAGCGTATAGTTAGACAACTGGTGATGCAGTCTGGTTTGCTGCTGGTGGAAAGCGATGTGGTGTGAAGGTTCTGGCGCTGGCAATGATCCGGTTTTACAAACGCTTTATTTCGCCTGCACTTCCTTCAAGCTGTCGATTTCATCCCACCTGCTCCACGTATACCTATGAGGCTATTGAACGCTATGGGGTGATTCGGGGTGGCTGGTTAGGCGCAAAACGTATTGCGCGCTGCCATCCGTTCAATCCTGGCGGTTACGACCCTGTCCCGGATTTTGAGGAGTAAGTGATTGAAAGCCACGAAACGATTGACGCGGCGGCCTCTTCTGGCTGCGGCGCTACTTGCAGGTGTACTGGTCTCCGCTTGTATTCCGATTCGTCACGAGGCATCCTGGCCGGCGCTGAGCGTCATCGGCGCTGAGCAAAATATTGCGGTGGCCTATTTTGACCGGATTCTCCTGATTAACCCGGAAGATGGTCTGCCGGTGAAACTGCGCAATGCCGATGGTGAAGTGCGCGTGGATGAGCAGGGAAACGCGCGCATCTGGGAACTGGTCGGCTCAGGAAATCCGCCTTCGCAATTTTACTCTTCTCCCGTTCCACTGACTGAGGAAACTTTGCTTGTGGCTGCCTACACCGAGCAGCTTTATGAAGTGGATTTACCCACTGCGCGCATTACCAATGGGGAGGCCGGCGTCAAGCTGGTTGGCCCGGTGGTCGCATCACCAGTGGTCAATGGAGATTTGCTCTATCTGGGCATTACCGAACATGATCTGGTTGCGCTTGATCCTGAAAGCAAAGCAGAACGCTGGCGCTTTGAGACTGGTCATGGGGTATGGTCTGAACCGCTGGTGGTAGACGATGTGCTGTATTTTTCGGCACTCGATCATTATCTGTATGCCCTGAATGCGGATACGGGCGAGGAACTGTGGCGGCTGGACCTGCAAGGCGCGGCTCCTCAGACACCTGCGTATTATGAAGGCCGCCTGTACACGGGCAGTTTCGCGCGCAAGCTGTTCGAAATCTCGCTTGATGGTGAAATTCTTTCTGAAATTCCCACGCGAGATTGGGTATGGAGTACGCCGGCGATTGTGGACGATGTTCTCTACGCGGGCGATTTAAGCGGTACAGTTTATGCTCTTGAAATTACGGAGCAGGGCTTTGAACCACTCTGGGAAGTCCAGACGGCATCGCGCGCGATTTTCACGACACCGCTGGTCCAGGGTGAGTATGTCATCGTCGGTTCGCGTGACCACAAAGTCTACTGGCTCAACCGCGAAGATGGTGCAACATTCTTCTTCCGCGAGGTGGCTGGCGAGGTGTTGTCCGACTTGCTCCTGATTGAACCGGGCGAGGGTATTG
>CAZKIB010000072.1:12072-13235 GCA_964552425.1 uncultured Anaerolineaceae bacterium | reverse complement strand
GTTGGTCGCGTTTTCGCTGCAAAGTGGTGAACGAATCTGGACGTATCCGCCAGGCGCGTAGCAGGGTAAGAAACGAGGAGCCGTATTACGATGTGGGACCTGATCCTGAATCCATTTGTTACTCTGCTGACTTTACT
The DNA here is from genome assembly GCA_964552425.1 of uncultured Anaerolineaceae bacterium. Lineage (GTDB taxonomy): Bacteria > Chloroflexota > Anaerolineae > Aggregatilineales > Phototrophicaceae. The sequence continues at coordinate 13,098 of CAZKIB010000072.1, read as the reverse complement.
CTACTCTGTTCTGGGGCAGGATATTGTTCTGGCAATTGTGGTCTTCACCGTGTTGATTCGTGTCGCTATTCTGCCACTGACAGCCCAGCAGCAGCGTTCGGCTAAACGAATGCAGGAGTTGCAGCCGCAGCTCAAGCAGTTACAGGATAAGCACAAGAATGACCGGGAAAAACTGGCCCAGGAGCAGATGGCACTTTATAAGGAACATGGTGTCAACCCGTTTGGGGGCTGTCTGCCTTTGCTGATCCAGTTCCCGATCCTGATCGGGCTGTATCAGGCCATCATTTTTACGCTGGCAGCAACGCCTTTCCAGCTTATTGATCTTTCGGGCCGCTTCCTGATTCCGGGTCTGGATAGTATGATCCCGCTGAACAATATGTGGCTGAGTATGGATTTGACCAAGCCGCCGACAGACAACCCGGTCTGGGCGCTGGTGCTGCCCGCGCTGGTACTGGTGACGACATGGGCACAGTCGAAGCTGACTATTCCGGCGGCCCCACCGTCTGACAGTGCTGATGGGCGTCCCAATCAGGCCCAGGCGATGACTCAGTCCATGACGACGATTATGCCGCTGATGTTCGGGTTTTTCTCGCTGTCGTTTTCAGTCGGTCTGTCGATCTATTTTGTGGTTTCCAATGTGATTGGGATTATTCAGTACAGTCTGATGGGGCAGTCGAAGTTGAAGCTGCCAGGTATCCGGCGCGCGGCTGACAATACCCGTTCGGTTGAGGAAGCTGCAGATAAACCCAGGCGTCCGGCGGCTGTGAATGGCAAGACTGACGAGAAGGTCAAGACCGGCGCGAAAACCAAAACAAAGAACAGGTAACGCACACCATTGTGCGATCATCACTCATGCTAAGGACAGATGTATGGATGCAGGACGTTCGATTGAGGTGACAGGGGAAGATGTCGAACAGGCCATCGCGAAAGGGTTGGCTGAACTTGGAGTTGGCCCCGGCGACGTGATTGTCGAAGTGCTTGAAGAACCGTCGCGCGGGATGTTCGGCATTGGGGCGCGTCCGGCCC
>CAZKIB010000072.1:7996-12017 GCA_964552425.1 uncultured Anaerolineaceae bacterium | reverse complement strand
CTCCGACCACGCCTCGACAGGATATTTCTGTTGGCGATGCGGATGAGGATGATGTCTTCATCGGTGACGCTGACGAAGTGTATGACGGCCCTCTCGAAGAGGATGCCGAGGTCGGCAAAGTGGTGCTGGCCGAACTGCTGGATAAAATGTCGATCCGCGCAGATGTGATTATTCGGCGCGCACAGAGCAGTGGCGAAGAAGGCGAAAGCGCACCCTGGCTGCTGGATGTATCCGGTTCCGGTGATCTGAGCGTGCTGATCGGACGGCGTGGCGAAACATTGGCGTCTTTACAATACATCACCCGGTTGATTACCAGCCGTGAATTGCAGCGCCGCGCGAATATTGTGGTGGATGTCAGCGGTTACAAAGCCCGGCGCACCAGCAAGCTGAATGAACTGGCAAAACGGATGGCAGAGCAGGCGGTGCGCCAGCAGCGGACGATTGCGCTGGAGCCGATGCCGCCCTATGAACGGCGTATCATTCATCTGGCACTGCGCGATCATGAAGCAGTGATGACACGCAGCATCGGCGAGGGACAGGCTCGTAAAGTCACGATTGTGCCGAAGTAAGCCGCGAATGGCACTCGATTATCTGGTTATCGGCCATATCACGGTAGACCTGACCCCAGAGGGCGGGCGCAGACTGGGGGGAACAGCGTCCTATGCAGCGCGGACTGCTTCAGCCTTTGGGCATCCGGTGCGCCTGTTAACCAGCGCTGCCGCGCATGAGCCGCTGCTGTCAGAATTGCAGCCCTTCATTGCTGAAAAGACCATTATTCCGGCAGAAACAACCAGTACCTTTGAAAATATTTATGATGCAGGCGGACACCGAACCCAGTATATTCGAGGTGTCGCCGCTCCGCTCCGCGCTGAGGATGTGCCCTCCGAATGGCTTTCGACCCCGCTCGTTCACCTGGCTCCGCTGACCGGGGAAGTGGATCCGCTGATCGCTCAACAGTTTCCGAACGCGGTGGTCCTGCTGACGTTGCAGGGCTGGCTGCGGCAGTGGGGCGTTGATGGACGTGTCAACTTCAAACGCTGGTTCGAACCGGATGTGCTGGAACATATCGATATTGTGGTGTTCAGCGAGGAAGACATTCGCGAAGCGCCCGATCTCGAAAGTGCTTTTGCCGGCGTGGTCAGACATCTGTTTGTGACCCGCGCTGAACGGGGTGGAACCTATTATTTCGAGGGCCAGCCCTTTGAATATGACACGCCGCAGTTTGAGGCCGTGAATACTACCGGCGCTGGAGATGTGTTCGCAGCGGCGGTGCTGTCCAGTATTACGCAGTTAAATCATGATATGCGCTCGGTTGCCAGGGTGGCTGCCTTTCTTGGCGCGACAGCCATTACTCGCCCCTGGCTGGAAGGTGCGCCGACCCCGGAAGAAGTTCAGCAAGCCTTAAGTCTGGTGGGTGAACGATGAATATCATTGATCGCGTCCTTTACAACGGCAGCATTATTACGCTGGATACTCACCAGCCGAAGGTTTCCGCCCTGGCGATCAGTATGGGGCGTGTGGTTGCGCTGGGGTCCGATGATGACATCCTGGCGCTGGCTGGCGCCGGGACCCGCCGCGAGAATCTTAACGGTCAGACTGTGATCCCTGGACTGACGGACGCGCATATTCACTGGTCCATGACCGCGCAGAAGCTCCAATGGGTGGACGTGTTTGAGGTGGCTTCCAAAGCCATTGCATTGGAACGGGTCGCCGAACGTGCCCGCAGCACCACGCCCGGCGAGTGGATTCGCGGCTGGGGCTGGTCACAGGATTTCTGGCCCGAACCTGTTTTCCCCACCGCCGCTGATCTTGATATTGTTGCACCGCATCACCCGGTCTGGCTGGGGGCTAAAAGCGGGCACGCTGCCTGGGTCAACGGCGCTGCGTTGAAGAAATGTAATATCACCGCGCAAACGGCTGATCCTGCTGGTGGTCAAATTCAGCGGGATGCGCACGGTGAGCCAACCGGAATCCTTTTTGAAACCGCGATTGATCTCGTCAGGAAGCAGATTTCTGAACCGACTGTCGAACAGTTGGCCGATCAGATGCACGCAGCACAAAAACTGGCGCTGGCCACTGGCATGACCGGCGGTCATGATTTTGATGGGCCGGACTGCTTACGCGCGCTGCAAATTCTGCGGGAACGGGGTTTGCTGGCACTGCGGGCCGTCAAGAATGTCAACAAGGAATGGATCGATGCGCTGCTGACCAGTGGGCTGCGGCATGGTTTTGGGGATGACTGGATCCGCATCGGCGCGCAGAAGATTTTCGCGGATGGCGCACTGGGGCCGCGTACAGCCTATATGGTGGAGCCATACGAAGGGGAACCGGATAATTACGGAATCTCCGTCGTGGATAAAGAAGAAATGCAGGAACTGGTCAGCCGCGCCAGCGCTGCCGGGATGCCCTCGACGATTCACGCCATTGGGGACCGCGCGGTTCATGATGTGCTAAATGTCTTTGAAACAGCCCGTAAAGAAGAAGCAGCGCGCGGCGAAACCCCGGCCATGCGCCGCCATCGCATTGAACACGTGCAGATTATTCACCCGAACGACATCCACCGGCTGGCGCAGCTTGGCGTGATCGCCTCCATGCAGCCTATTCATGCCACGTCCGATTACGAAGCGGCAGATCGCTCCTGGGGTGAACGCAGCCGCTGGAGTTATAATATCCGCCTGCAAATTGATCAGGGCGCGCCTGTCGCATTCGGCACGGATTCCCCTGTGGAGCCGTTCGAACCGCTGAAGAGCATCTATGCAGCCGTGACCCGGCGGCGGCCCGATGGTTCACCGGGACCGGACGGCTGGTATCCTGAACTGCGGCTGACAATGGACGAAACCCTGCGCGGCTATACACTTGGCCCGGCCTATGCCGCCAGCATGGAAAATCGGCTGGGCAAACTGGCTCCCGGTTATCTGGCTGACCTGGTGGTCCTTGACCGTAACCTGTACACCGTTCCCCACGATGAAATTCTGGAAACACGGGTTCTGGGCACGATGGTCGATGGTCAGTGGAAGTTTGGCGGTGTATAAACGCTCTGTGAGAGGCTGCTGAAAACCGATTGCCCGGCGAAAAACGGCTGTGGTAAAACTCTCCCGTCTTATTCTGAAGCTGCTGAATGGCAAAGGCGGGAGGCATGATTGTGATGGATCGTCCAGGAATGATGGTCGGCAGCGTGGAGCATCCTGTACGGGGGCCGATGCTGGCAGCCGGCACACCTGCGCCGGATTTTCAACTGCGCACCAACAGGCATGTGGTACGTACCCTTGAAGACTACGCCGGTAAGGTCAAGCTTTTGAGTGTGATCCCCTCAATTGACACCAGCGTCTGTTCCGCGCAAACGCGGCGATTCAATCAGGAAGCGGCGCAACTGGGGGATGGCATCGTGGTGCTGACGATCAGCGCTGATCTGCCGTTCGCGCTGGGGCGTTACTGCGCGAATGAAGGGATCGACCACACCGAAACCCTGAGTACCTATCATGACATGAAGTTTGCCGATGACTACGGGGTGCATGACACAGACTGGCGGGTGTGCCAGCGGGCGGTGTTTGTGATCGACCAGCAAAATATCCTGCAATACGCAGAATATGTGCCGGAACTGGGGCAGGAAGTCAGCTTTGAAGCGGCGCTGGCGAAAGCACGGGAACTGTTATAGGGCAGCGGGTTGGGTATACTTCTGGACGGCGGTTGTGCCGTCCTTTTTATTTTTCGTGGAGGTGTTCTTATGACCGATATTCGGGTGCGGCGGCTGGCGGATGTGCTGGTAAATTACTCGACTGAAGTACAGCCGGGCGAGTGGGTCGGCATTCTGGGAGATGTGACCGCGCTGCCGGCTCTGCGCGAGGTGTACGCGGCAGTGTTAAAGGCGGGCGGCAACCCGACGGTGATGATTACCGATGAGTACATGTCCCGGCTGATGCTGCGCGAGGCCAGCGATGAACAACTGGCATGGCTGGACCCTTCGCAGACGCTCTATTACGAGCGGGCGGATGTGTATGTTCGGGTGGGTGGGACCAGCAAC
>CAZKIB010000072.1:7737-7981 GCA_964552425.1 uncultured Anaerolineaceae bacterium | reverse complement strand
AGCAACACCCGCGCCATGACGAATATTCCAGCGAAGCGTGCGCAGCAGGAACGCGCCGCCAAACGGACCTGGCTGGACCTTCGCCTGGGGCGGGCTGCCGAGGGCAAAATGAAATGGGTGGGCACGTTGTATCCGACTGAGGGCAGCGCGCAGGAAGCCAACATGAGCCTGGAAGAGTACGAAGCCTTTGTCTATGGCGCGACCTTCTGTGACCGCGAAGACCCGGCGGCAGAATGGCGCAAGA
>CAZKIB010000072.1:0-7698 GCA_964552425.1 uncultured Anaerolineaceae bacterium | reverse complement strand
GGCAAGCGCCATGTGAAATTACAGGGGCCAAATGTGGACCTGCAACTGTCGATTGAGGGCCGCACCTTTATCAACAGCGACGGGCGGCATAACATGCCGAGTGGCGAGATTTTCACCGGCCCGGTGGAGGATTCGGTCAGCGGCTGGATGCGCTTCGATTACCCCTCCATTGTCAGCGGACGCGCGGTCAAGGGCATCGAACTCCGGTTTGAACAGGGCCGGGTGGTCGAAGCCCATGCGGAAGAGAACGATGATCTGCTGCAAGCACAGTTGGATACGGATGCCGGGGCGCGCTATCTGGGCGAGTTTGCCATCGGGACGAATTTCGGTATCCAGCAGTTTACTGGCAGCATCCTGTTTGATGAGAAGATTGGTGGTACGGTGCATGTCGCCATCGGCAAGGGTTATCCCGAAACCGGCAGCAGGAACGACAGCGCGGTACATTGGGACATGATCTGCGACATGCGCAACGACAGCGAGATTCACGTCGATGGCGAGCTGTTCTACAGGAATGGGGAGTTTGTGGTGTAGTTATCTGGTCAACGCATGGACTGTCTGCATTCGCGCTTTGATACGCTGCTGATCGGTTTCGGCATAAGTCTCGAAGCGCAATGGAAGCTGTTCGTAATCAACCATGCGTGTGCTGTAGTATCTGTTGCGTGAAAAAGTGAGATTGTATGCTGTGCCAAAATCAACAGTAATCGTATCATTGGCGTCCAGAGGCACACGGATATGGGGAATCGATTCATCTATACCAATGCCATATACTTCTGTGCGACCTTCCCGCACAGAGGGATGCGGGTTGCTGACGATAATGCTGTATGGGAATGAACCAGTCTCATGATCCGGGTAGCTCGGCAGGCCCCATACCGGAGAACGTGTCTCGTGCAGGTAGTCAATTTCAACCAGGTTGATACTGCTGTCAAGTGTTTCATTCCGTTTGGTGATGTACTGCGGGTAATGTGCCCCAACCGGTTTGTTACCTGGTGAGAGCAGTTCGATCCGCGTGACCGGAATTTCGTCTCTGGCAGGTTCAGCACGGTAAATGACCACGGCGTTGAGCGGGTCTTCCTCCAGAATGGTTTTCACGATGGGCAGGGTGAGTGTGGGTGCTGAAGCGGTTTCTGAAAGATGGCGCTTGAATCCTGTTTGATCCTGATAAATGCCCAGATCAGGACGTGTGCGGCTGATACCCTTTTCCTCAGTTTCAAGGTTAAAGGTGCTGAGTTGCAGCGATTTTTCATTCAGCACATAGTATCCCTCTGGCAGCAGCGTATCGATAATTTCTGTCAGATGGGTGATATGGGCTGCATGAAAGCTCTCCCAACCGCCGCCGGGCGTTTGGATCGCACTATGCAGGTGGGCGTTGACGCCGTTGTACTGGTTCTCGCGCAAAAATATTGGCATGGTTCACAGGGCGCAGGGTGTATGCTGCGCCCATTTCGTTGACCTTACGGCTATTATACCCTAACTCAACAGCAGGCTGCCCTGACCTTCCCGTTCAATGAGCGCGCCGCGCAGTTCCATGATCTGGTCCCGCAGGACAGCCGCTTTCTCGAACTCTAACTGCTGGGCCGCGTGCTTCATCTCCTGCTCAAGCTCCTTGATGATTCGGTGCATTTCCTCTTTGGGCAGTTCCGCCAGCGCGATTCCGCCTTCGATGCCGGCTTCGGCCTGCTTGTCTTCATGAACCATCGTTCGAACCCGATCTGTCAGGTCACGGACCTGCTTGACAATCGAAGTCGGTTCGATACCGTGTGCTTCGTTGTGAGCCTTCTGAACCTCACGGCGGCGGTTTGTTTCGGCAATCGCGCGCTCCATTGATGGGGTCATCGTGTTGGCGTACAGAATGACTTTCCCCTCGACATGCCGGGCCGCACGCCCGATGTTCTGGATAAGGGCCTGCTCGGAGCGGAGGAACCCTTCCTTATCTGCATCGAGAATAGCTACCAGTGAGACTTCCGGCAGGTCAATACCTTCGCGCAGCAGGTTGATGCCGACGATCACATCATAAACGCCAAGCCGCAGGTCCCGCAGGATTTCGATACGCTCAATCGTTTCGATCTCGGCGTGCAGGTAATGCGCGCGGATGCCCATTTCGATCAGGTACTGCGAGAGGTCTTCTGACATGCGCTGTGTCAGGGTGGTGACGAGGGCGCGCTGGCCCTTGCGCACGCGCAGGGCGATCTCTTGCAGCAGGTTTTCGATCTGGCCTTCCACCGGGCGGACTTCCACTTCGGGGTCAAGAATGCCGGTAGGCCGGATGATCTGCTGGACTACGGCCTGGCTGGTCTCGCGTTCGTAGGGGCCAGGAGTGGCCGAGGTGAAGATGGTCAGGCCCATGCGCTGCTCGAATTCCTCGAACTTCAGCGGGCGGTTATCAAAGGCGCTCGGCAGGCGGAACCCGTAATCGACCAGCGTGACTTTGCGCGCGCGATCCCCGTTATACATACCGCGTATCTGCGGGATGGTCATGTGACTCTCGTCAATCACCAGCAGGTAATTTTCGGGAAAATAATCGACCAGGGTGAACGGGGGGCTGCCGGGTGGACGCTGGTCCAGATGCCGCGAGTAGTTTTCGATGCCGCTGGTGTAGCCTACTTCACGGATCATCTCGATGTCGTAGTTAACCCGCTGTTCGAGTCGCTGGGCTTCCAGCAGTTTGCCCTGCGCTTTGAGGAACGCAAGATGTTCGTCCAGTTCCTTTTGAATGTCCGTGACCGCCTGACGCAGTTTTTCGTCGTCCGTCACATATTCACGAGCGGGATAAATGACCACTATCGGGTGATCGGTCAGGATTTCGCCGGTGAGGGGGTCGAACTCAACGATGCGCTCGATCTCATCTCCAAACAGGGTAATGCGATAGGCGGTTTCGGCATAGGCTGGCACGATTTCAAGTGTGTCCCCCCGCGCCCGGAATGTGCCGCGCCGCAGGTCCAGGTCGTTGCGGCTGTACTGGATTGTCACCAGTTTGCGCAGTACGGTATCCCGTCGGACAGAGTCGCCAACTTTCAGTTCGACCACTGACTTTCGCCAGGCTGCCGGATCGCCAATACCGTAGATGCAGGAGACTGATGCGACCACAATCACATCGCTGCGGTAGTTCAGGGCGGCCGAGGTGGACAGCCGCAGTCGTTCAATGTGTTCGTTGATTTCCGTCTGCTTTTCGATATACAGGTCATGCCGGGGCACATATGCTTCTGGCTGATAATAGTCGTAGTAACTGACAAAGTATTCCACTGCGTTGCGCGGGAACAACTCTTTGAACTCGGCGTAAAGCTGTGCCGCCAGTGTCTTGTTGTGGGCCATTACCAGCGTCGGTTTCTGTACCTGCTGGATTACCTTTGCAATCGCAAAGGTATTGTGGACAAAGAAACCGCCCGTACCGGCCAGAAAATTCTCCACGCCTGGCACACAGAAATCATAGACATAGGGATGCCTGTATTCGGCAGGTTCGATTGACCTGACACGAGTCCAGCGCAGTTGACACAGACTGTTCAAATGCGACCAGACCTGCCGCCATGCTGTGTCCTGAAGATTCACCTGTTCTGCGAATCCCCATAATGCCTGAAGTATCCGGCCCAAACTGGCGCGGGTTGGGGCGCGATTGCCGGTTTCGATCAACTGGATGCTGCTGCGCGAAAGGCTGCTTTGTTCCGCAAGTGTCCGCGCGCTGAGACCCAGTTGATGCCGCAGCCAGCGAAGATCATTTCCGTTAATAGGCACAACATCGACATTTGAGTTGGCTTCACGCTGCATCTGCTGATGGAGTTTTTCCATTTTGTGAGGCAGCGAGAAACCAATTTTTTGCCGGAACTTTTGAAGATTATCCTGTCCGGAAATGATGACTTTATGGTAGTAAGCCCCGTCATGGTTTGAATTGCCGGCCCGTTTCCAGGTAAGCCCTGCGCGTGCCCAGATGCCTAATTTCAGCAGCGCATACATCAACTCCGATGCCAACCGCTGGCTGGCTGTGGTCGCGCTCACATCACTGTCTTTGCCAACCGTTCCATCCCCATCGAAATATGCGCGCAGCAGGTGTCCCAGATCAGTCTCAGAAAGGTCAGGCCAGAATTCAGGCAGGTGTTTGTTGTGGGCTGTTTCGCCGCACAACCGGGCCAGAAGCTCTGCCAGACAAGTGGACGATACCTGATAGTCTGAATTCGGACGGACGCTAAAAGGAATGCCAAGCTGGGCCAGCGCCTGTTCAATATCGTCTCGAATGCAGTCGTTTCTGTTCGCAATAATCACATAACGGCTCTGGTGATTACCTTCTGCGATGTAATAGCCCAGCAGTCGCAGAAACTCTGGCGTAAGTGGCAGCTCAACAGGCACTCGATTGTGAGCGGCCTTTGCTCCGATAGTTGCTTCTGTCGGGTTCCAGCGCCCATCGAAATTGGAGGTCTGTTCAAGCAATCTCTGGAAGGTATCAATTTCAATGCCGCGCCCCCTGCTATTGAGTCGAATGGCCGCAAGTTTGCTGTGCGGGGAAGCAATGCCTCTTCGGGTTAATGCCTGAGCTGCTTCGCCACCTCGATGTTCATGGGCATATGCCAGTACAGCACTGCGCGCTTCCACAAACAGACGCTTGCCGGCCAATACGGACAGCGTATTAATCGATTCCATGTTTCCATTTGCAAGCAGGGTTTCTGGTACAGGGATATAGTCTGTTGGCCGCGCATCACAGGTTTGTACCAGTTGTAGTTGCCCATCGCGCAGCACCCACAGATTGTGATCGCCCGTGAGGGTAGCGGCGCGACCACAGGTGGTATGCAGCCGGTACATGGTTTGAGGTGTGCGATGACGTACAAAAGATCGAACCGGGTGAAGCGAAACCGAGCATGTTTCAGGATTAAATGCCTGCGTATAATACTGGACTGCTCCTTGCCCCAGATCAAAGATTTCTGTATCACCCGCCCACGAAATGTTTTCAGGTGTCTGTTGAAGTACAGTGTCGATGAGTTTGCCGATAGATATTACGCGCGCGGATTGCTTGCCATTGCATTCTTCAACGATGAAGACCGGATCATCATATCCAATGCTTTTGCCTGTACCCGTTGCGCCTAACAATGTCTGGCGGCGGAGGCCCTGATTCAGACCTTCAACCAGCTCGGCGATGGCTTTGGGCTGGTCACCCGTAGGCTGAAACTCGGAGACAATCTCGAACGGGGGCATGGTCGCTCCTTAACAGAACGTCAGTTCGGATGGGGAATGTGATTATAGCGGATTCGGGTGTGTTCGGGTAGGTTCAGTCTGTCGGACGGACCAGCGAATCGACCTCATCCAGCAGGGCGACGAGTACATTGTAAATGATGGGACACGACCCTGCACCCTGGATGGTATCCGTAAGGGTCCAGCGAAAATCTGGCGTGAAAACCGGGTACAAACGGCATGATTCCGGACGGTGTGGATAGACAGAACACAGCGTGTCGTTCAGGAATGCGCAGGGCCGCGCCCGAAACCGGCCCCATTCACCCACCTGGGTGGCAGACTCCCGGTCAATGTAGCGGGTGATGATCTCATCCACTGGAATCTGGATTCCGTCGGTGAGCCGCTGCGCGTCCGACTCAGTCAGGTACACATCCAGTGAGCGGCAGCAGTTGGCGCACTGCTTGCAGTCAACAGCGGCGATAATCGGCGCAGCAATCCGCTCGACCAGGGCATCCAGTTCGATGTCGTCCAGATCGTCGTCTGCTTCGAGCAGGTAACGCAGCACCTCAAAGTCATCGCGGCGCTGGCCGGCAAGCTGCCTGATCTGGTCAAGGTCGGTAATGGGAGTGGACATTTCAGCGCGCCTCTGAGAATGTCAGGTTGTGGACAGTGTGACCGATAGACCCATCCGCAAAATGGATTTCCAGTTGAATGGGAAATACGCCCCATCCTACCCGTTTGAGGCGGAAATTTGTTTCGCGGCTGCGGACGATTTGTGAGGGAGGTTCAAAGGTGGGATGCAGTCGGTAGTTGACAAATTCAATCTGCTCAATAATTTGAGCGGGCGCATCCAACGCCACTTCCCATTCATAGGCGACCTGGTCATCATATTTGAAGTCAGCCGTTTTCCTGGCAAACTCGACGGTCTTAATCAGGTTCATGGAGGCGTTGGCCGCCTGTGCAGTGGCAACTCGTGAGCCAAGATGCTGCCACAGGTTTACCAAACGCTCTGCCAGTTTCGCATCAAGGATCACAATCTGTTCGGTGAGATTATTGGCGTGGGTATTTTCTCCGGCAAGGTAGGCTCGTACTGCCGCGCCGATCAACTGGTTGACGGCTTCCTCATTATATGCTTCCGGTTTCAAATGCAGTTGCAGGGCTTCCAGTAAATCTCGGAAACCGCCCTCATATTCCCCGCGAAAATCCACGTATTGCAGTTCCAGCAGGCGCAGCGGCAGTTCCCCCTGTATTAAAGCCGGCACACAGGGTTTCTTTAGACTCTGGGCGCGCAGCGTTTCCCGATGCACCCAATTTGACTGATTCGATTCCGGCGACACGATCACCAGAAACAGGCCGCAGTCTTTGATAGCCTGCTCGATTCTGTTTTCCCACGCGACACCACCCTCCAGACCTTCCCGGTCAATCCACACCTCATAGAAAGGGTCCAGGTTGTCGGCCAGACGCAGCGCGAAAGCGCGGTTGGGGCTGGCGTAGCTGATAAAAATGTGGCTCATGAGACTTCCTGTAACTGGTGACATCACAAGAAATATAGAGCAGATTGCACCGGCAAACAAATGATTTTCTCAATTCCGTATTGACACTGGGAAATCAGGATGCTAAGATGTTTCACACATTGCGGGGTAGAGCAGAGGTAGCTCGTCGGGCTCATAACCCGGAGGTCGTAGGTTCGAATCCTGCCCCCGCTATATTAAGTCTTTCTAAAATCAATAAACGGATCTGGTGATATAGCTCAGCTGGCTAGAGCGCACGACTCATAATCGTGAGGTCGGTAGTTCGAGTCTACCTATCACCACAGTAGAAAGCCCGCTAATGGAGTGGGCTTTTTTGTTATCTTGATTCCGAACCATAAAATATTTAAGCTGTGAGTTAAAAGCAGGGGTTCGAAATTGTTAAACGCGAGCTACGTGAAGAAGCAAGACGATTGCGACAGGAAGAAGGTATATCGGTAGGTGAAATTGCCATCAGGTTAAAAGTAGCGAAAAGCTCGGTCAGCGGGTGGGTGCGCGATATTATTCTGACCGCTGCGCAGCTAGAAGCTTTAAGCGCAAACCAGCATCGGTATGGAGCACAGAACAGGGGTGCGCGCAGCAACAGCGAAAAATTCCGAAAGCAACGTTTGTCATATCAAGACGCAGGTCGAGAACGCGCGCGGAATGGAAGTCGCTTGCACCTGACAGGGTGTATGCTGTACTGGGCTGAAGGCGCGAAAAAGAAGAATCTGGTTTATTTTGTGAATTCTGACCCCAATATGCTTCTATTGTTCATATGTTTTCTTCGGCAAGAAATGCTGGTTCAAAATGAGGCTATGACAATACATATTCACTGCCATACTCATGATCCCAGTGAGATGAGGCGTATCGAACTTTACTGGCTTAATTTGCTCGAACTGCCAGACTCGTGCTTGCGCAAAACTCAGGTGAAGAAAGGCAGTGATACTCGCAAAAACATCCTTGTGAATGGTGTTTGCGGTGTGGCTGTCCACAGCACCGAACTAACCCACCATATTTAACCTCAGTTCGGGATAAG
>CAZKIB010000071.1:19601-24717 GCA_964552425.1 uncultured Anaerolineaceae bacterium | reverse complement strand
TACACTCTTTCCCGGCGTCGCCCTCGGCGGGCAAATCTGCGGCGCGAATGACGTGAAAATCCGCCATCCCGGTGGGCATGGGCGAGAAGGTGTTGGTTTCCGTTTCGACACCACCGACGAATACTTTCATAAGTGCAGCCTTTCAATCCTCGTCACGGCGAAATAATTCCCATTGTTCGTAGACCGCTTCCAGACGTTCCAACTGGGCCTGTGAATTGACGGTCTGGCGGGCAGACAGGGCTGCCGCCAGCGCGTTGAGCAGGACCATGGGCGTGCTGGTGTTGCGGTAGAGATACATGCGAAACAGCAGCACAAAAGCGAGATCGGCGCGTTTGGCTGCCGGAGATAACGGGTTATCGGTCAGCGTCATGATGGGTGTGCCGATGCGTCGGGCGTAATCCATCGCGCGAATAGTGTCGCTGGCGTAGCGGCTGTAGGAAATGGTGAACAGCAGGTCATTCGCTGTCAGACCGGCCATCTGGTCCGCAAAGTCATGTGTGCCGGGTTCCAGCAAAAAACAGCCGGTGCGCACGTGCCGCAGCAGAAACACAAAGGTCATCGCCAGCGGCAGCGACCCGCGCAGCCCCACCACGAAGATGCGCTGTGCCTGTTCGAGCATATCCACCGCGCGGTTGAAATCCGCCTCGGTGATGCGGTTGAGCATATTTTCCAGGTCTTTGATCTCGGCCCGCACCATCGACGACAGAATCGCCAGCCCGTTTTCCTGCGCGGCCTGGTCTTCAATGTCCTCGCTCAGGCGCAGCAGATCGAGCTTCACACGGTCTGCCGTTGAAAAACGTTTGAGAAGCTGCTGCTGCAAGTCGGCCTGCAAATCGCCAAAACCTTCATAGCCGAGCGCCTGCGCGGTGCGCACCACCGTCGAACGATTGACATCCACCAGTTCGGCGATGCGGCTGGCGGACAGGTACACCACATCGATGCCATAGGTGAGCAGGAATTCCGCGACGCGCTTCTGGCTTTTGCTCATGGCGTCATGCGATGCGCGGATATGTTCCAGAATGTCGGCGTGTGGTGGCATTCAGCGCCCCGGTTTGGTTTGTTTGAATCCTGAAGATCGCGCGCATTATAGCCCCGTAAAAAGGCATCTGCAACAGATTGTGCAGAATTTTTGTATTTTACACGGTTTGTTGCTAACATCAGGGCACATCGCACCACAGACGCCAATTTCATAGACTGCGAGACATGCCATGGTGGACGCGCCAGATGCTGCCATCACCTACCGACAACTGGATCAGCTTGACGAATTCCGGGCTGTGGTCGCTTTGCAGCGTGCTGTATGGGGCACGGACAGTTTCGACCCGGTTCCGCTGCATGTGTTTCAGGCTGTGACGGTGCGCGGGGGTGTGCTGGTGGGCGCGCAGCATCAGGATCAGATGGTCGGGTTTGCCTTCGCGTTTCCCGCGCGCGAGGGGGGCCGCTGGTTCCTGTGGTCGCACATCGCCGGGGTGCATCCCGATTTTCAGGGACAGGGCATCGGCTTCCGGCTCAAGCAGATGCAGCGCGCATGGGCACTCGCCAACGGGTATGAGGTAATGGGCTGGACCTTCGACCCCATGCAGCGCGGCAACGCCAACTTTAATGTGCGGCTGCTGGGCGCAGTCTCTAACACTTACAAGCTGAACATCTACGGCGTGATGACCGACGCGGTGAACTTTGGCCTGCAAAGTGATCGTCTCGCGGTGACGTGGCGGCTGGATGACCCGCGTGTGGCGCGGCTGGCTGCCGGTGAAGCGCCTGAGCCGGTAGCGACAGACCATCCCGAAGATCGTTTCCTGCTGCGGCTGGATGCGCAGACCGGGCTGGTGATGAAAAAAATATCCTCACCGGATACCGGCAGCTACTTTGCCGAAATTCCAACCAGCCTGAACCGGCTTAAAGCCAGCAATCTGGACCTGGCGCGGGAATGGCAGCTTGCCCTGCGTGATACCTTGCAGGCGGCGTTTGCGGCGGGCCTGTGGGTAGTGGATATCACCGCATCCGGGGAACGCTGCTGGTATGTCTTGCAAAGGATGGAAGCCTGAATGTCTGACTTAAGCGCCCGATTGAGCGGGCTGGACGAGTATATCGCCGGTGAGATGGACAAGTGGCACGTGCCAGGCCTGGCCGCCGCTGTAATTCATGATGGCGAGATCATCCATCAGGCCGGTTATGGCACGCGCGACCTCGACCATAACCAGCCTGTGACGCCGGAAACGCTGTTCGCCATTGGCTCCTGCACCAAAGCGTTCACGGCGATGGGGCTGGCGCTGTTGGTCGAGGATGGCCTGCTGGACTGGGACAAGCCGGTGCGCCACTATATGCCGCAGTTCCGGCTGTATGATGCGTTCGCCACCGAACAGATGACCGCGCGTGATCTGGTGTGCCATCGTTCCGGCCTGCCGCGCCACGACGCGATGTGGTACGGCTCCACCCGTTCGCGCTGGGAGTTGTTCGCCGGGCTGCAATACCTTCAGCCAAGCGCGGCTTTCCGCTATGTGTACCAGTATCAGAACCTGATGTACATGGCTGCCGGCTGTCTGATCGAAGCCATCAGCGGGCAGACGTGGGAAGCCTTCACGCAAGAACGCATTTTTGATGTACTCGGCATGAAGAACAGCCTGTTTTCGGTGAATGACGCGGACAAAGCCGCCAACGCCGCCAAGCCGCACGAAATCAAGGACGGCGCGGCCAAACGGGTTCCGTTTCGGAATATCGACGCGATTGGCCCGGCGGGTTCGATCCACTCAAATTTACCGGAAACTGCCACCTGGCTGAGGATGCACATGCAGGGGGGGCAATATGCGGGGCGCGCGTTTGTGGCGGAAGACCAACTGCGCCAGATGCACCAGCCGCATGTCGGGATGCCGCCGCAGCCCAACACCAGCTTTGTCGAAATTCAACATAACACCTATGGGTTGGGTTGGGCACAGCAGCTCTACCGGGGGCGCGTGCGCGTCCGGCATACTGGGGGCATCGACGGTTTCATCACTGATGTCTCGTTCATGCCCCAGGAAAACCTCGGTGTCATCGTGTTCAATAACGGCGGCGATGCCCTGTCCCACAGCGTCGCCATGTATATTTATGACTGCCTGCTTGGTCTGGAACCGATTGACTGGCGCACCCGGCTGAAAGAAATTGAGGACAAAGCCAGGGCGCAGGTCACGGAAGACACCGCTAAACTGCGGGCTGCGCGCAAAGCGGATACCGCGCTGTCTCACCCGCCGGGTGCTTATGTGGGTGATTACACGCATCCGGGTTACGGGACGCTGACCGTCACGAAAAATGGTGAGGGTTTGCAGGCGGTCTACAACAGCACCGTGCTGCGGCTGGTTCATTTCCATTACGACGTATTTGAAACCGAACATGATCTGGGCGATACCCATCCGCCCATGCCGCTGGCATTCCGGCTGGATTTACATGGCAATATCCGCGCAGCGGCCATCCAACTGGAACCCGCTGTGGATGAAATCGTGTTCGCGCGGCAGTAGACGCACAGAAGGATGGCTCTTTTGAAACCGATTACGATCAAGGACATTCAGCTTCATGTGGTGTCGCTGCCCTATGTTGAGCCGCTGCGCACCAGTTTTGGCGTGACACCGGACAAAACCGCCGTTCTGGTCGAACTGGTGACAGACAGCGGGATTGTGGGCTGGGGCGAAGCGCCCATTGAGGTGTGGCCGGGTTATGGCAGCGAGACAGTCATCACCAGCACGCACATTCTGGAAGGCTGCGCTATCCCCGCGCTGGTCGGCCAGACCATTCAAAGCCCGCTGAATGTGCCGAAAATGCTCAAGGCCATTCGCGGCCATAATTTCGCCAAGTTCAGCGTCGAAGCGGCGGTATGGGATGCCTTCGCCCGCGCCAATGAGATGCGGCTGGCGGACTGCTTCGCGGCCTATCTGCCGGAAGGTCATGCCTCGCGCAATGTCGCGGTGGTCGGCGTGAGCATTGGCATTCAGCCCACCGTCGCCGATACGGTGGCGATTATCCAGAAACGGATGAATCAGGGCTACCAGCGCATCAAACTCAAAATCAAACGCGGGTGGGATGTCGAACTGGCACGCGGGATTCGGGAAGCGCTGCCGGACATTACCCTGATGCTGGACGCCAACAGCGATTACACGCTGGCCGACGCCGATCATCTGATGGAACTGGACGAATTTAACCTGCTGATGGTCGAGCAGCCGCTGGCCTATGACGACATCTACGAACACAGCAAATTGCAGCCGCGCATGACCACGCCTATCTGCCTGGATGAAAGTATCAAAAGCGCCAATGATCTCCGGCTGGCGCTGGAAATCGGCGCGTGCCGCATTCTCAACCTGAAGCCCTGCCGGGTAGGTGGTTATACCGAGAGTCTGAAAGTCTATAACGTATGCGTGGAAACCGGCACGCCGCTGTGGATCGGCGGGATGCTGGAAACCGGGGTGGGACGCGCCGCGAATACAGCCTTCGCGTCGCTGCCGGGTGTCACCCTGCCCTGCGATATTTCCGCGACAGACCGTTACTACAACCCGGACATCACCGAACCGCCCTTCGTGCTGGGCGCGAACAGCACCCTGGCCGTACCCGATGGGCCGGGCATCGGCGTGGAAGTACAGCGTGACCGGCTGGCCGAAGCCAAAGCGCGCTGGCTGGCTAATTATCCGTACACACACCATGAGGCCGTTTCATGACTCTTCAAAGCGCTGTTCAGGCCGTTATTGATGAAAGTAGCATTCACGCCGGGGTGTCCATCTGGCACATTGAATCCGGCGAACAGATTGACGTAAACGGCAGCCAGTCCTTCCCGATGGCGAGCGTGTTCAAAATCCCGATTCTGGCGACTGCCGGAATGCAGTTGAAGGCCGGAAAAATCCGCCTGGATGACCGTTTAGTCCTCAAGGATGAAGACAAGAGCGCCGGCAGCGGCATCCTCCCGTATTTTGAGGCCGGGGTGAACCCCACTGTGCGCGACCTGCTGACGCTCATGATAATCATCAGCGACAATACGGCCACCGATATGACGGTGGAGCTTCTGGGCGGGCCGCAGGTAATCGAGGGGTATATGCACGAACTCGGCCTGACCGATATTTACTTCAAGATGAACTGCAAGCAGCTTCTCAGGACGCTGTTT
>CAZKIB010000071.1:16973-19577 GCA_964552425.1 uncultured Anaerolineaceae bacterium | reverse complement strand
CCTGCCGCTGGAAGAAATCCGGGCATGGTCGGCGGAGAACGACATCGTGCGCGATGGCGCAGCCTTCAGCATCGGGCCGGATAACAATGTCAGCACGGCGCTGGCGATGACGAAGCTGGTCGTCATGCTGTTTCAGGGGCAGATCGTGGACGGCGACCTGAAAGATGAACTCATCGGCATCCTGCTCAAGCAGCAGTTTAATGACCGCCTGCCGCGTTTTCTGCCGCATAGTGTCCAGTTCGCCCACAAAACGGGCACGATTGGCGGCGTGCGCAATGACAGTGGTGTGATGCGCATCAGTGATGACAACCATGTGGCGGTCACGTTGTTTACCTGGTGGGATGACCGGGCGGTCTGGAAGCAGCCCGAAGCCGAACGCCAGCGCATTTTTGAAGTCGAAACAGCCATGGGCAAGATCGGGCGTCTGGTATTTGCGCATTACGGCGGCGTTCTGAACTAGGCCGCAGGCAAGCCAGCCGGAAGGAGGCAGGATCGCAGGAGATGACAGTTAGGTGTCAATCGCAATTGCTTCGATAAGATCGTTACGAAAGGAAGGGCTATGTTTTCATTCAGGAAAGCTTCAGGTATCGTGATGGCGCTGCTGCTCATCACACTGCTTTCGGTGACACTGGGGGTTTCTGCGCAGGACAGCGACGGCGACGGGCGTGGGGGGCGTCTGGTGGTGGCCGATGCCAACTCCAATACCTCGCTTGATCCGTTCGTGACTTCGTGGCACAGTTGGCCGCATTATGCGCTGTTCCCCACCCTGTTCTCGCGTGATGAAAACCTGGAATATATCGGGTTTCTGGCGGATACCTGGGAAATCGGCGAGGATGGCACCACGCTGACCATTAACCTGATCGACTTTGCCACTTTTACCGATGGCACACCGGTCAACGCCGAAGCCATTAAGTGGAACCTTGAAAAATATGCCAACCCCGAAACCGGCGCGTCGCAGGGCGCGGACCTGATCGGCCTGCTGGAAGAAGTCGAAGTGCTGGACGAATACAGCTTTACCATGCACCTGGCTTCATCCTATGCGCCGCTGTTCTTCACGCTGTCGGGTCTGGAAATTGTGTCCCCCACCGCCTATGAAGAACTGGGCGTGGATAACTTCGGCACAAACCCGGTGGGCGCGGGGCCGTTCAAACTGAAAGAACTGAACACAGACAACTACGCGCTGTTCGAGAAAAACCCGGATTTCACCTGGGCGCCGCCAGAACTGTATGAACACCCCGGCCCGGTCTATCTGGACGAACTGCAAATCCTGTTCATCGGCGAAGATCAGACCATTCTTTCCGCGCTGGAAACGGGCGAAGTCACCTTTGCGGGCATTCCCACCCAGAACCTGGCGGATGTGGAAGCCAACCCGGACATCACTGTTCACAAGGCCCAGCTTGACCAGATTCGCTATGTCGGCTTCAACACGTCGAAAGCGCCCTGGGACAATGCAGAACTGCGCCGGGCCTTTGCCTATGCCACCAACAAGGAAGAATTCGTCACGCTGGCGTGGGATGATCTGGCGCTGCCGCTGTACCAGCCGCTGCCGCCCACCATCTGGGGCCATAACCCGGAACTGGACGCCGGCTCGTATCACTATGACCCGGAAACCGCAATGGCGATGTTTGACACGCTTGGGTATGTGGATGTCGATGGCGACGGGATGCGCGAGGACCCCGAAGGCAATCCCTGGACCGTGCGCCTCAGCACCGTCAGTTCCGATGAATACCGGCGGCAGGCTGAAGTCATCGAAGGGCAGTGGCGCGATGTGGGCCTGACCGTTGAGATCGAACTGCTGGAATTCAGCGCGCTGGTCGACCTGACCACCACCGGCACGCACGATCTGTTCCTGTTCCAGTATGGCTATCAGGACCCCAGCATTCTGACCTACTTCTTTGACCCGGATCGCAAAGGCGGCAGCAACCGCGCCTGGTTCTCCACCGACGAGCTGACCGCGCTGCTTATCAAAGCGGATACGGACCTGAATCAGGAAACCCGCTACCAGACGATCACCGAACTGAGCCAGTACATCATTAACGAATCGCCCTGGATTTTCATGTGCGTGCCGCCCTATCTGGCCGGTGTCCGCAACGAATTGCAGGGTTGGAAGATCAACCCGGACCTGAGCTTCCTGTACTGGAACGCCTATTTCGAGGTCTAGCATCGCGCTGAGTGCCTGGCGCTGAGAGCGTGTTTACTGAGGCGATCTTAACTTGCTAAACTTCGGTTTTGGGATAGACAACGCGGCTTTAGCCCGTTGCAAGGGGTTGAAACCCCCTGTCTATAATGGTGAAACTACCCTAAAGTTTAGTTTCGTATTTTCGGCTCAGTAGATAAACACATCGAGGAATTCGGTTTACTTCACCCCGCCTCGCTTCGCTCGACTCCCCTCTCCATCCAATGGAGAGGGGTTGGGGTGAGGTTTAGGGTAGAATTGGGAAATCTCGCGCAGTCAGGAAATTTCTCCACGTGGTTCATTCGTCCAGCGAGTCTCAGGATGACAGCCAATGGGCAAATACATTCTCCGGCGCACAGCCATCGCGATTCCGCTGATTCTGGCAATTGCCACCATTGTGTTCGTGATGCTGCGGGTGGCGCGGCCTG
>CAZKIB010000071.1:13958-16944 GCA_964552425.1 uncultured Anaerolineaceae bacterium | reverse complement strand
GCAAATTCTGGCGGGGGACCGGGCTACGCCGGAACTGATCGAACAGATTCGCAAGAACCTCGGTCTGGATCGCTCTGTGCCAGAGCAATATGTGATCTTTCTGGTCAATGCGCTTCAGGGTGATCTGGGGCGCTCGGTCAAATTCCGCGAGCCGGTGGTCGGGGTGATCGCCAAAGCCTTTCCATTTACGATTGCGCTGACCTTTCTCAGTGTGCTGGTGGGCACGGTGCTTGGGATCATCGTAGGCATTCTGACCGCCGTAAAACGCGGCACATGGCTGGATCATATCAGCATCGTATTCGTCGTCTTTTTCTACTCGATACCGACGTTCTGGCTTGGGCTGATGCTGATGCTCATTTTCGCGGTGGCGCTGCGCTGGCTGCCGGTACAGGGGGTCGGGACATGGCAGCATTTTGTCATGCCGGTAGTTACGCTGGGAATTGGTCAGGCAGCGCTGATCGCCCGGCTGACGCGCTCCAGCATGATCGAAGTGCTGGGAACGGCTTATGTCCAGACGGCACGCGCCAAAGGGCTGCGGGACCGCTGGGTGGTGCTGCGCCACGCGCTCAAAAATACCCTGATCCCGATCATCACGGTGGTTGGGCTTTCAGTGGGCGGCCTGCTGGGCGGGGCGGTGATTACGGAGAATATCTTCGGCCTGCCGGGTGTGGGACGGCTGGCGATTGAGGCTATCCACAACCGCGATTACCCGATGATTCAGGGGACGGTGCTGCTGGTGGCAAGCGGTTTTGTGTTTGTCAACCTGGTCGTGGACGTGATTTACGTGTATGTGGACCCCCGTATCCGGTACAAATAAGCGAGGTGCGCGATGGCCGAAAAAGCAGAATCCCTCCCTTCCAGGTCAACCACTGCGGTCACGGAAATAGAGGTTCGCCACGATGGGCTGCTGTCACGCTCTGTGCGGGCGTTTACGCATAATCGTTTTGCCGTTGCCAGCCTGATCGGAATCGCGCTGATGATTCTGGCGGGGGTTTTCGCGCCCAATCTGACCCCGTATGATCCGCTGGCGCGGGATGCGGAGGTCAGGCTGACAGGTCCCTCACTGGCGCATCCGATGGGGACCGATTCACTGGGGCGCGATGTCCTCAGCCGGGTGCTGTACGGCGGGCAGATTTCGCTGCAAGTGGGCTTTTTTTCCATTTTCCTCTCGACCATTGTCAGTGTGCCACTGGGCCTGATCGCCGGGTATTTTGGCGGACGTACCGATAATATCATCATGCGGGTGATGGATGTGATTCTGGCTTTCCCCGGCCTGATTCTGATTATCTGGCTGGTGGGTCTGCTTGGGTCGAGTCTGATTAATGTGATTCTGGCGATTGCCTTTTTCTCGCTGCCCACGTATGCGCGACTGGCACGCGGCGTCACGCTGTCCATCCGCGAAATGGAATATGTCGCCCGCAGTATGGGCGCTGGCCCGTTCCGCATTGTGTTCCAGCACATTCTGCCGGGTGTCATGGGACCGCTGATTGTGGTAACGACGCTTGGCGTTTCGGGCGCGATTATCACCGGCGCGAGTCTGAGCTTTCTGGGCCTGGGGGTGCGTCCGCCGACGCCGGAATGGGGCGCAATGCTGGCGGATGGTCGCAGTTATCTGCGCAACGCCTGGTGGATTTCGTTTTTCCCCGGCATCACCATCACGCTGGTTGTGCTGGCGCTGAACCTGGTGGGCGATGCCCTGCGGGACGCGCTGGACCCCAACGTTTTCTCAAAGTAAGCCACGACCTTTTCTCGCCTGAACACCATTTCAGTGAAACACAGTTTTCCGCGCCGCAGGTTAAAACCGTGCGGCTAACCTAAAACAAATCCGTTAAAACCGACTCGCGAACCTCGGACGCGCCTTGAGTCCACTTGAGTGGACTTGAACTTTGGCAGCCAGATGTTTGAACATCTGGCGTGCGAATGGATGAATTTTGCAATTTCGTGATTCACTGAATTCATTTGTACCTCGTGATATTGACAATTCCCTGACAATTGCAGCGCTTGACATTATTTAATAAACGCTGTAAAGTAAACATAGTTAAATAAATTGAACGGATATAAATAAATGCCACGCAAACGTCAGGAAGCCCTGCGCGAAGCCACCCTGGAAGACATCAAATCCGCTGCCCGCCAGTTGATGGCGGAACAGGGGACCGCGGGGCTGTCGCTGCGGGGAATCGCCAAACAGCTCGCTCTGACTGCCCCGGCCCTGTATTACTACTACAACAGCCTGGATGATCTCATCACCGCGCTGATCTTTGAGGATTACCACTGGCTGGCGGACACGATGGAAACTGCGCGCGAAACGGTGCTGGATCGCAGCTACGCGGAGCAGCTCAGGGTGATACTGGAGGCGAATCGCCAGTGGTCAATCGACCACCCGGTGGATTTTATGCTCATCAGCGGCAACCCGATTCCCGGCTACGAAGCCCCTTCAGAACTGACGACACCAGCGGCATCGCGGGTGCTGGGCGTGGCGATTGGCGTGATCGCAGACGGGCTGGCCGCCGGAGAGTTCAGACTGCCGGCTGAAGCGCAGAACCTGCCTGAATCGGTTGAGCAAACCCTGAAGGGGATTGCCGGGGAGCGCGGCTACAACACATCCATTGGCGCGGTGTACCTGGCGGTGATGGGCTGGACACAGGTGCATGGCCTCATCGCGCTGGAAGTCTACAACGCGATCCAGCCAGTGGTCGGGGATACGGCGGCGTTTTTTAATCACCGCGTTCGCGCCCTGATCGAAACCATGCGATAACCCAAAAGCCCTTTTGCGTATTCGTTCTGGCGCGCTGCCCGGCCGGTGGGCAGGTCTGTTCGGCGCGCCTGCGGACAGGAGGAAAGTATGTCCACCTTTGAAAACCACATCATCATCGAAAGTCCTGTCGAGACCGTCTTCAGATTTCTGGCTGATTTTGGGAATGTCCCCCGCTGGAATTATTACGTGGTGGATGTCCGGCAGACCAACGGCGATCAACCCTTCGAGGGC
>CAZKIB010000071.1:8864-13927 GCA_964552425.1 uncultured Anaerolineaceae bacterium | reverse complement strand
AGCATGACCGCCAGGATTTTCAACTGGTTGAATACCAGCCGAACCGCAGCCTCAAAGTGAGAACTCTGCCCGGTTCAGGCCCGGTTTTTCAGCGCCACATGACCCTTGAAGCGCTGCCCAATGGCACTCGGCTGATTGACCGCTGGCAGCTTGATCTCGGTATCCCGCTCATCGGCGGGCTGGCTGCTGGGCGGATGCGGGAGGCTGTCGCTGAAAATCTGGGCAAATTGAAGGAACTTTTGGAAAACGGTCAGACTCGTCTGCAAGACGGGCGCTTCAGTACGCTGTAAGGAAATAGGGGAAACAAATATGAGCGAATTACACGTCATTTTTGGAACCGGCGCGGTGGGCATGGCGATCATGGATGAACTGGTCGCGCAGGGTAAACCGGTCCGTATGGTCAACCGCAGTGGCAAAGCTGCTGTGCCACCTGGTGTGACGGTGCTGGCGGGGGATGCCGCTGATGTCCCCTTCACGCGCAAAGCCGCCGAGGGAGCCAGCGTGGTCTACAACGCGCTGAACCCGGCCTATCATCAGTGGGTTGAGTTGTTCCCGAAACTGCAAGCCGGGGTACTGGCCGGGGCCGCCGCAGCGGGGGCGAAACTGGTGGCGATGGAAAATGTCTATATGTATGGCGACCCCAAAGGCAGGCTGATTACCGAAGACCTGCCCTATAACCCGCACACCCGTAAGGGACAGGTGCGGGCGCAGATGTCGCGGGATTTGATCGCGGCGCACGAAAAGAGCACGGCGCGGGTGGCGATAGGCCGGGCGTCTGACTTTTTCGGGCCGCGTTCCACCGACCAGTCCCCGCTGGGCGAACTGGTGATCGGGCGGGGGCTGCAAGGCAAAGCGGCGCAGGTGATCGGCAACCCGAACCTGCCGCACACCTACACCTATATTCCCGATATTGGCCGGGCGCTGGTGACACTCGGCGCGCGCGATGAGGCGCTGGGACAGACCTGGCATATCCCGAATGCCCCGGCCATGACCACCCGCCAGATTATCGAAATGATTTACGCTGAACTGGGCCAGCCGGCGAAAATTCAGGCCGCGCCCAGACCGCTGCTGCGGGTGATGGGCCTGTTCGACAAAAATATCGCCGAAATCTGGGAGATGCTTTACGAGTTCGAGCAGCCCTTTATCGTCGATTCGAGCAAGTTTGAGCGCACCTTCGGCCAGCGCGCCACGCCATTGCCCGACGCGATCCGCGCCACCATTCACTGGTTCCGGCAGCATGTGGCACAGGCGGCTTAAGACCCGGCCCGCACCACCTCGACGGTGATTTCGGCATTGGCCTGGTTGGCGACGGCATCAAACGCCACGATGCCGAAGCGCTCCACGCCCGCGCGGGTGATGTCCCACTCGATGCTGTAGGGCCATTCCTCGTCAATGCCGATAAACTCGCCGTTGTAGTAGAATTCGACGCGCTCAATGGCGAGGTTATCCACCACTTCGGCATTCAGGCTGATGACCTGATCGTCGGGCCAGCGGTAGATGGGCTGTGTGGCGGTGAGGTTCACAGTAGGCGGCTGATTATCCACTGTCACCTGGCGCACATCGGTTTCCAGGGTGTTGTCACCCAGTACGACAGTCAGGCGCAGGCTGTAGAGGCCGTCCAGCCCGCTGGTATCCCACGTGCCGAGCGATGCGCCGCGTGTGTACTCGGTTTGCTGCGGGCCGATCTGAATCCATTCCGCCGGGTTGAGTCCCGCGCCATAAGCCAACTGGTAAAACTGCATGTTGGTGGGGTCCAGGCTGCCGCGCACATCCACCACCCCGCCGACATAAGCGAAGGGAGCCGGCTGCAACAGGGTCGCCGCGCCGAGCAGTTCGGGCCGGCTGACCGTGTCGTACTCGGTGGGTGGCAGCGGCTGGTTATTGGCCTGCCACCAATCGAGCGCGTCGTCCGGCGGGATAAAATAGACCCGTTCGCTGCGCAGGCCGGATGGCGTATTGACCGTCGCCAGTTGGTTGGTCTGGCTGTTAAGGTCGAATGCCTGCCAGTAGGTATCCTGCCGGGCCGGTTGAATATTGCGGATAAAAATTTCGCGCCGGGTGGGGCACACATCGTTGGGCAGCAGGCCGGAGCGTTCGCAGACCACCAGTTCGGCGATATTTTCCGGCAGCGGCCAGTCTTCGGGCGGCAGCGCGTCGCGGTTAATCAGATACTCGGTGAGGGCGCGCCACACAGGCGCGGAGCCTTCACTGTTGAGCGGATCCAGGGTCATGGCGGCGCTGTCGCCGCGTCCCAGGTGAACCGCCGTGACCACCTGCGGCAGATAGCCCACTGTCCAGGCGTCGCGCCGGTCACTGGACGTGCCGTTGACCAGCGCTGCCGGGCGGCCAATGTCCAGGACATTCACCCGGTTCTGGCCCAGCACACGGGCGCGGGTGGGCTGGTCCGCCAGCACGTCGTTGACCAGATAGCCGAGTTCCTCCGGGAAAAGCTCGGTGCAGTTGGTCGCCGCCGCGCAGTCCGGCTCGAACTGATCTCCGGCATATTCCCATAACATCTGACCGCTGGCATCTTCAATGCGCAGCACGGCTACCGGGTCACGCTGACGATAGCCGCGTCCAATGGGTTCGACCTGTATGCCGCGCATATCGCCGAGCGAGGCCAGCACGGAATAGGCATAGGCTATATCCAGCACCGCCACCTGGCCGCCGCGTTCCAGCAGCGATAAGTCATAGCGCGCGTTGGCGTCCAGGCAGTTGAGGCCCAGCAGGTGCGCCCGGAATATTATCCAGCCGTTTTTCATTGGCGATCTGCACCGCCGGGGGCAGCAGCCACGCGCTCATGGCATCGCGCAGGTTGACCGGCCCGCGAAACTGGCCGTCGGGGTTGGTGGGCGTGTAGATCAGCCCTTCCACCGCGCCGGGCAGCGGACGGGGAATATCCAGCACCATATCCGCCGGGGTCTCACCAGTGCGGAAACCCTCGAAATAAACAAAGGGCTGCAAGGTGAGGGCGGGCTGGTAGATCGTCTCTGTGACCGGGCCAACCATGCTGCGAATCTCACCGGTCTGCACATCCAGAATCGCCAGCGCCCCGCTGTCAGGCGGCGTTTGGAGCGCGACAGCGTTCAGCGGTGGCAGATAAACCGCGCTGTCACAGTTACGCCCGTCGAGGGTCTGCGCCGGGCTGGCATCGCCGGACAGCCGGTTCAAGTGGGCGCGCAGCACACATTCGGACTGATAATACAGGTCCAGGTCGAGCGTGGTGATGATGTTCAGCCCACCGCGCGAGACCAGCCGCGCCCCATCCAGCCCTAAATTGTCGAGAATATCTTTGGCCTGCTGGCGCGCAAAGAGTGAAAAATTGGGCGCGACTTCGGGCAGTTGGCCCCCGGCCTGGAGAATGGGAGTCTGGGTAGTCACAGCAAAGTCGTATTGTTCGCTGGTGATTTTTTCGGCCTGCAACAGTGCGCGCAGCACATCATCCTGCCGGCCGCGCGCCGCGACTTCATTGTCAATCGGGTTATACTGCGGGGCTAAAGGGACCGCCGCCAGCAGCGCGGCTTCATCCAGCGTGAGCTGCGCCGCGCTTTTCCCCAGGTAAACCTGCGCCGCCGCTTCGATGCCATAGGCTTCATTGCCGTAAAAATTGGTGTTGAGATGCCATTCCAGAATCGCTTCGGGCGTGTAGCGCCGGTTGATCTCGGCAACCATGGCGATTTCACGTTCACGATCTGCGGCGCTGGCGAATTCGCCAGAGGACAGGATCGCGCCGCGCACCAGCCGTCCGGTCAGGGTGGGTTCCATCGGCAGGGGGCCGTTGAGCATGTTCTGCCACAATTTTACCAGGGCCGGCAGTGTGCCGGAACGCGGGCGGGTGAGAAAGTCGGCGTCTTCAATGAGCAGGGTGGCCTCGGTGACATAGGACGGCAGCGAACTGAGCGGCAGCCAGGCCCGCTCGTCCCCCAGCGGGTCGTGCACGGAAAACAACAGGGTCTGGCCGGTGCGGTCATACAACTGGGTCGGCCCGACAATCGGGTCGAGATAAATGGTATCCAGCGGTTCCGGCAAAGCGCGGACAGCCTGGGTGTAGAGCAGCACGGCCCCACCCGCCAGCGCTGTGCCCGGCAGGACGACAAATATGAGGGACAGCGCCAGAAACGCGCCCATCCAGAACCGGGTGCGGGACTGCCTGGCCCGCTGCCGTTCTTCACGCCGCCGCCGCCGCTGAATAATCTGAGTCGCTGAGGCCAACGATCACTCCATAGGGTCTTCTGTCTGCGACCAGTATAGTCCACAGGGGGAGCCACCCGCCAGTGTCACCGCCGCTTCAGGGTGCTTACCAAGTTCGTGAAAATTAATCTAACAGACATGTAATGAAATGTTGGACTTAATGTTACACTTGGTGTATCATCATTACAATGTCGCTGGCATTGTTAACGGGAGAAAGCGGTAGATGAACAAAACGAAAGTCCTGGTGGTTGAGGATGACGTCAACATCAGTAAACTCATCAGCGATTATCTGTCCGCACATGGCTATGACATCGCGCCTTTCCTCGATGGCCCGGATGCACTGAAGTACGTCAGGCAAGAGGGTCTGCCGCATATTGCTTTGATCGACCTGGCTTTGCCGACCATGCACGGGTTTGAATTAAGCAATAAACTCAAGTCGATGGGGGACGTGCCGATTATTTTCGTCACATCGACCAGCGATACCGATACGATTGTGCAGGGCCTGAAGCGTTACGCCGACGATTTTATTGTTAAACCGTTCGACCTGCGTGAACTGGAAGCGCGCGTGCAGACCGTGCTTTCACGGATGCCCAGCCTGGATTACGCCAGCCAGCCGGTGATCCGGGTGGACGATCATCTGAATATCGACTTTGCGCACAACCGCATTACGGTGAGCGGCAAACACTGGAGCCTGACCCCCACTGAATCGATTCTGCTGCATGTGCTGCTGCGCAACGCCGGGCGCGTGGTTGAAAACCGGCTGCTGATCGCGCGGGTGTGGCCGTCAGAAGACGTGGGCGAAGATACGCTGCGGGTGCATATGCACCGCCTGCGCCGCAAACTGGAATCGGATTCGCATCATCCGCATTATA
>CAZKIB010000071.1:6750-8841 GCA_964552425.1 uncultured Anaerolineaceae bacterium | reverse complement strand
ATGTTTACGATCCGGCCTCAGGAAGCGCAGTCACCAGAAGGTGACATCGACGAGGACGAGATCGAAGAATAGGCGAATGGTGTCACCAAGTTCTGTGTCGTTTGCGACCCGCCAACCCAGCCCGACAGAGACCTTACGTTACATCGTTAAGCTCATTATTACGGAAATTCCAGCCGACCACATCTGCGTGTGCGGCTACCGGGCCGAAGCCGGCCAGATTGACCGGCTGGTGGATTATCCGGGCGATCTGCCGCCGCACGTGCGCTCGAACATGCAGCGCCGTCTGGGGCGCATCCTGACGGAGCCGCATCATCAGCCGCAGATTCTGAACGCTGCGGACCTGATGGACACCGGATACGAATCCGCGCTTGTTTTCCCGATGCGCGTGCAGGATATTCAGATCGGCGCGCTGGCGTTATTCTCAAACAGACCCGATCAATTCACGCCGGACGACATGCACCGGCTGGTCGAGATGGTCAGCATGGTGCGCATCGTGCTGGAGAACCTGTACCTCTACGACGCGCTGGCGCAGAACATCATTATTTCGCAGTTAATTCTGCTGACTGCGCAGACGATTGTCGATAACCCCTCCTCACAGCAGATTATTGACGTGCTGCGCGAGCGTTTGTTTGATGCCCACGTGACAAGCTGCGCCATTCTGCTGTATGGCCCGATGAGCGAAGACCGGCCCAACGGCCCGTTTGATTATCTGGAAATGTCCGGGTCATGGTCACGGCGGCGGGGCAGCGGCATAGCCCTGGGGACAAAAATTTACCTCAAGGATTACCCGGAATATCTGCAACGGCTGGATGCGCATGAGACGCTGGTGTTCACCCGCGACCTGGCCGATTTTACGGCGCGGCTGGACCCGTTTGTGCGCTCGATTATCCGGGCGGAACGCATCCGCGCACTGACGCTGCTGCCGCTGCACGCCGGACAGCGCAAGATCGGTGTGCTGCTGATCGGCGCGGACAGGCCGCACCAGTTTACCCCACAGGAACTCAAGAATTACCAGACTGTCAGCGAATTTCTGGGCATCAGCGCGATGGCGCAGATCTTGCAGCAGCAGCATGACCTGGTGCAGCAGGGCCGGGCAGCGCTGCTGGACGCGGTGACGGACGGGGTGGTGATGGTGCTGCCGGATGCCGCCGGGGCGCGGGTGCTGACGGTCAATAAGTTATTCACCAATATGTTCGGCCTGCCAGAAACGATGGCACAGGGCCTGCTGCTGCCTCAACTGCTGGAGCGTATGCAGATTTCCGAAGGCGTTCGTCAGGATTTGCGGCGCACCTGGTCGAGTATCGCGGTGCGGGACCCTTCCACACAGCGCGCGGAATTTCACATGATTCACAGCGAGGGCAAACCGCTGGATATTGAGTGGTACAGCGCGCCGGTGTACCAGGGTGCGCGGGTGCTGGGGCGCATCTACATCTTCCATGATGTAACCGCCGAGCGAACCGCCGTGCGGGTGCGTTCGGCCTTTTTATCGCGCATCTCGCACGAACTGCGCACGCCGCTGACTTCGATTCATGGTTTCGCCGAATTTATTCTCGAAGCCGCTGGTGACGAACTGCCGCCGCTGGCCCGTGAATATACCGAAATTATCCTGAGCAGCGCCCGCCACCTGCGCACCGTGTTTACCGATATGATCGAACTGACGCGCGCCGATGCCGGGGAACTAAAACTGCACCTGCGCCCGGCTCACCTGCCCGACGCGATTATCAACGTGGCCGCGCAGCTTGAGTTTCAATACAAAAAACGGCAGCAGTCCGTCATTATGGAACTGGACGACGAACTGCCGCCGGTGACGATGGATGTGGACCGCATTATTCAGGTGCTGACGAATTTGCTCAGCAACGCGGCCAAGTTTGCGCCGGAAGGCAGCACGATTCGTGTCGGCACGCAGCATGTCACAAACCGGAAGGACCTGCCCGCCAGCGCGCCGGCTGATCTGAACCTGCCGTGTGTGATCGTATGCGTGCAGGATCAAGGCCCCGGCATCGCCAAAGATGATCTGCACCAGATTTTCGCGCCCTTTTTCCGCACGGAATGGGCACGCAAGCACCAGATCGAAGGCACGGGGCTGGGGCT
>CAZKIB010000071.1:931-6740 GCA_964552425.1 uncultured Anaerolineaceae bacterium | reverse complement strand
CGCGCAGTATCATCGAACTGCATCGCGGCAGCATCTGGGCGGAAGCCAGCACCGCGAATAATCCGGGCGGCCGTTTCCTGTTCAGTCTGCCGACCTCATAGATTATGGAGGGACACGGCAGCTTACCGTGCCCCCGCATCTTTTGTAGATCAATCCCCGACGACAGGTTCAGTCACCGCCGCGACAGGCTGGCGCAGGGAACGCCGGTATAACGGGGTCGCCGCCGACCAGATGATGGCGCTGACGGCCAGCGCAGCCCGCACGGATACCAGATTACCAATCAGTCCAACGGCTGGCCCACCCACGACCTGTCCAAGCGCGTCCACCTGACCGCTCATCGACAGCACGGTGGCGCGCACCTTCGGGTCAAGGTTCTGGTTGATCCAGGCGGTGAACACCGGGTCGCTGGTGGAACGCAGCGGGCCGATGACCCACAGGGCGGCTGCCGCCACGACCAGATGGTTGGTCAGGGCCAGCACCAGAATGCCCCCGGCGATCAGCAGGTTGAGGATCATAGCTGCCCGCGCAACGGATGTCGGGTGGTGGAAATCGACCCGCCGCCGCACGAACTCCTTCGTCACCAGACTAATGCCTGTGCCAATGATGCCCAGCGCCCCCAGCCATACGACGGGTTCAAACGGCCCCGGCAGGGTGATGGTTTCGATGACATGTTTATGCCACAGGCGGTCATAGCCTTCGCTGGCGACCCCGTACACCACGCCAAGCAGGAGAATGGCGATCAGCGCCGGTTTGATACGCACCAGCCGCACCCCGGCCCGGAATGTCCCGAACAGACCGGACCACGAACGGCGGTCATCCTCGCTGGCGCGGTGAAAGCCCGTTTCCGGCATCAGCACAACAAGGAATGCGCCCAGCGCAATCAGCATGACCCCGCCCAGCAGAATGGGCACACTGAGCTGTGTCAGCGCGGCCAGCGCCACTGCGCCAATCGTCCCGATGATCGAGCCAATGGAACCGACCTGCGAAGCGCGCATGAAGACTGGCCCGGCCCGTTCTTCGCCAAGTTCGTCGGCGATCCAGGCTTCGGTGGCCCCGCTGGTGAAGGTGTAGCCGATGCCCCACACGATCTGGCCGATCAGCACAGCGGCGTAGGTGGGGATAGCGCCCACAATCAGGAACGAAAAACCCAGCAGAAACACCCCGATGATGACCGACAGGCGGCGGCTGTAGACATCGGCCACCACGCCGGTGGGAACCTCGAACAGGAAGACCGTCGCTTCCATCACCGTGCCGACCAGCACCAGTTGGAGCGGGTCCAGCTTCAGGGTGGTCACGAAGTAGATCATATTGACGGTGAACACCAGCGCGAAAAACAGCGCGATGCCGCCCCGCACAATCAGATAGACAGCATAGGCACTCAGCCGGCGCTGCCCGTGTTCAGTTGAAAACATATAGCAAACCCCTCATCATGCACATGGCACACCGCCAAAGCAGCGGCGCGGATCGGCTGTTACAGCCAATCAATTTTTGACTTTGACAAGACCAGGAGAAGTGTCAGCGCAGAAACATCGCGCCGACCCGATACGGTCTTATTGAGGGTTTGAGGAGACTGACATTGTGTGGTGCACCTCCACGTGCATTCATTGAAACAGTAGTCGAAATTGCCCGCGCTGTCAAGATAGTTGTCGTGTATAAGAAATGTGCGGGAAATTTCTGTCAACCCTTCCTTTCACAAAATGTGTGCTATAATGCAGCAGAACACCCCTGAGCATGATGTGTGTATTGAATTGTTTATCGATTAAATCCCCTGTCACGCTCAACTTATCGACCAAACGGAATGCACACAGCATTCAGAAACCCTATTGAGGTTCCATGCAATTTCAGGATCTAAAACTGATCGAGCCTTTGCTGCGTAATCTACGCGCGGAAGGCTACACTGAGCCAACGCCAATTCAGGCGCAGGCAATCCCGCACGTACTCGCTGGCAGAGACCTGATCGGGTGCGCGCAGACCGGCACCGGCAAAACGGCGGCGTTCGCGCTGCCCATTTTGCAGCGGCTTGCGTCTCAACCCCAGGCCCAGAAACGCGGCATTCGCGTGCTGGTGCTGTCCCCAACCCGTGAACTGGCAACCCAGATTGGCGATAGTTTCGCCACTTATGGCCGCCATATCGGGCTGAAGCACATCGTCATTTTTGGCGGTGTGGGCCAGCAGCCGCAGGTGCAGGCTGTGCGGCAAAACCCGGATATTCTGGTCGCCACGCCGGGCCGCCTGCTGGACCTGATGAATCAGGGCGTCATTCGCCTGAACACGATTGAAATTTTTGTGCTGGATGAAGCTGACCGGATGCTGGATATGGGCTTTATGACGTGCGCCGCATCATCAATGCGCTGCCGGCGCGCCGCCAGAATCTGCTGTTCTCGGCGACGATGCCGGAAGCCATTCAGGAACTGGCCGGGCGAATGCTGACCGAGCCGGTGTATGTGGAAGTGACCCCACAGGCTACGACGGTTGAGAAAATTCAGCAGTCGGTGTTTTTCGTGGAGAAAAAGGACAAGCGCGCTCTGCTGGAGCACCTGCTGGGGGATCAGGCGATCCGCCGGGCGCTGGTCTTCACCCGCACGAAACACGGCGCGAACAAACTGGTCGAACAGCTTGACCGGGCGCGCATTCAGGCCGAAGCTATTCACGGCAACAAGTCGCAGAGTGCGCGCGAAAAGGCGCTGGCGAACTTCAAGTCCGGCAAAATTCGCGTGCTGGTGGCTACCGACATCGCCGCGCGCGGGCTGGACGTGGATGATGTCACCCATGTGATTAATTACGACCTGCCCAACGAGCCGGAGAGTTACGTACATCGCATCGGACGCACGGCGCGGGCGGGCGCGGCAGGGATCGCGTATTCATTCTGCGATGGCGAAGAACGCAAGTACCTGCAAGACATTGAAAAACTGATTCGCCTGCGTGTTCCGCAGGTGACGGATCACCCGTATGTGTCAGCCGGGGCCAGCTTGGCTGTACCGGCCAGCGCACCCGCTTCTAATCGGAATGGGAACGGCCAGCGTTCCAATTCCAACGGCGGAGGGCAGCGTGCCCCGCAGGCCGCTCAAAATCGCGGCAGCGGGAATGGCTCGGACTCGCCGCGTTCGGGCGGGCCGCGCCGCCGGTCTCGCAACCGCTGGCAGGGCCAACGCCGCAGCGAAAATTCGTAACCTCTCAGCCGGGTTGGGGCGACACGCTCCAGCCCGGTTTTGTTTTCGGGAACAACTCACCGGCCTGTATTGCCGTCGGGCGGATCACGAGAGCAACAGGTGTTCTCACGAAATCAGGATTTTGCTGAAAGGCTGACTGGCTGAGACGCTGATAGGCTGGATAAGAATTTTCAAACCGCAGCGGTGGTTAAGCGTAGGGCGCAGGCCCGGCGCGCATTGATCGTCTGACACAAAAATCCCCTACACTGAAACCCTCATCCGTTCCGTTGTTTATCAGGTTAAAGTCATCATGCAGGCGCAAACCCAGCTACAACGCCAGCCGATTCCCCGGCAACAGCCAAACCCCGCAGCGCAGCAGCCGGCGCGTAAAGCCCGCCGCTGGCTGCCCTATGCCGTGCTGGGTGGATTCGCGGCTGCGGTGGTGGGGATGACGACCTGCGCCCTGCTGGGTTTGCTGGTGATCTACCTGAACAGCAGCCGTATCCCGGCCAGTGTGACGGTTGCCAGCATCCCGGTGGGTGGGGAAAGCATCACCGAAGCGCAGGCGGCGCTGCAAGCGGCTTTTCAGGGCGCAGCGGTCACGATTGCCGATGGCGCGCGCACGCAGCCGGTGAGCTTCAGCGATCTGGGAATCAGCGTGGATTATGAGACGACACTGGAGCAGGCGCAGGCCGCGCAGCCAGGAACCGAAATCGCGCCGGTTTACAACGTTGATCTGATGCAGGCCCAGAGCGCGCTAATCGCCCTCAGCGACCAGTTTAATATCGAACCCACGACGGAAGCAGCGGGCCGCCTGATGGACATTCCGGTGGTGCTGGATCGCCTGCGGTCCAACCCGGCGGGGGAACTGGCTGATGGCGTGCTGGACCTGGTGATGATTGATGTGGAACCGCTGGAACTGACCGCCGAAAATTACACCGGCGTATCGGTGACCCATGTGGTGGAACCGGGGCAGGAACTGGGCCTGATTTCCAAGCAGTACAACGTGTCGATTGACGAGCTGGTGAGTCTGAACGAAATCACCGACCCGGATTTGCTGTACGTCGGACAGGAACTGCTGATCCCGGCGAGCGGGGAATATGTGCCGAGCGCTGCCGAAGCGCCCCCGCCATCGACAAATGTCGGCAAAGCGATTGTAGTTTCGGTCAGCAAACAGCGCATTTATGCCTTCGAAAATGGCGAACTGATCCGTTCGCATCTCGCTTCGACGGGGCTGCCCAAAACACCCACCGTGTTAGGGGATTACAGTATCTACGTGAAATATGCCGCCGATGATATGAGCGGGCCGGATTATTTTCTGCCGCAGGTTCCCAACACCATGTACTTTTATCAGGGCTATGCCATTCATGGCACATACTGGCACAATGCCTTTGGCCGCCAGATGAGTCACGGGTGTGTGAATTTACCGGTGGATGAATCCGCCTGGTTTTTCAACTGGGCGCAGGTGGGCACGCCGGTTCGCGTCGTGGCGTAATTGCTCTGAGGTCGGTGGGGCGGCTGCGCAGCCTGAAACGGCCAGCGCCAACAGCAGACCATCGATGAAACTGTTTGGATGTGTCATCATCACCTTGAGGGAAATGACTCTGGAAGGACTCGAACCTTCAACCAATTGATTAAGAGTCAACTGCTCTACCATTGAGCTACAGAGCCAATATTTCAAATATAGCAAATCCCCTGACCTTAATCAATAGTTAACCCCGCAATTTACGGGGTTGCCAGTTGGCAGAAGACCTGCCAAGATGTTCCAGAGGGAAAACAGGCCATCTGGTATGTTTGTGTTGCGTTAACATCCGTTAAAATTCTTGTCAAGGTCCAACTTCTAATGTTACAATAGCAGGTAATGAGACGACTTCACTTTCACCTTTCGCCATATTTCCCACCCGACCTGACAGCTCAATCCCGTCAGATCGCAACCCGGATGTGGTCTTGCGTCTTCAACGATTCCTGGCTGTCTGCGGCAGACGGAGGTGTGTTATGAGCCATCACGAAAATGGCACACGCGGTGTCAAACTGATCGATATTCCGCTGGTCACGCGCCTGATGGAAACCGGCGTGGTGCTGGACAGCGAACAGGCTTTTACCAACGGGGTCGATTTTAACAGCGCGTCCCTGATTTCGAGTTTCCTGCTGCCGCATCGCAGTCTGATCACCCTGCTGGCGCGGGCGGATAAACAGACAGTGGTGGGTCAACTGCGCGTGCGTCCGGCCCGGCATCAGGCGCATATTGTGTACATCGCCCCGAACCTGAACTATGAACAGGATAACAGCGCCTGGCTGCATGTGCTGGACGCGATGACTGCCGAAGCCGGGCGGCGCGGGGCGCATATGCTGACCGCCGAGGTGGATGAACACCTGAATTTGTTTGAAACGATGCGGGTGGCGGGTTTTTCGATCTATGCGCGCCAGGAAATCTGGCAGCACGCGCCGGGTGAACTGCCACACCTGCCGGTTGACAAGGTTGATCTGACGGATGCAACCGACGCGGATGCGCAGGGTATTCATCTGTTGTATGCCAACATTGTGCCACGTCTGGTACAGCAGGCGGCGGCCCCGCCTATCGGCTGTGATGGTCTGGTGTATCGCAAGAATGACCGTGTGGAGGGCTACATCGCGGTGTCGGAAGGGCGGGCCGGCCTTTA
>CAZKIB010000071.1:0-868 GCA_964552425.1 uncultured Anaerolineaceae bacterium | reverse complement strand
GATTGAACAGGCCAGCCGGTCACACGAGCGTGTCCCGGTGTATGTGTCGGTGCGGCGCTATCAGGACTGGCTGGAAGACGCGCTGGTGGACCTGGGTTTTGAACCCTGGACACGGCAG
Source organism: uncultured Anaerolineaceae bacterium (assembly GCA_964552425.1). Classification (GTDB taxonomy): domain Bacteria; phylum Chloroflexota; class Anaerolineae; order Aggregatilineales; family Phototrophicaceae. The sequence goes on along the minus strand of CAZKIB010000071.1, from coordinate 750 downwards.
GCTGTCATGGTGCGGCATATCACCGCCGGGGTGCGGCAGGCTTCGTTTGCGCCGTTAATTCAGCGCCTGGAGGCTGTGCCAAGCCCCATCAAACCACCGACAGCGACTTCAAAGCCTATTGTTGAAAAATTTACCGAGGAGTAAGCGTCCCCTTTATGGAACGTCGTATAACGGATGATCTCGATAGACTGCGGCAGGTGCTGCCTGCCGAGTTGAATACCGCCCTGGAGCAACTGGGGCACACCGATAATCTGATCGAAATTGTGTTAGACCTGGGGCGTGTACCGACGGCGCGTTATACCGACGGCGAAGTGGTGCTGCTGGAGCGCGAAGTCACCCGCCAGGATATTGACACGGTTGACCATAATATTGGTGATTTTGATGCGGATAACCGCGCCGGGTTAGAGCGCAGCCTGCATCGCATTTCGGCGATTCGCAACCGCCGGGGTACGATTGTCGGCCTGACCTGTCGTGTGGGCCGCGCGGTGTATGGCACAATTGACATTCTGCAAGACCTGATCGAATCCGGCCAGAGTGTACTGCTGCTTGGCCCGCCGGGCGTGGGCAAGACGACCATGCTGCGCGAGGCGGCCCGTGTGCTGGCGGAAACGCGCCGCGTGGTAATTGTCGATACCTCGAATGAAATTGGCGGGGATGGCGATGTGCCGCACCCGGCTATCGGCAAAGCGCGCCGGATGCAGGTTTCGCGCCCGGAACGCCAGCACGAGGTGATGATCGAGGCGGTGGAGA
>CAZKIB010000070.1:14396-25089 GCA_964552425.1 uncultured Anaerolineaceae bacterium | reverse complement strand
CGTCTGTTTCGGTTATCCACCCATTTCTTGACAAAAAAAATCGGCGGAGACGTGTCCGCCGATTTTCCGCCAGGATACTCACGCTGGCATACTATAAGCTGGGGGACCTGGATTCGAACCAAGATCGACGGGGCCAGAACCCGTTGTTCTGCCGTTGAACTATCTCCCAATGTTGTAGAGGCATCCTATCACAAACGCCCGGTTGATTCAAGACCTATTCAGCCGCAGCCACCAATTCCGTCGCCAGTTGAATGCGCCGCAGGCTCTCCTCCCGGCCCACAATTTCCATGGTCTCGAACAGCGGGGGCGAAACCTGCTGCCCCGTCACGGCAGTGCGCAGTGTGCCGAATAACTGCCCGACCTTTAAGCCAATCTCCTCCGCCAGGGCGCGCATAGCCGCCTCAAGGCTGTCATGGGTCCAATCCTGCACACTGCTCAGGTGGTCATGGGCCAGTTCCAGCGCGTGGATAGTGGTGGGAATATCCATCTTCTTCTGAACAAGTTCGTCCGGTGACGCCGGCGGAATGAATTCCTCACGAAAGAAAAAGCCGGCCATTTCCACGACATCATTAAAGGTCTTGATGCGTGTCTGCACCAGCGGCGTGACTTTCAGCAGTGTTTCAATGTTGACCTCAAACCCGGCCCGCTCCAGCACCGCCCGAAGATGCTGGGCCAGTTCATGGATCGACATTTTCTCACGAATGTAGACCCCGTTCAGCCAGTCCAGTTTTTCAATCGGATAGACGCTGTTTGCCGGGTTAATACCTGTACCATCGAAGCGGGCAATCGCCTCGTCGACGGCAAACACCTCCCGATCCTCACCGAAATTCCAGCCAATATTCGTCAGAAAATTGACAACAGCCGGCGCGTAATAACCAGCATCCTTAAACTCGCGGGTCAGCACCAGCACCTGCTTGCCATCCTCGCTGAAGCCAGCGTGCCGCTTGCTGAGTTTGCCCTTGCCATTTGGGTTGAGCAGCACCGGAAGGTGAAGATAGTGCGGCATCGTCCACCCGAATGCCTGCCACAGATGCGCGTGCAGGGGGAAAGAGGGCAGCCACTCAATCGAGCGCGAAACGTGCGAAATTTCCATGAAATAGTCATCCACGATATGCGCCAGATGATAGGTCGGAAAGCCATCATCCTTCAGCAGCACCATGTCCTGCACCGTGCTGTTATCAAATTCCACATCCCCGCGCACCAGATCATGCACGACGATTTTGCCATCACGCGGCGCTTTGAAACGGATCACCGGCTTGCGCCCTTCGGCGATCAACTGCGCTTCCTGCGCCGGCGTCAGGTCACGTTGGCGGCCATCATAACCCGGCGGCAGTTTCTGGGCTTCCCGCTCCGCGCTGATCTGGGCCAACTCCTCACGGGTTTCATAGGCACGATAGGCTTTACCATGTTCCACCAGCCAGTTCGCCCACTTCTGGTACAGGTCGAGTCGTTCGGACTGGACATATGGCCCAAAAGGTCCGCCTTTATCAGGGCCTTCGTCCCATTCCAGCCCCAGCCAGCGCAGCCCATCGGTAATCAGTTCGATAGACCCTTCGGTGAAGCGCTTCTGGTCGGTGTCCTCGATGCGCAGCACAAACTGGCCGCCGTAATGCCGCGCCAGCAGCCAGGTAAACAGGGCCGTCCGCGCACTGCCGATATGCAGCGGGCCGGTGGGGCTGGGCGCGAAACGGGTACGTACAGATCGGGCTTCGGTCACGGAGTCTCTCCTCTTACACACGCCGGCGGCGGGCAATCACACTTTCTGCGAGGCCAATTCCGGCCATCGTGGATAACAATGAGGTGCCGCCCGAACTGATAAATGGCAGTGTCAGGCCCGTTACAGGAACCAGCGCCAGGTTCATCCCTATGGACGTGACCGTCTGAAAAAAGATAAAGGCCGCGACGCCGTAACAGATCAGACTACCAAAGGCATCCACCGCCCGACGAGCGCCGTTCAGAATGCGCATAATTACCACGCCAATCATTGTAAGTGTCACCATGCTGCCGACAAAGCCAAATTCCTCGGCGATCACGCTGTAAATAAAGTCGGTGTGGCGCACACGCAAAAAACGGCCCTTGTTCTGCGATCCAACCGAATAGCCTTTACCCACCGCACCGCCAGACCCCACGCTGATAAGCGCCTGACGGATGTTAAAATAAGCGTCTTCATCGCTGGCGGGGTTAATAAATGTGCTGATCCGCTGCACCTGATAATCTTCCAGCGGCCCATCAATGATCTTGAACGCCTGCAATAATACGACACCGCCACCCAGCATAATCACCAGCAGAAAAATAGCAATATGTTTGAGTCGCAGCCCGGCCCCCCACATCATGGTCAGCCAGATGGCGGCGAACACGGTGGTCATACCGAGGTCCGGCTGAATGAAGATCAGCCCGGCGGGAATGCCGATATGGATCAGTGAAACCACGATAGTCGGGAGCCGCTGGATGCGGTCATAATTCTGAGCGAGGTACTGGCCGAGGGGGAGGATAATGACCACTTTGGCGACTTCAGACGGCTGGATGCGGATACCCACATTAATCCAGCTTTGCGCGCCGGCGTCGCCTTCCACCCCGAAGAAAAACACCATCACGAGGAGGACAATCATCAACAGGTACAGCCAGGTGCGCAGGCCGCCCAGCGTGCGATAGTCGATGAGCGCCAGGCCGATCATAATGACGATGCCCAGCACGGCAAAACGGATTTGGTCAGGAACACGGCTGATGATCGTGTCGTCTATCGCACCCTGTGTCGCGCTGGCAATCATCATGATGCCAAGAATCACGAGCAGTATGGTGACACCAAACAACACATAATCAAAACGACGCCAGATCGGGTATATCATGTGCCGGTTACAATCTCCGCCTACAACGAACCGGCATTATAACGGAGCGGTACAGGTTGTGAAAGGTCGTCTACTCGTCTTCGTCAGCAGACGGCTTTCGCTCCTCCAGCAGTTCGGATACCAGCTCGGCATCCGCCTCGGATGTCTTGGAAAATGGAATCTCCGCCACGATCAGACTATCGCGCTGGCGCTGCTGCAAAGCGATGTCCACCCGATCCTGCTCGATAGAAACATACTTGGAGATGACTTCGAGGATTTCTCGTTTCATCGCTTCCAGTTGTTCGGGCGGCAGGTCAATGCGGTCATGGAACAGGATGAATTGCAGCCGTTCTTTGGCTTCCTGGGCGCTGCCCTTTGAACCGCGCCCGCGCATCCGGTCAAAGAATCCAGACATAGCACCTCTACCCCCTTATGACTGACCAAACAAACGCGCTAACCGTTGGAAGAAGTTGCCACTTTCATCGAGTTGCATAAATGGGACATTTTCCCCATTCAGCCGCCGCGCGATGTTGCGAAATGCCTGACCGGCCCTGGAATTTTCGTTAAGTGTCACCGGTGTTCCGCTGTTCGAGGCCGGCACCACGTTCTCGTCTTCCGGCACAATACCGATCAGTTTGATCGCCAGAATATCAGTCACATCGTCCGCCGACAGCATTTCACCTTTGCGGATCATATCCATTTTGACGCGGTTCAGGATCAGGCGGCCCGGCCCTTTATTGGCGGCTTCCAGCAAACCGATGATCCGGTCAGCGTCGCGCACTGCCGAAACTTCCGGGTTGGTGACGATCAGCACTTCGTCTGCCGGGGCCACCGCATTGCGAAAACCGCGCTCAATCCCGGCGGGCGAGTCGATCAGGATAAAATCAACTTCCGGGCGCAGTTTGTCACTCAGGGCAATCATATCTGCCGGGCTGACCGCTGTTTTATCACGGGTCTGCGCGGCAGGGATCAGATACAATTCGGCAAACTGCTTGTGTTTAATCATCGCCTGGCGCAGCTTGCAGCGGCCCTCAATCACATCCACCAGATCATACACAATACGATTTTCCAGGCCCATCACCACGTCGAGGTTCCGCAGACCAATATCCGCGTCAATAACCACCACACGTTTCCCCATACGGGCCAGGGCAACACCCAGGTTCGCGGTAGCAGTGGTTTTACCCACCCCCCCCTTGCCTGATGTGACTGTTACGACTTTTGCCCCCATGAATTCAGTTCCTCCGGTATTTACCAGGCTTCAACCATAATCTGACCGTCCCGCACCAGCGCCACTTCGGGCCGGGGCTTGCGGCGTTTTTCCGGCGGTGAGGTGACGATATAACCGGCGATGCGCAGTTGGTTGGGTGTCATATCCAGCGCGCACACCACCGCGTCTTCATCGCCTTCGGCCCCGGCGTGGACATTCCCGCGCAGCCGCCCCCACACAATCACATCCCCCACTGCGATTATTTCTGCGCCAGGATTCACATCGCCATACACGATCACATGGCCGGTGCTGTGAACCGCGCGGCCAGAACGCAGCGTGCGCCGGATCATCACCCCGGCTGTGCCCATTTCCTCCGGGTCGATGCCGGCTTCTTCTTCAGGCTGTGGGGTATGTCCCGGAACCACGCCGCCGACACTGGTTCGCAAATCCAGCGCGTCTGCCGAGTCCAGCGTCGTTTCGCTCTCACTCAAAACCGCCCAGAGTGTCAGGCCGCGCCGCTCTAAAAGCGCCTTTAACGAACTCATTTCATATTTCGGAACCGGGCGGGTGCTGACATCCACAATGATGCGCGCCCCGGCAAAAAAGTTGCTCTGTTCATCAATCCGTGCGGCCAGTGCGGCAACAGCAGCGTTCCATTCCGCCGTCGGGTCCAGAGAAATGAGCAACCCGTCGCGGACGCCTTTGATCGCAAAAGCCTGTTCCTGCATGATCCCTCCGCCTGTGGGGATAGGCCAATTCATCCCGTTTTGCTGGCTGTTTTGTTGAGGATGACTCAAAAGGAGTTTATAACGATTCTGTTTTGTACGCTATAAAGTCGTGGTAATGCGCGCCAGCATCAGCACCGGCAGCCAGATATACAGCGCGGGCGCAAACCAGCGCAGCAGCCGGTTCGGGGGGGTGACACTGCGCTGAAGCCATTCGCCCAGGGCATAGACCGCATAGGTCATCCAGAAGATTTGGATCATCAGCAGCGGCAGCAGCAGGACAGTGCCGTTATTGCCAAAATAGACCAGCCCGAACAACACATACAGCGCATAGGCCAGCATCGTCACGTTGCCCAGCGGCGGATACCAGCGCGCCAGCCGGGACAGCCCCATGATGCCCAGCGCCACCCCCACAATCGTGAACTGGCCGACCACCAGTTCCACCAGCATGATCCAGCGCGACGCTTCATACCAGCCGTCCGACAGAATAAAGGGCACGCGCAGGCCCTGCTCATGCGCCCGCGCCGCCGGGTACGACCACCATGTTGAACTGAGGTACTGGTCCGCCACACCGTAAATGCCTACGCCTATGATGACCAGCAGCAGCAGCCAGTACCACAGCGGCAAACGCGCGTGCGTGAGAATCAGCCCCACAAGCACCGCCGGGGCCAGCAGAATAAACAGGGGCGCGTTCCACACCCCGACTGCCATCAGAATCAGGATGCCCAGTGTATGGCGCGGCTTAAGCGCTTCCTGCGGGGGATCATCGCGGTGCGGGTTGGTCAGATACAGCGCGTCAACCAGCAGATAAAGCAGCCAGGCTGTCGCCAGGGTGGTGATCCGCAAACTGCCCACGCTGGCAAGCTGGCTCCAGAACAGGATGGCAAACACCGCGAACCCGACCACCAGCGCCAGAAAACCCCGCTGGCTGAAACGCATCACCGCCAGTGAGATCAGGCCCGCTGCGGCCAGCAGCCCCAGCGTGAGCGGCAGATCGAGATCATCCAAACCGCCGGTCTGGGTCCAGAACGCCGGGCTGAAAGCCAGCGCCAGCCCGCCAATCATCGCCAGCAGCGCGCCGGATCGCCGCAGCGTCATCGTCATGCCGACCACCACCAGCGCCAGGCCCGACGCCCGCAGTAACGGGGTTTCACCCAGTCCGATAAACACCCCCCACGCCAGCCCGCCGGCGATGATGCCCGGCAGCCAGTACAGCACCTGCTGACGCTGCCCCTCGGTAAGCTGCACCAGTCTATCCTTCTGATACCGGCTCTGTGGCCGGGGTGATGCTGGCTGGCGGATTGGTCAATGGCAGCGGGCCAGATCGCTCCGTGCGCAGACGCCAGTAGGCTTCCAGCGTTTCGACCACTACCGGCAGTGCCTGAAGCGAACCCTCGCCGCCGTTGTACACGAACCCGATAATAATGATTTCCGGGTCTTCCAGAGGCGCATAAGCGGTAAACCAGGCATGGGCCGGCCAACTGCCCGGAATACACAGCCCCAGCGGGCGCGCCACATCGTCACAGTATTCCGCCGTGCCCGTCTTGCCGCCCACTTCGACATACGGCAAATTCGCGCCTGTCGCCGTGCCATACGTCACGGCACTGCGCATTCCCTGCTGCACGATATCAATGTAATCGGTATCCACAAAAGGCGGCTGGTAATTCGGTTGAAAACGCAGCGGCGAACACACCCCGCCGTTGAACTGGTAGTTATAGGGCACATGCACCCGGTACGGGCGGAGTTCCTCAATGAACGGGTCCGGGTTAATATCCACCGTGTTGCGGTAGCCATCCGGGTCGCAGCGGGCCGGGTTGTAGGAGTCGCTGTCCGGTTCGCAGGTACAGGCCAGGCTGGTTTCCCCCTTCATAATCATATCTTCGATCTGGAGCAGCACCAGCGGCTCATCCGGCGGATGATTGTCGATATTGACCGTGCGAATCACGTGTGGCTGGAACGACTGGGTGACATTGCCTTCTGCATCCAGGAAACTGTTGATGACGGTGGGCTGATACAGTGTGCCTCCGTTCACAATCGAGGCCACCGCGTTGATAAGCTGGAGCGGTGTCACGGTGACATATCCCTGACCAAAAGCGGCGTTGTAGGTATCCCCTGTGGACCAGTTTTCGCCATACACCCGGCGTTTCCAGTTCGGGTCCGGCATACGTCCGGCCTGTTCTCCGGGCAGTTCGACACCCAGTTCAGAGCCAATGCCTGTGGCGGTAGCATAACGGAACAGGTTGGTCGGGCCAAGTCCGTCCGGTTTCAGGACAGAGGCGCTCACTTCCGGGTTGCCACCTCCCACCTGATAAAAATACACATCCGAACTGTTAGCCAGCGCGCTCACGATGTTCAACAGGCCAAACCCGTCAGACTTCCAGTCAAAGAAGGTCTGTGACGCGGCGGGATCATTCGGCGCATACCGGTTGGGCAGTGTCAGTCGCGGCGGGTTAAAAATCAGGGTTTCCGGCAGAATCACCTGTTCTTGCAGCACGCCGAGCGCGGTAATAACCTTCCAGACAGAACCGGGCGGGTACAGCGAACTGATGGCATGATTGACCAGCGGCGTCTGCGGATCGTTAAACACTTCCAGATAATACTGATAGTCAATGTTGCGCGCGAAGCGGGAATTATCAAAGGTCGGCCAACTAACCATCGCCAGAATTTCGCCGGTTTTCGGGTTCATGGCGATCACCACGCCAGACTGGGTGCGAATGCGCCCTTCCGTCGTGTTGATAAAGGTGAGACGATTCTCAAGCGCGGTCTGGGCCGCTTCCTGAAGCTCGGTATCAATCGTCAGCCGCACATTCTGCCCCGGCACAGGCTCCACCCGGCTGATGTCCCGGATCACCTCGCCGGCCACATCCACCTCGCGCAGCACCACACCACGTTCACCACCGAGGGCATCTTCCAGAAAGAACTCAACGCCAGCATAACCGATGCGGTCAAAAGCCGGGTTGTAGCCCTGCTCGATCAGCGCTTCGGCTTCTTCCGCCGGGATCGGCCCCATGTAACCCACTACCTGAGAGGTCAGCGCGCCGGTTGGGTATTCGCGCACGCCCACAGGTTCAACATCCACCCCCGGCATCGAAACCCGTTCTTCCAGAATCTGCATGGCGGCCAGCAGCGGGATGTCCTGGGCGATAATCACAGGGCGAAACGGGGCAATACCCTCGCCCTCCTGCACCAGTTCTTCGATGCTGCGCACATTTCCACCGGCGGCCAGCGCAGCCGTCGGCGGCACACCCACCAGCGCGGACAGGCGGTTATAAATTTCCAGTTCGGCAGCCGTATCCGCTGGCAGCGCCGCCGGGATAATGGTCACATTATAGGCCGGCACGTTGTTGGCAAGCGTCCTGCCATAGCGGTCAAAAATCACGCCGCGCGGGGCCGCTTCCGGCAGTTCTTCCAGCCGGTTGTCATCCGCCGCAAGCTGGGCCTGCTCCCAACCGACAATTTGCAGTTCGTAAAGTCGAAATGAAAACAGCAGAAAAACCGCGAAAACCACCCCTTGCAAGAAGGTCAGACGCCAACCCTGAAAGGGTTCAAGAGGTCGCATGAGTCGAGTACCCCGTCCAACTTACGATAGAAACATGTTCACATTTCAATGCGCCGTCCGGTTCCAAACTGGCGCTGAATCAGCCGGATCACACCGTAGACAGGCCAGACAAACCCCAGATTATAAATGATGGTGGGTATTATCACAAAGTCGAAGTCATCAATGAAGTTCATGGTGAAACCGAGCAGAGCGAACAGCAGCCACACCATCATCTGTTGAAAAAGACTGCCCCCCAGCACCAGCGCGATCAGCCACAACAGGCCCACACGCTGCACCTGCCGGGAAAGGTAATGCACACCAAAGACGACCAGAATCAGACCGATGGAGGACAAACCCACCGGCGCAACCGAGAGCAGGTCCTGCATCACGCCGCCGAGAATGGCCCAGGTGACGCCCTCTTCGAGCGGGGCGTGAACCGACCATGACAGCACACACAGAAAGACCAGATCAGGCGCGCCATCCCAGAAACGAATCTGGGGCATGACGCTGGCCTGAAGCACTGCCGCCAGCGCCAGAATCGGAAGGCTGAGAAAACTGCCCATGCGCGCCTATCCCCCTGCCTGTGATTCAGATTGTTCTTCAAAGGCGGACAGGTCAACCGGCTCGAAACTGGTGATAACCAGCACAAATTCCAGTGTATCAAAGTTATTCAGACTGGTGACTTCGGCTTCCTGAAACAACTCGAACTCAAACTGCCGGATACTCGTCACCACACCGATCACAATATCCGGCGGAAAGTTACCGCCCAGGCCGGATGTAATCACCAGATCGCCCACCTGCACCGTCGAACCGAGTGGGATCATGGTCATCCGCAGGTTGCCCGAAAGCTGGCCCTGCACACTGCCCTGTGCCCGCGAACTCTGCAAACGCGCACTGACCGCGCTGTCCCGGTCCGTAATCAGCAGCACGCGGGAGGCTGTCGCGCTGACATCCAGCACGCGGCCAATCAACCCCTGCCCGGTGACCACCGGCATCCCCAGGCGGATACCATCGCGTGTGCCCCGGTTAATGATGATCGTGCGCCGCAGACCGGTCTGGTCAACATTGATGACATCGGCTGTGACAAATTCCTGATTGGTCACTGCGGTGGTGTAATCCAGCAGTTCCGCCAGCCGTTCATAGTCACTGGCGATTTCGCGCAGTTCCACCAGTTCGGATTGAAACTGAGCCAATGCTTCTTCAAGGTCGGCGTTGCGCTGGCGCAGATTCTGCAACTCCGCCACATCCGTCACCCCGCTGACCAGCGACAGCGCTACGTCGTTAAACACACCCGACGCCAGATTGAGCGGAACAGCAAGGATATTTTCAAGCGGGGCCAGCAGACCGACCTGGCTGAGAATCATCAGGCCAATACAGAAAAAGAGACTCACCGCCAGAAAGACGGGTCGGTTGGATCGCCAGTTGCGTACCATCACTTACGTCCAGAATTGTCAGTCAAGTGGCATTATAGCAAATGCGGGGGAACATATCAGTGGCGGGTGCTGCCGCGTTCCAGGCCCACCAGCAGCCGGCGGAGGTTGTTATAATCTTCCAAAACGCGCCCGGCCCCACGCGCTACACAGGTCATGGCGTCTTCTGCCAGCCACGCGCGAATATTAACTTCTTCGGACATCCGCGCGACCAGACCCTTTAACTGGCTGCCGCCGCCCGCCATACAGATGCCGCTTTCCATCAGGTCGGCGATCAGTTCCGGCGGGGTATCATCCAGCGCGTCCTTGACCGTATCCACCAGAATATCCACCGAGCCGCTGATGGCCTCGCGGATTTCAATGGAGCTGACCTCCACCGAGGAAGGTAAACCGGTGACGAGATCGCGGCCTTTCACCGTCATCACCCGCTCCTGCGGCAGGGGATAACCGGAGCCAATTTCGATTTTGACTTTTTCAGCAGTCGGTTCGCCGATGAGCAGGTTGTGTTTCGTGCGCATGTACTGCACGATGTCTTCGTCCATTTCGTCACCTGCCACGCGGATGGACCGGCTGATGACGATACCGCCCAGCGAGAAAATGGCGACCTCGGTGGTCCCGCCGCCGATGTCGATAATCATACTGCCGCGCGTTTCCTGCACTGGCAGGCCCGCGCCAATCGCCGCCGCCACCGGCTCCTCGATCAGATAGGCTTCACGCGCACCGGCGCTGATCGCGGCGTCGAACACTGCCCGTTTTTCGACTTCGGTGACACCACTAGGAATGCCGACCACCACACGTGGACGAGGAATAGGAACCCAGGTCTGTTCATGGGCCTTGCTGATCAGATGGTGCAGCATCGCCTCGGTGACTTCGAACTCGCTGATGACCCCATCGCGCAGGGGCCGCACGACCAGAATATCACGCGGGTTTTTGCTCCACATTTCTTTGGCGCGCGCGCCTACTTCTAT
>CAZKIB010000070.1:0-14383 GCA_964552425.1 uncultured Anaerolineaceae bacterium | reverse complement strand
GCGGCGCGTCTTTCGCTCGATAGCCACAAATGAAGGTTCATTGATGACAATCCCCTTCCCTCTCACACTCACGAGCGTATTCGCTGTGCCGAGGTCGATGCCAATATCGAGTGAAAATAAGCCTAGAAAATAATCCAGTGGGCTTAACACACGGTTCTCCTATCGGCACTGAACAGCGCGGCATTATAACATGGTGACTGGCGAATCAAAAGCGCGCGCGTTCAGGCTATACTATACACGGGGACACACAAGATGTCGTTAGCAGAATCGATTCAGCAAATCTTTCATACGCTGCTCAAGCCCGGCAGCCGGCTGGTGGTCGGTGTTTCCGGCGGGGCGGATTCAATGGCGCTCCTGCATACGCTGCATGTTCAGGGGGGCTATACGCTGCACGCGGCCACACTGGATCACGGCCTGCGCGGTGCAGCCGGCGCGGCGGATATGCAGTTTGTCGTCCAGACCTGCATGGCCTGGGGAATCCCCGTCACCACAGGGCAGCGCCGCGATCTTTCTACAGAACGGGATGTCGAGAATGCCGCCCGCACAGCCCGGTACGACTTTCTGGCAAGTGTCGCGCACACGGTTGGGGCACAGCATGTCGCGGTGGCGCATCACGCCGGCGATCAGGCCGAAACTGTGCTGCTGCACCTGCTGCGCGGGGCAGGTCTGAAGGGGCTGGCAGGCATGTCCCCCGCCGCGCCGCTGCCCGGCCACCCGCATTTCACCCTCATCCGCCCTTTTTTGCAGATCACCCGCCGCGAAATTGAGGCTTACTGCGCCGAACAAAACATCGCCTTCAGAGAAGATGCCAGCAATCAGGACATCCGCCTGCTGCGCAACCGCCTTCGCCATCAGACACTCCCCCACCTGCGGCAGATCAACCCGCAGGTGGACCGTGCCCTGATCCGGTTGGCAGACAGCGCCGCGCTGGATATGGCCTACATTCAGCAGCAGCTTGAGCAAGCCATTATCGACCATGTAACCGTTGAGCCGCAGCGGGTCACGCTCAACCGGCAGGTCTTTGAAGCGCTGCATCCGGCGCTGCGCCAGCACTTTATCCGCCGGGCTGTGCAGGACATCGGCGGGCAGGAACTTGATTACGACCATATCCTGAACGCAGTTGATCTGGCGCTGCGGGGCCGCACCGGCCAGCAGACCCCCTTTCCCGGCGGTCTGCGCCTGCGCCTGGATTACGACGCGCTGGTCATCGAACATACGGCCGCGCCTGTTCCATTTGATGGCCCGCTGCTGCCGTCTGACAGGGTAATCACGGCTGCTGTCCCCGGCATCACTCCGATTCCGGGAAGTGCTTGGAGTCTATCCGCCAGCGAACAACCGGTTGAGGAACCGCGCGCGCGGCTGGGGATCGCGCCCGCCGCAGTCGTCGAACTGCGCACCCGCCGTCCCGGAGATCGTTTCGCGCCGCCGGGGTTAAACGGCCATACCCAGACCCTCAAGGAATGGATGATTGACCATCATGTGCCGCGTGCCGTGCGCGACCAGATTCCGGTTCTGATCGTGGATCATGAGATCGCTGCCTTAATGGTCGGAAATCAATGGATTGTCGCCGACCCTTTCGCGGTGCGCGCGGACCAACAACGCATCATTCACTTTCGCTTCATGCGGCAAGGTGAAATGTAAACGCTTATCATAGATATTGGGTGAAGATATGATTTGCAAAAAAGTGTCACCTTATGTATGCTGAAGATAAAGATAAGAAAAGATTAAACAGGCAGGCCATCTGATGGAGACAACGAACGAAACTGCCCAGGTGCTGGTTGTGGATGACGAGGGGGCCATCCGCTACTCCGTGAGCAAAACCTTGCAGCGCGTCGGTTACAATGTAACCGAGGCCGCCAGCGGCGAAGAAGCGCTCGATTCGATGAAAAAACATCATTATGATGTGGTGCTTACGGATATTCGGATGCCCGGCCTGACGGGGGTGGAACTGCTCAAACGCATCAAAGAGCAGGCCCCGGACGCCATCGTCATTCTCATGACCGGCTATGCCAGCCTGGGCACAGCAGTCGAGGCGCTGCGGCTGGGGGCACACGACTATCTCATCAAACCGAGTTCCAGCCAGGATATTCGCCAGAGTGTGGCGCGGGGTGTTGAACGCGCGCGTAACCTGCGCCGCCGCCGCGCGCTGCTGGATGCGATCCGCAGCAACGTCAGCGAACTGACTCGCGCCGACGTGGATGTAGTCAAAGCCGCGCTGGAAGACGTGGATTTCGACGAAGATCCGCCGCGTTTCGAGCAGCCGCTGGCCGAAGCCATGAGCAGCAATATGACTCTGGGGCCGCTGACCATTTATCCGGGCCGCTACCAGATCGCGGTGGGAGATCGCCCCATCGACCTGACCCCGACGGAATTTGACCTGCTGCTGTACCTGGCGGCGCACCGGGGGCGTGTGGTGTCCTGCCATGAACTGGTGCGTGAAGTGCGCGGTTACACCGTCGATGAAGCCGAAGCCCGCGAGGTGATTCGCCCGCATGTCAGCAACCTGCGCCGCAAGCTCAAACAGGCCGGGCAGGATGCTGATCTGATCGTCAATGTGCGCGGCATTGGCTACCGGCTGAGTGAAAGCAACCAGTAGGCCAGGACAATCGGTGATCCGTTTTCTGCGCGCAGGAACCCTGCTGTGCCTGCTGTTCGTATGGGTATCCCCCGGCGCGGCCCAACCCTCACCGGTGGACCCGCTCACACTCGAACAGCAGGTCGCGCAGATGTTCATGGTGACGGTTCACGGCGCGCAGCTTCCTGAAGTCGGGCGCGCTTTTTTGCAGCGCTGGCAGCCGGGCGCGCTGGTCCTGTTCAATTCCAATGTCGGCTCACCGGAAGCCATCACCCGATTAACCAACAGCTACCAGCAGGCTATCACGGACGTGGGCGGTTTGCCTTTGCTGATCGCCATTGACCAGGAAGGCGGGCGCGTCCAGCGTTTGATGGAGGGCTTCACGACTCTGCCATCCGCATCGCTTCTGACGGCTTCCAACAACCCGGAACTGATCGCGGCAGTGGGCACAGCGGTGGCGGAAGAACTGCGCGCTGTGGGCATCAACATGAATCTCGCGCCGGTGGCCGACCTGGAAACCAACCCTGATAATCCCGTTATCCGGCGGCGTTCCTTCGGCAGTGACCCGGAAATCACCGGGGATGCACTGGCCGCTTATGTGAACGGACTGCAAGCCGGCGGCGTGCTGGCGACTCTCAAACATTTCCCCGGTCATGGCGATACCAGCAGCGACTCGCATGTGGAACTGCCGGTGCTGCCATTTGATCGCGAACGTCTGCTCTCCTCCGAAACCATCCCGTTTCAGAAAGCCATGAATGCCGCCGCTGTGCTGGTGTCGCACATTTCATATCCCGAAATTGAGCCGCTGCCCGATCTCCCGGCCAGCCTGTCGCCGCGCATTGTGCAGGGTATGCTGCGCGACACACTCCATTATGAGGGGATCGTTATGACTGACGCGCTCGATATGGACGCGGTAGATCGTCAGTATGACTACGCGCAGGCTGCGGTGCTGGCGGTTCAGGCCGGGGTTGATCTGGTGGTGGTCGGGCCGGGTGTCGGGCTGGAAGCGCAGGCTGCCATGATTCAGGCGGTCATTGACGCGGTCCACAATGGGGACATCGCCGCAGCCCGCATCCGGGAATCTGCGCTGCGAATCGTAGATACCAAAGCGCGTTTCGACCTGCTGGACTGGCAGCCGCTTGATCCCGGCAGCGCAGCCGAACGCATGAACAGCGCTGCGCACACCGCCGTGATCGAGGACCTGTTTCAGGCTGCTGTAACAGTGGTCTATGACGACCACGATCTGCTGCCTGTCCCGCCGGATCGCTCCGTCGCGGTGGTCTACCTGGCGACGCGCAACTACACCATCCCGGCGTGCAGCGCATACCGGGACACGATTCGCTGGGTGGCGGCAGCGCAGCGCCCCGGCCCGGAGGAAATCGCCTGGGCAGCCGACGCGGCGCGGGTGGTCGATACCGTGATTGTTTTCACGGATAACGCCGCTGAAAATGGACAGCAGCAGGCCCTCGTACAGGCATTACCGCCCGAAAAAACCGCAGTGGTGGCGCTGTCATCCCCCTATGACTGGCAGCGGTTTACCGAAATCGGCGCGTATGTCCTCACGCACAGCCCGTTACCCCCGGCGATTCCAGCGGCCTGCGCGGTCCTCTTCGGCGCTGTGCCCGCCACCGGCATTCTGCCCGTCACCCTCTCATCGGATTTACCCGCCGGGACACATGCCGAATAAGAAGAGAACATCTGTCCCGGTTGGCGAGACTCGCCGTATAATAAAACCAATTCAGTTGTGAAGTGGAGCATCAATGATAGCTCAGACAACCTATGATGAAGTGGTCAGGCTGGCGGAGCAGCTTTCACCAGCGGATCAACAAGCGTCATTGAACACTTACAGGCTATTGCTCAACAGCGCGATTTAAGTTTTGAGGAATGGAAAGTGCTGTATGAATCGCTCAAAGTCCGAACCCCGGTGCTAAAGGATTTTTCCAACCGCCGGGAAGATTGGTAGGACATCCTATAGAAATCCTTCGCTATCGGCCTGCTGCGCACCGTTACCGTAATCAAACTGATCCTTATCGCACTTGTTTCTGATTCCGTTTCCGAGTACCTTAATGATGATGCACAATCACCACAGGACAATCGCACATGGGAACCCTGAATCCTGACCTGATCGGCAAAGACCTCGACGCGGTGCTGAACGACGCCGTCGCGCTCAAGGATGAATTTCGCAAGCCGGCCATTATGCCGGAACTGGTGCTGCTGGCCCTGCTGCGCCGCAAGGAAACCGCCGCCGCCCGCGTTCTGGCCGTGTTCGCCAGCAGTCGCGGGGTGGATTTACAGCGCCTCGAACGGCAGGCGTACCTGGCCTGTGAACGCGCCCGTGACCCCAACGGCAGCCTCGATTTTGTCGCCGCCGGCAACCGCAATATCCCGCTTTCCCGGCAGACGATTATCCTGGTGGATGATGCGCTGAGTGAAGCCAACGCCCGCGATGAGGTGCGGGTCGATACCGACCATGCCCTGCTTATTCTGAGCGAATCCGCCCTGACAACCACCAGCGGCATTTTGCGGCAGCACGGCATCACACCCAAAGCTATTACTGACATCATCGGTGATAAACAGCAGTACGGCGGCAAAACTTCCAACAGCACGGCACAGGACATCGTCGCCACCGCCAAAGCCGGTGAACTGCGCGCGGTCTACTTCCGCGAGGATTTGCTGCGCGACATGATTAACATTCTCACCCAGTCGATCAACCGGCACATTATCCTGACCGGGCCGGACGGGGTGGGCAAACGCACCCTGGCCTACAGCCTCGGCCTGCTGATTTCCGAAGGCAAGGGACCGAACGGTATCAAAAGTCTGGTGCAGATTGACGAAACCGCCCTGCTCGACAATGACCATCAGGCCGTGCGCGCCGGCATGAGCAAAGCGCGCGGCGGCATTCTGTTCATCCCGCATCTGCACCGCTTTTTTGGCGGGCCGGTCAAAGCCGATTTCAGCAAATCCACGCCGCAGATTCAGAAAGCCTTTCTGGACGACGACCCCATCATCATCGCCACCACGACTGAGACAGAATACAACACGCGCATCGCCAGTGTCATGGCGATCACCGAGAACAGCCAGATTCTGCGCGTGCCAGAACCGTCCGTCGAAGAAACCATCGAAATTCTCAAGATCATCAAACCGCATCTGGAAGCCGACTATCAGCTGGAGGTGGCTGAAGACGCGCTGCAACTGGCGGCCCGCCTCGGGAAACGTTACCTGGGTTCCACACCCCTGCCGCGCAGCGCCGAACGTCTGCTGCACCGCACCGCAGCGATGGTCAACATGAGCAAGCAGACGCACCTCGCATTCAAACCGGACATCCGGGACCATTCCCTGCTGGATTCGGAAGACATCACCCTCACCGCCAGCCAGATGACCGGCATCCCGGTGAGCAAGCTGGGTGAGGACGAACGCCTGCGCTACGCCAGCATGGTCGAGCATATTCAGGAACGTCTGATCGGGCAGGAAGAAGCAGTGCTGGCGGTCAGCCGCGCTATTAAAACCGCCCGTGTCGGCCTCAAGGATGCCAAACGACCCATCGGCGCATTCCTGTTCCTGGGACCAACCGGCGTCGGTAAAACCGAACTGGCGCGCGCCCTGGCCGAGTTTATGTTCGGCAACGAAGATGCCATGCTGCCGCTGGATATGAGCGAGTTCAAGGACGAAAGCAGCCTCAACCGTCTGATCGGCTCGCCCACCGGCTACATCGGCAGCGAGGAAGGCGGCCAGCTTACGGAACGGGTCAAACGCCAGCCCTACATCATTGTGCTGTTTGATGAGGTGGAAAAAGCCCACCCGCGTGTGCTGGACATTCTGCTGCAAATGATCGAGGAAGGCCGCCTGACCGACGGACGCGGCAACACCACCAACTTCAGCGAAACGGTGATTATTCTTACCAGCAACCTCGGCTCCGAGCATCTGGCTGTGCCGGTGATTAGCGACGAAATCCGCGAGGAAACGATGGAGGAGGTGCGCGAGTTCTTCCGGCCAGAGTTCCTCAACCGCCTGGACGAAGTGATTATGTTCAGCGCGCTCACCGAAGAAGACCTGCGCAACATTCTCAAACTGATGCTGCGGAAGGAAGGCAAAATGGCGAGTGATCGCGGCCTGAAGCTGGCTTTCAGCGATGAAGCCACCGTATGGCTGCTGGCGCAGAACGACCAGCCGGAATATGGCGCGCGGCCTTTGCAGCGCATCATCCGGCGTTACGTGCGCGAACCGCTGGCCGATTTCCTGCTGCGGGCCAACCCGCCTGCCGGGACCGAGGTACGCATTCATGCCGACGGTAATGGCCTGACCTTCGCCGCCGTCGCCGAGGATGGCAAGGAATATACGGTCGAAAAATAACCCGTTCGATAGGAAAATCCGATGACCGACCTGCCTGCACAAACAACTCACATCAGCCTCGATGACCTGCTCGAACTGGGTTCGGATGCGCGTGTCGAAGTCGTCAATGGAGAGGTAGTGGAGATGGCTGCTGCCGGAATTCTGCATCAGATCGTCGTCGGCAACTTCTTCCGCATCCTGAAGCTCTATGTGACAGAGCATGAAGACGGAGCCATGTTTACGGGTGGTCTCACTTACCTGATGAATTCCGACCCGCGCTCCCTGAAGGACTCGCTTGTGCCGGATGTGTCCTTTATTCGCGCTGAACACATCCCGGTGGATTTCGACATCACCAGACCGCACACCGGCGTGCCAGACCTGGCAATTGAGGTCGTTTCTCCGAACGACAAGGCCAGCGAAGTGCTGGAGAAAATTGGCATCTATCTGGATAAGGGCACAGAACAGGTCTGGGTGGCGTATCCTGGCAGCCAGTCGCTCCACCAGTATCGCCGGGGCAGTGCCACCGTGCAGCTCTATCAGAAACCAGAAGAAGCCATCGACGCCAGTGCCTTCTTCCCTGGCATTGAAGGTCTGACTGTCGCCGCGATCCTCAGACTGCCCGCGTGGGCACATGGAGCATATACCACCCTATGAACATTTTCGTCAGCTACCGGCGGGAAAATCTGGAACGGGTGCGCGGGATGGTCGAATTTTTGCAGGCGCAGGGGCACACCGTCTGGGCCTACTATAAAGATGTGCCGCTGGATGTGCAGAAAGATCAGGATCGGCGGCAAACGCTCAAACTGGAAGGGCTGGACCGCGCGGCGCTGCTGCTGGTGCTGGTGTCCCCCGCGTTTGAGCATTCGCACGGCATGGCCCGCGAGATCATCTACGCGCAGTCGCACGGCAAACCGATTCTGCCAGTCATCATCGAACCGGCGGAACTGCCCTATTCGCTGCTGGGAACCAATTACATCGACATCAGCGTGGACTTTGAAGCTGGCCTGCCGCTGATCGCCGAACGAATCGAGCAGATGGACCTGCCGGAAACCACCGGCCCCACGCATGGGAACAACACCGTCCGCAAAAAGCTGGCGGCCACACTCGACCAGGAAATCCCGATTGAACGGGTGTTTATCGCCTATTCGCACAAGCAGCGCCCACTGGCAAAACAGATTTATGACCTGCTGATCGGCAACGGCAAAGCCGTCTTTTATGACCAGAAACTCAAGGCCGGGGCAACCTGGCGGCAGACCATTCAGAAAGCGCTGGACGATGCCACTCATGTGGTCGTCATCTGGACGCCCGACGCCGCACAATCCGACGAAGTGGAGCGCGAAGTCAGTTATGCGTTAGCCGAACGTAAGGTGATTGTGCCTATCTTAAGCAAGGAAATTCCCAGGCTGCCCTACCATTTACATGGCCTGCATTACATTGTGCTGGACGAGGACCTGCGCATGATCGAACAACTGCTGCTTCAGGCCATCGCCCAGTTCGCCGCAGACGAGGACATCTGGCACTGACATGGATGACGATACCCTGCACCACCGCCCCACCCCCAAACGTCCCCAAACCGGCTGGCTGGCCTGGCAGTCCACTGTCGGCTACATGGCTCAGGAACTCAGCCCCGAAATCGCGCTCACCATCACCGTTTACCCGGTCAATGCAAACACCTTTGGCTGGAGCGCCGCCCTGTACTGGGGCGAGAACAACGAAGCCATCCACGCCGAAGACACGCTGGCGGATGCGCTGCGTGGACTGTGGTTCAAGGTAGAAGCCCACCACAGGATATTCAATACACTGGAAGACGCGGCACGCCGTCCAGTCAATTACGCCGAGGGCGACTGGCTGGACGACGCCACACAGTCCGCGCTGGACCGCCTGCTGCAAGTCACCGCCGCGACTTTTTCATCCGGCTGGCGCGTCATCATTACCTACCAGCCGGTGGATAACCCTGACATGCGCGTGCAGGCCGGTCTGTACAAAGACGATGGCACGATTCAGGTAGAGGGTCAGGGGCCATCGCTGCGTGATGCCTGCCAGATGTTGTATCGCAGCGCGGCGCGGTATTATACACGCTAAAATAACGTACAAACTACGGGAGGAAACAGAATGCCGCAGGTAAACCAGACCATCTTTCGCAAGTACGATATTCGAGGCACAGTCACCGGCGACAACCCACAGATCACACCGGAACTGGCCCGCTTGGTCGGTCAGGCGTTGGGAACCTATCTGCCAAAACAGTTCGGGACAGACCGTGTCTTTGTCGGCTGCGATAACCGCCCTTCATCACCGGGTCTCAAACAGGCCCTGATGGAAGGCATCGCTTCAACCGGCGTGAACGTCACCGACATTGGCCCGGTGCTGACTCCGACGCTGTATTTCGCCTCCGCCAGCTATGGCACACGCGGCGCGGGTGTGATGATCACCGGCAGCCATCTTGACGTGCGCTACAACGGCATCAAGATGGCCTACGGGCGGCTGGCGCTGGCCGGCGATCAGATTACGGATCTGCTGAAAATCATCCTTGACGATGCCTTCGCCAGCGGAAGCGGCAAAATCGACGAAGACTTCGACACCATCCACCGCCACATGGCGACCATCAAGTCCAAAGTCCACATCGCGCGGCCCCTGCATGTCGTACTGGATGCTGGCAACGGCCTGAGCGGAACCTATATCCCCCCCCTACTGGCGGACCTGGGCATTCAGGTAGACTGCCTCTACTGCGAATCGGACGGCACATACCCCAATCACCTGCCCAACCCGGAAGACCCGGAGATGATGGTCGACCTGGAAGCCGAAGTCAGGCGGGTCGGGGCGGACCTGGGCCTGGGCTTTGATGGCGATTCAGACCGCTGCGGTTTCATTGACAATCACGGTCATCACATCGCGGCGGATCGTCTGCTGGCGCTGCTGGCGCGCGATCTTCTCAGCCGTCACCCCGGCGAAACCATCGTCTTCGATGTCAAATCGTCGCAGGCGCTGGCCGACGAAATTGTCAAACACGGCGGCAAACCCCTCATGTGGAAAACCGGTCACAGCCTCATGAAACAGAAAATGGCGGAAGTCGGCTCTCCGCTGGGCGGCGAGGTCAGCGGCCATCTGTTCGTCGGCGAGGATTATTACGGCTTCGACGATGCCCCACTGATCGTGCTGAAGGCGCTGCAAATCTTCTCAGCGTCGGACAAAACGGTGGCGGAAATTTTCGAGGAAATTCCCACGCTGCCCGCCACGCCGGAGATCATTCTGTCCGCGCCGGACAACGTTAAATTCCAGATCATTGACGAAATCAAGGATGAACTGTCGAAGCACTACGAGGTGATCGACATCGACGGCGTGCGCGCCAAGTTCGAAAACGGCTGGGGCATCGTGCGCGCCAGCAACACGCAGCCGGCCATCACCCTGCGCTTTGAAGCCTACACCCGTCCGCAGGTGGCTGAATATATCCAGCACTTCCGGGCGCTGCTCGACAAGCACCCCGAAGTCGACCAGACCAAACTCATCCAGCAGTACGAAGCGTTCAGCAGTTAGCACTGCACGCTTGTCGAAATTGTGATCTCTGTAGGGGCGGATCGCGATCCGCCCTTTTAGGCCTCTGCACCGGACATTAGTGATGCCCGACCACTTTCAGAACATCTACGCAACACAGGCCGCGCAGTACGACGCACTGGTGGTGCGCGAGGACTATCAGGGGCATATCCTCCCGGCGCTGGAAAGCATTCGTCCGCTGGCCGGACTGGCTGTGATTGAATTCGGCGCGGGAACCGGGCGGCTGACCCGGCTGCTGGCCCCACATGTGAAGTCTATCCGCGCGTTCGATAACGCCCCGCACATGCTTGAAATCGCCCGCCCCACACTGGAAGCCACCGGCACAGCCAACTGGTCGCTCGAAGTCGGAGAAAACACGCGCCTTCCCGCGCCGGATGATTGCGCTGACCTGGCGATTGCCGGGTGGAGCTTCGGTCATCAGACTGGCTGGAACCCGAACTCGTGGCGGCAGGCAATCGGCGCGGCCCTGAACGAGATGGAGCGTGTCCTCAGACCAGGCGGCACAGCGGTCATCCTCGAAACAATGGGCACAGGCAGCGAAACACCCAACCCACCTGCTCCCGCACTGGCCGGGTATTATCGCTGGCTGGAAAACGAACATGGCTTCAGCTACCAGTGGATTCGCACGGACTACGAATTCGCCTCTGTACCGGAAGCCGAACAGCTCACGCGCTTTTTCTTCGGCGACGTACTGGCGGATCGCGTTGTGCGCGAGGGTTTACTCATCCTCCCGGAATGCACCGGAATCTGGTGGCGGATGTATTAGAGCAGGTTCTCGTACAACGCCCGATACTGCGCGGCGGTGTGCTGCGCCGAAAAATTCGCGCGGGCTGTCTCAGAAGCGGACTGGCAAAGCGCCGCCCGTTTGGGTTCATCCGCCAGCAGATCGCGGATCGCTTCGGCCAATGCGGCGTCATCATCCACCGGCACAGTGACGCCCATCGTAGGATGATCGGGCAGCATCCCCACCTGCGTGCTGACCGCCGGCAGTCCACAAGCCGCTGCCTCGACTGTCGTCAGCGGGACACCTTCGTTCCGTGAGGTAATCACCAGCAGCGCAGCGTTCTGATAATACGGGGCCATCGCGCGGTAGGGCACGCCGCCCACGAAATTCACCCGACCCGTAATGCCCAGTGCTGCCGCCAGCCGCTGCAAGTCCGGCAGCAGCGGCCCAGTGCCCACTATATCCAGTTCGAAACCTTCCAGTCGGGCCAATGCGCGCAGCAGCATCGCCTGATTTTTGATGCCCACCAGCGACCCGACATGCAGCAGACGCCGGGATGAAACCGGTGTATCCGCCGGTCTGAACAGGTCCGTATCCACCCCCCAGACAATCGTGTGAATCGTTGAGTCCGGTACGGTGTATCCTGCCTGACGGATCAGATTGTGGTTGTGTGTGCCAGATACGACCACCGCATCCGCCCGCAGCGCCTGCCCGACAGTCCAGCGCCCGAAGCGGCTGCCCTGCAAGCCATACTGAATATCCGGGAAATGCACCAGTTCGCCGCCGGTGATGCTCGTCACGGAGGGCACGCGCAGCCAGCACCCGGCCCACGCTGCCAGCAGGCCGGTTTCATCCGACCAGATGGCGTGCAGCACATCAAAGGGCTGTTCACGGTGCAGCCGCCGCAGCAAACGCCGCGTTTCCCACCACAAGCTCAAGCGCTGCCTTCCCTGCGCGCCTGATCCATAGCCGAGTGGATAAACGTTCACACCCTGCATACTATAGGACTGGCGCTGGTGCGGATAACGCAGCGCGACCACCCGCACATGATCTGTCCGCGCCAGTTCGCCCACAAAATTTTGCAGAAACGGGATCGCCCAATCATCGGCGTGCGCGCTGAAACCGGGGGTCAGAATGCCGATGTTCATGCGGCCCGCCACAACAGCGCCGCTGTCAATACTTCGGTGAGGATCAGTGCCAGCGCCGCGCCAGAAGCGCCATACGGCCCGATCAATGCGACACTGAGCGCTAACTGAACTACCACCGCCAGCGCCATCACCCGGTTGACCGCTGCCTCGCGCCCGCGCGCATAGCTGTACAGGATGCGCCCGCCTTTCAGCACACCCGGCAGCAGTGCCCACGCCAGCACTTGTAGAATCTCCGCCGCCGGTTCAAACGCCGCCCCATAAGTCAGCGCGATCAGCGGCCCGGCCAGCAGCGCCGCAGCGAGTCCGAACAGCGTGCCATATGCCGTCAGCCCCAGCGCCACCCGCCGGAATAAACGGTTCAGTGCAGATGGATCACCGCTCAAAACCGCCAGCGCCGGAAAAAGCGCACCAAACAGCGCGTTGGGCAGCATCCGCCCGGCTTCGACAAAGCGGCTCGCCGCCGCGTACTGCCCGGCCTCGGCTGTGCCCGCCAGTCTCTCAAGCAGGATCACGCTCAGGCGCATCTGGGCCGCCGCCAGCACTGCCGCCAGCGCGAAAGGCCACGCCCGTTTCAGCAGTGCCACAATCGGGATGGACACACGCTGTTGGGTCCGCGCCCCATCATGAAACCACAGCCGATAAATCCCCCAGGCCGCCAGCATCTGCCCCGCCGAGGTCGCCGTGTTGACCGCCAGCGCCGCCAGCACCCCGCCGCCATTGATAAACACCAGCGCGGTGACCGGAAACTGTGCCGCCAGCATCCCGACATTCAACACAGCCACCGGCCACATGACCCGCCGCGCCCGAAACACCGCCGAAAACGCGCTGACAAACGGGCCGATGACGATCAGCGGCGCGGAAATCTGCAAGCCGCGCACCAGCAGGGGGTCATCCGTGATTAGCGGAGCCACCAGAAGCAGCAGGCCCATGATTCCGCCGCCGAGTGTCAGCCGCGCCAGCGCCGCCGACTTCAGATAATCCGATGCAGCCGCCGGGTCTTGCGCCACTTCCCGCGTGATGAGCGTTTCCAGCCCGAATTCTGCCAGCATCCACAGCGGCAGCATCCACGCCAGCGCCGCCGCGTAGAGGCCCAGCCCATCCTCGCCCAGCGCCCGCCCGATCAGCACCGACAGGGCGAACGACAGCAGCGCTCCGCCGCCGTTGCTTACCAGGAGAGTCAGGGTGTTGCGCGAGAGACTTTGTAACATCTGAAATAGAAGTCACTACTGAATGTTTTTGTCAACAGGCAGAACATAGCCATTGGGACCTATCGCTACACTATTTACGATTCCTCCAACAACTGGCTGTTTACTGCTGTTTTCATATATCCAAATAATGGTCTCTAATATCTTATGTAAAAAGACTCGCCGCAAATGCAGATTGTCGGGATCACGAGGTATAGAAATTCCCGGAATTAGGTTGATGTATTTAAATGCTCTTTCCAATTCTTGAGCTATTACGGAGTAGATCAGATAATCGCCATTTCTTGTTATGTAGGTTTTAGTAAGATTTTCAAGATTTCGTTCAACGGTATTGTTGACATTTGGGAAATCCTGATGTCTCTCAAACAACTTCCTCGGTTCAGATTTCCATTGGGGGAATACACCTGTAATATGTCTTTCGTCATCGGTTTCTTTCCATGAATGGCATATATTGAGACTACCGTGCCCATTATGTACATGGAAAAAAGTAGGTCTTAATTGCCCATCAGCCCATTGATGATAACCAGCTACGTGTATACCTACATCTTGGCCGTCTGCAAGTGGTTTGTTCCCACACGCCTTATTAAGTACATTCGATATATGATCTGCAAGAGTGGGTAAATCATTGTAATGACTAGAGTCGATAATTTCTTCTTTCAACCATAAATCAAACTGCTTGTTGGTAATTTTGCCCACCTTCCCCCAGTAGGAGATAGCGGCCTTGACTCGTGGAATGCGTAGCAACTTGGGCCAGCCTTTTCGATCAACCTTCCTAATTTTCCCACTCGTCTTATCTATGTGACTAGGCTCTGTTGACATTTAAATTGGTTCTGGTAAGGTTGTCGGATGACAACCA
>CAZKIB010000069.1:21014-25286 GCA_964552425.1 uncultured Anaerolineaceae bacterium | reverse complement strand
AATGGTCAGACGGTGCGCTTTTATTCCCCTGCTGATGCACTGGTCCAGGGGATCGGCATGATTCACCAGCATTTTATGCTTGTACCCACGCTGACGGTGACAGAGAATGTCGCACTGGGGATGAAAAGCGGGCCGCTGTTGGATTTGAAACAGGTGCGCAGGCGGCTGGTCGAACTTTCGGAAGCCTATGGCCTCAAGATTGACCCGGACGCTTACGTGTGGCAGCTTTCTGTTGGGGAGCAGCAGCGTGTTGAGATTGTGAAGGCGCTCTACCGGGGGGGCGCGCTGATTATCCTCGATGAGCCGACTGCGGTGCTGACTCCACAGGAAGCCAGCGACCTGTTTGTCACCCTGCGGCAGATGCGTGAACAGGGTCATGCGCTCATTTTTATCACCCATAAATTGTACGAAGTGCGGGCGTTATGTGATCGTATTACGGTGATGCGCGACGGGCAGCGTGATCGACACCATTGCGAACAACGGTGTGGAGCAGCGCACGCTGGCCCGTATGATGGTGGGACGCGATGTGCAGTTTCAGCCGGACCGCCCGGAAATTCAGGCCGGGGCAGTAAAGCTGGAAATTCGCCAACTGACCGCGCAGAATGACCGCGATCTGCCCGCGCTGCGTGAGGTGTCTTTGGAGGTGCGTTCCGCAGAGATTCTGGGTCTTGCGGGCGTGTCGGGCAACGGCCAGCGTGAACTGGCGGAGTGTATCGCCGGTCTGCGGAATGCCACCGGGGGCAGCGTGCTGCTGGATGGACAGGCTGTTCTGGAGATGCCGGTGCAGCAGCGGCTGAAAGCGGGCCTGGCATTTGTCCCGGAAGAACGCAACCGGCATGGCACAATCGGGAGCTTCTCGGTTGCGGAGAATATTATTCTGCAAACGCATGACGCGCCGGAGTTTCTGAGCGGGCCATTCTTCAATTTTGACACTATTCGCCGACACACGACCAATCTGATCCAGAAGTTCAATGTTAAAACCCCCGGTCATGAAACCCCGATCAAAAACCTGTCGGGCGGGAATATCCAGAAACTGATTCTCGCGCGAGAACTTTCGCGCCGTCCGGTGGTGCTGATCGCCGCGCAGCCGACACGCGGGGTCGATATTGGCGCAGCCGAATACATCCACAATATCCTGATGCAGCAGCGCACGGATGGGGTAGCAATCCTGCTGATCTCTGAGGACCTGGATGAAATTCTGGCGCTCTCTGATCGCATCGCCGTGATGTATGAAGGCGCGATTGTCGGTATCGTCAACCGCGAAGATGCCGATATGGAGACCCTCGGCCTGATGATGGCCGGTGTGCAGCCCACGTAATTCCCTGACACAAATCCGGTTTTATTGGTGGACACATCTTTCGGTATGGCGATGCGCTTTTCGATTGGTCTGATAGCGCATCCAGATGAGCCTCAGTACAATCCGCTAAGAATTTTCACCTGTTAATGGAGTCAATAGATGCCAAATATCGAGGCGCAGGTCCTGATTGATTTTTGCGGCCGGATATTCGCTGCGGCTGGCGCACCCGGTGAGATTGCGAACATGGTAGCCGGTTCGCTGGTACAGACCAACCTGATGGGGCACGATTCGCACGGTGTTATTCGTGTCAAATCCTACGTCGATCAGGTCAAAAAGGGGACGATCAAACCCGGTGCGCTGCCTAGTGTTGAGCGTCAGTCTGGCGCGATTGCGACAGTTGACTGCCAGTGGGGCTTCGGGCAGGTAGGCGCGCGCTACGCCGCTGAAGTTGCCCGTGATCTGGCGCTGAAAAACGGGATTGGCTGTGTGGCACTGGCGCGGGGCAATCATATTGGCCGGTTGGGTGAATACGCAGAGATCATCGCGCGGGCCGGGTTGGTGAGTATCGTCATGACCGCCGGTACATTTGTGAAGGTATCGGTGACGCCTTACGGTGGGCGTGAACCGATCTTTGGCACGAACCCGATGGCCTGGGCTGTGCCAACGGCCAGCGGTGAACCGTTCCTGCTGGACTTTGCGACGGCAGCGGTGGCGAATGGCAAAATTATGGTGGCCCTGAGCAAGGGTGAGCCTTTCCCTGAAGGGATGCTGCTGGATAAGGATGGCAACGCGACCACCGATCCGGCCACTTTCCAGCAGGGCGGTATGCTGCTGCCTTTTGGAACCTATAAGGGTTCTGGCCTGGCATTGATGATGGAGATTATCCCGACTCTGCTGTCGGGTTTCGCGCCGGTATCATCGCCGGAATTTATCTCCGGCAATCCCACACTCATGATCGGCATCAGTGTGGAAGCCTTTACATCCCGCGAGCGATTTGACCGCCTGACCGATGAACTGCTGGAGCGTTTCAAACAGGTTCCGCCAGCGGTGGGTTTTGATGAGGTGCTGCTGCCGGGTGAAAAAGAAGCTCGTTCCAAAGCCGAACGTCTGGCAAATGGTGTCCCGCTGCCCGACAGTGTGTGGAAAGACCTGACCGCGCTGGCGGCTGAATATGGTGTGGCTGTGCCAGAGCGAGGCGTGTATGTCTAAGGTGTGGGTGGGCGTCAATATGCCTGATGAAATCTTTGAGATGCTGGAACAGCATGTCGAAGTGATCGGCCCGCGCAGCGATCCCCTGCCGCCGGACAGCACCGAGGGTGTTGAGGAGGCAGACGCGGCCATAATCTGTCCCACGTTTCCGGCAGAGATGGCGACATTTGAACGTCTGCCGCGCTTGCAGGTGGTGACTCGAACCGGGGCGGGTTATGACAATGTGGATGTCGCGGCGGCTTCGGCCTGCGGCATCTGTGTGCTGCGGACGCCGGATTCCAACACGGAATCGACGGCAGTGTACACCATCGGCATGATGATTAATGCGGTACGGCGCATTAAGGTGGGTGATACGCTGCTGCGCCGGGGCCTCTGGCTGCCGCTGCCAGAGACGAATGGTTTTGACCTGAACGGTGCGACATTGGGGATTATCGGGCTGGGGCGCATTGGCGGGCGTGTTGCAGAAATTGCCAATGTGCTTGGGATGCGCGTGCTGGCCTATGACCCGTACATTGATGAAGGCCGGGCCGTTTCATTGCGGACAAAACTGGTTCCTCAGTTACAGACCCTTCTGGCGGAAGCGGATGTCGTCACGATTCATGTGCCTTTGACCGATGAGACACGCGGGATGATCGGCCCGGTGGAACTGAGCCAGATGAAGGATGGAGCGGTGCTGGTCAACTGCGCGCGCGGGCCAGTCGTGATAGAGCGGGCGCTGACGGAGGCGTTACAGAGTCAGAAGCTGGCTGCGGCGGCGCTGGATGTGTGGGACCCGGAACCGCCCGCGCCCGGTAACCCGCTGCTGCATATGGATAATGTGATTGTGACCCCGCATATCGCGGCGAAAACGCGCGAGGGGCAGTATCGCAGTCGTCTGAGCGCGGCACAGCAGACCGTCATGGTGCTGAATGGACAAAAGCCATCCGGTCTGGTGAACCCGGAAATCTGGGAGCGCCGCCGCGTTTAACGGGCTTTGTCCAGCGCGTTAATCAGGTGCGTGTATTTGAGACCAGTTCCGGTGAAAAACAGGACGATGCGCTCGTCGGGCTGTACCTGACCGGCGGTGACCAGTTTCTTGAGCGCGACCAGGGTGGCGGCAGCTTCTGGCGCAACAAACAGACCTTCCAGCGGGCCGATCTCGTAGAGTGCTTCCAGGGTGGCGTTATCATCTACTGCCACAGCCTTTCCGCCGCTTTCGCGGATGGCGCGCAGAATGAGAAAGTCACCCACTGCTGCCGGGACTCGCAGACCATCAGCAACGGTCTGGGCATTTTGCCAGGGCGTGGCGAATTCTTTGCCTTCCTCAAAAGCGCGAATGATGGGCGCGCAGCCAGCGCTTTGTACACTGACCATACGCGGGCGCTGTGAGTCGATCCACCCCAACTGCTGCATCTCGTCGAAGGCTTTCCACATGCCGATCATGCCGGTTCCGCCGCCAGTGGGGTAAATGACGACATCCGGCAGCGCACCGTCGAAATGCTCGGCGAGTTCGTAACCCATCGTCTTTTTGCCTTCAACGCGGTACGGTTCCTTGAGTGTGGATACATCGAACCAGCGTCCCTGCCGGACACCCTCCTGCACATAGCGGGCACAGTCGGTGATGAGGCCATCCACCAGCGTGACTTCGGCTCCGAGAGCTTTCATCTCGGCGATGAAAGGTTCAGGCACATCCTGGGGCATAAAAATGTAGGCAGGCAGGCCGATGCGCGCCGCATAAGCGGCCATCGCGCTGCCGGCGTTCCCGGCTGTCGGGATAGCAAGCGCTT
>CAZKIB010000069.1:11838-20996 GCA_964552425.1 uncultured Anaerolineaceae bacterium | reverse complement strand
AGACCACGCGCTTTGAACGAGCCAGTAGGGTTGAGACTTTCATCCTTGGCATAAAGCTGGCTCAGGCCCAGAATGTTGCCCAGTCGATTCAATTTGATGAGCGGGGTATAGCCTTCGCCCAGGCTGATACGGAACGCTGGATCGCGCACCGGGAGCATTTCCGCATAGCGCCAGAGTGTCGGTGGGCGATTTGCCAATGATCCCCGATGGAAATGCTGGCTGGCCTGCGCGATGTTATAACGGGCCAGCAGCGGTTTTCCGCAGTCCGGGCACAGGTTGATAAGCTGGTCGGCGTCATATTCTTTCTTGCACCAGCCGCACTGGAGATGGCTCAAAAAACTTCGCATCGAAGTGTTCAATTCGTATAGTCAATCGGAAATGGTGCTGCGGCTGCGCGGCATGGGGCGTTCGCTGATGTCTTCCAGCAGGCCGCCATGTCCCAGCGCGACCAGATCAGCACGGGTAAGACGTTCCCCGGAAAGCAGGCGCGGCAGCAGCCAGTCGATCACATTGGTTTTGAGCGATTTGACACAGCCCGGCGCGCCCAACACCGGCACATGGCCGACATAACCCAGCATCAGCAGTGTGCCGGGGTCCACCGGGACACCGAAATGGGCCACATCGCCACCGGCGGCCAGCAGGGCAGCAGGCACGACATCCTCCACATCGATAATGGCCGATATTCCAGCGACAATAATCAGGTCGCGGCCGGCATCAACCTGCTCACAGATGGCCGCAGCAATAGCTGGTGATGTGTGCGGGACATACTGTACACCGTCCAGCCGGCTGTGCAGTTTCTCGATGCGGCTGCGGGTGGGTGGCTCGAAATCCTTGAGCAGGCGGGCGTGGGCGCTTTCCGGCCCGGAAACCAGCAGCCCGACAGAACGAGTTTGCAAAGGGCGTACCGAGATGACCGGGGCATATTCGCGCGCCTTGCTTTCCACATCGACCACACGGGCTGCGGGAATGCCAAACGGGATAATTTTGACCAATGTCACCAGTTCACCGGGCTGCACAAGGGTATGGTTGCGCAGCGTGGCAAGCGTGATGCCAGCGTCGATATTGTTGAGTTGTTCCAGCGCCGAGAGATTGATATAGACCGGCCCGTAATGCTCGCTGATGAGGTTGGCGCGTCCGACACCCGGCGCTTGAACCCTGATGCCTGGCCCGGCCACTGACTGACCGACCCGCTGCGCGGCCTCATTTTCACCCAGATCAGTCGAATCCAGCGCCGCGACGATCACTTCGTTCAGGTTGAGCGCGCGTAATTTGTCGCCATCTGCCGGTGTCAGCACACGGCCTTTGGTGAGGATTTTGTGGCCTTTCGCATCGACCAGATTATGCGCCAGTATATGGCCGATGGCCTGTTCCAGTGGCAGCGGGCCAAATTTCATTGGAGCGCCCCGTTTCGCACCGCAACAATTTCCGCCATGATGCACAGCGCGATTTCTTCCGGCGTTTGCGCGTTGATGTCAATGCCGATGGGTGTATGGATGCGGTCAAGGTGTTCCTGCGACAAGCCAGCCTCACGCAGCCGCTGCAAGCGCTGTTCATGCGTGCGTTTGCTGCTGAGAACCCCGACATAAGGGGCGGGACTCGGCAGGGCGGTGATGAGGGCCTTGTCGTCAATTTTGGGGTCATGTGTGAGGACAGCGATGTACGTGTTGCGGTCAAGCCCAAGCTGCGGCAGGGCTTTATCCGGGTAGCTGTGCAGGATGGTTTCGACTTCGGAAAACCGCTCTGGCGTGGCGAACACTCGGCGCGGATCAATGACTGAAACACGGAAGCCAACCTGCTGCGCGAAGGCTTGCAGCGGCATGGCGACATGCACGCCGCCGATCAGGATGAGATGCGGGCGCGGGTAATGCTGGTCAACCATCACCGGCCGTTCGGCGGCAGTGGTCCGGCCTGAACGGTTCTTTGAAAGGGCTGCCTGTGCCAGCGCCGCGCAGTTTGCCGGCCCAAGCGCTGGACTGGTATAGATGGCCTGGCCCTGGCTGTCGAACAGGGCTTTTTGGCCGGCCGTTTCACCTTCGAGAATCGTCACCGTCACCGCAGCATGGTTGCCGCGTGCCTGCTCAACCGCGCTGCGCCACCAGTGTGTATCCAGAGGTTCAACAAACACGCTGATCCTGCCGCCGCAGGTCAGGCCCACATCCCAGGCGACATCATCGCTCACGCCAAAGTGGAGCAGGCGCGGTTTGCCATCTTCCAGAATTTCAAGCGCCTGTTCGATCACAGCCGTTTCCACGCATCCGCCACTGACCGAACCAACCATTGCCATCTCAGCCGTAACCGCCATCTTGGAGCCTACTCCGCGCGGTGCGGAACCCCAGGTTTCTACCACAGTCGCCAGCGCTACCCGGCGATTTTCAGCAATCCATTGGTCGACTGCTTCCTGAATATCAAGCATGGTGTTTTATCGATTCACTCTGTACTGCCGGTGAACGGTTCGGGCATTATGTCGCCAGGTAAGCTGCTGCAAGGCGCGCACGATCATTTCCAGATTTGCCAGGTTGCGCAGCGGCAGGAAATCATCCACATGGGGCAGCAGGGCCTGTGCGCCTCGTGTGAGGGGTTCATAGTCGGGCAGGTCGAGCAGCGGATTCAGCCAGACGAAGCGGTAGCAGCTGCGCTGCAAGCGATCCGCTTCGTGATGCAGGAGCTTCGGGTCGCCGCGATCCCAACCATCCGTTATCAACATGACAATCGCGCCGCGCCCCAGCACCCGCCGCGCCCAGCGATAGTTAAATTCTCGCAGCGCTTCTCCGCTGCGTGTGCCGCCGCCCCAATCCTTGACGGTTGTGCCCACCTGCTGCAAGGCATGATCGACGGATTTGTGGCGAATCTGGTGAGTGATACGGGTGAGATGGACGCTGTAGACGAAGGATTCGACCTGATCCATGCTGCTGGCGAACGAGTGCATGAAATGCAGGAAAATGCGGGTATAGCGTTCCATACTGCCGCTGATGTCACAGATCAGCACCAGCGGGCGGGGTTTGAATTTGGGCGTGATCGTCGGCAGTTCCAGAATTTCACCGTTGTAACGCATATTGGCGCGCAGGGTACGCCGCAGGTCAATGACCTGGCCTTTACCCGCTTTGAAACGCCGGGTCTGACGGACCCCTAATGACTGCGGCAGGCGTTCCATAATTTTCCGGGCGCTTGCCAGTTCCCCGGCAGTCATCTCGGCAAAATCCTTGTAACGGAGCAGTTCGTTCTGGCTGTAGGTGGGCACAACCGCCGTGAGTGTCAGTTCAGGAGCTGGCCGGGCATCTGGCGTGCTGCCGGAAGGACTGGCCCCGGCCGGCAGCAGAAATTTCATGCCGCCGCGCCTTTCGTCACCGACGGTGGGAATGTCGAGGACCGTCCAGTCGTCCGATGGCCGCCGCCAGAACAGGTCGAAAGCTTCATCGAAGCGTTCCAGGTCGCGCTGCCGGCTGACGATAAGCGCGCGCATGGTATGGTAGACATCGCTGCGGTTGCCAAGATCAATAAATGCCAGCGCGTGGGCAACCTCAATCATGCGATAGGGGGTGACATCCATCCCCAGCGTCTTGCACACCCGCCCGAACAGCAGAAGGTTGTGCAGCAGTTTGCCACCCTGATGGCGTGTGCCGTCGGGCAGGATCGGGGGTTGGTCGTTTTCAGTCACGACAGATCATCCTGGCAGACTCTGTGCTTGAAGGATGGCACGTTCATATAAAGCCTGAAGATTGGTCGGCGTCAGCAGGTCAATGTCATCCTGATATTTGAGGACGACCCCCAGTGTTTCAGCGATGACTTCCAGCGACAGGGCGCGCTGATCCAGTGCGATAAGCGCGGCGGTCCAGTCCAGTGTTTCGGCCACGCCGGGCGCTTTGAAGAGTTCCATTTCGCGCATTTCCTGAATGAATGCCGTAATCTGCTTCGCCATCAGCGGCTCAACATCGGGCGCTTTGGTGCGCACGATGCGCAGTTCCTTCTCGAATGAAGGATAGTCGATCCAGTAGTACAGGCAGCGGCGTTTGAGTGCATCATGGACTTCGCGTGTGCGGTTTGACGTAATGATAACCACAGGCGGCTGATCGGTGCTGATCGTCCCCAGTTCGGGCACAGTGACCTGAAAATCGGACAGCAGTTCCAGCAGGAAGGCTTCAAACTCTTCGTCAGCCCGGTCAATTTCGTCAATCAGAAGCACCGGGGGATGCCCGGCAGCACTGGCTTCGATGGCTTGCAGCAGGGGACGGGTCTGCAAAAAGCGACGGGTAAATAATTCGGCCTGCATGGCGTCCCGATCTGCGCCGCTGGCTTCCAGCATACGAAGGTTCAGCATCTGAGCAGCGTAGTTCCATTCATAAAGTGCGCTGCTGACATTCAGACCTTCGTAGCACTGCAAGCGGATCAGATCGGTTTGCAGCAGGCGTGAAAGCACTTTGGCAATCTCAGTTTTGCCAACGCCGGCTTCACCTTCGAGAAAGAGTGGTTTACCGAGTTTGAGCGATAAAAAAATGGCCGTTGCCAGACCTCGTTCGGCGATATAGTCCTGTTCGTTGAGGGTCTGCTGCACGGAGTCGACGGAATTAAACATGCGGTGTGCCTTTGTTGAAGTGGTGTATGTCGTTATTTTACCTCAAACGACCACCCCCTCTCCAAATTTGAAGAGGGGGAAGCCGCAAGTTCTGATATTTTTCTAATATGAAAGAACAAAATGCAGCGGTCAGGTGAGGGCGGCTCGTACAGCCCGCTTGAGATAGACACCAGCCATTTCCTGCCGGTAATCTTCGGGGAAATTCATGTCGCCGATCAGGAAATCGGCCACATCGTCTTTGACCGCATCGGCGGCGGCTTTGAGCGTGGCATCATCCAGTGATGAACCGGTAAGCACACTTTCTGCCCCGGATGCGCGGATGGGTTTGACCGTTGCGCCACCCACTGCGATGCGCGCGTTTGTGCAGGTGCTGCCGTTCATGTCCAGCACAGCGCAGACACCCACAACGGCATAGCGTGAAGCCGGATGGGCCATCTTGACGTAACCGGATTTCTGGCCGCTTACGATGGGCAGTTCGATGCTGGTGATGAGTTCACCCGGTTGCAGATCAACGGTAAACAGATCGACAAAGAAATCATCCGCACTGATCGAGCGGCTGCCGGCACTGCCCTGTACGGTGATAGTCCCACCAGCCGCTAGCACAACTGTCGTCGGGTCAGAGGCCGGGTCCGCATGAGCGAGATTGCCGCCCAGTGTGCCCCAGTTGCGTACCTGCTGGTCCCCGACCAGGCCGGTTGCCATCGACAGGGCGCGGCAGGCAGACTGAACTGCGCTGGAACCTGCAATTTCAGCGTGCGTGGTCAGCGCGCCGATCCTGACCGAACCATTTTGCCGAATGCCTTTTAGCTCACTCAGACGCCCAATATCGACCAGCGTGCCATGTTCGGCCAGCCGCAGTTTCATGGCCGGCAGCAGACTGTGACCGCCGGCCAGGGCCTTTGCATCGTCGATTTCGGAGAGCATTTGCAGCGCTTCGGCCAGCGACGCGGGACGTTCATAATTAAATGCGCTCGGCCACATATCAGTTTACTCCTCCGTTGCTGTGTGATTGGAAAATCTGCCAGACTTTGCGCGGCGTGATGGGCATGTCGATGTGGCGCACCCCCAGCGGAGCAAGCGCATCCACCACCGCGTTAACGACGGCGGGAGTTGACGCAATCGTGCCGGTTTCGCCCGCGCCCTTGACACCCATCGGGTTTACCGGGCTGGGTGTTTCCGTGCGGTCCAGCTCCAGGGGGGGCAGCAGGTCCGCGCGCGGCAGGGCATAATCCATCAGGCTGCCGCTCACCAGTTGGCCGTTGTCATCGTAGACGGCGGTTTCCCAGAGTGCCTGCGCAACCCCCTGCACAATGCCGCCGTGTACCTGACCATCGACGATCATGGGATTGATGACTTTGCCGACATCATCCACCGCGATATATCGCTTCAGGTCGACCTGTCCCGTTTCCGGGTCGACTTCGACAATGCAGATATGTGTGCCGAAGGGATAGGTACAGTTGGGCGGGTCGTAATATGAAGTGTCATCGAGAAATGGTTCGACTCCCGGCGGCAGATCATAGGCTAGGGCCGCCGCGCCAGCGATCTCCTGAATCGTCTTGACGTTATCCGGTGAACCCTTGACGTAGACCTTGCCATTTTCGAATACCACGTCTTCAACGGCTGCTTCCAGCATATGCGCGCCGAGGACTTTGGCTTTGTCCTTGATGCGCTGCAAGCTGCGATGCACGGCCACTGTGCCGACGGCGGTGCTGCGGCTGCCGTATGTGCCATACCCGAAGGGTGTGCCGAGCGTGTCGCTGTGCTGGACAATCACGTCCGACATCGGAATGCCGAGTTCGTCCGCGACGACCTGGGCGACGCTGGTTTCGTGGCCCTGCCCGTGCGATTGTGAGCCGGTGGTGACGACGGCTTTGCCGGTGAGATGCACACGCACATTGGCGCTTTCCCACAGGCCTGCGCCCCAGCCTTCACCCTTCAGACCGATCCATGCGGAAGGCGCGACCCCGCAGATTTCGATATAGCTTGAAAACCCGATCCCCAGATAACGCCCCTGCTGGCGGGCGGCAGCCTGTTCCTGGCGGAAGTTTTCGTAGCCGACCATCTTCAACGCCAGATCGAGCGCCTTGTTATACTCTCCACTGTCGTATTTCAGGCCATTGAGAATACCCACCGGGTCATAGGGGAAAGCATCCGGGGGGACAAAGTTGCGGCGTCGGATTTCCACCGGGTCCATGCCCAGTTCCTGGGCAACTAGATCAACCGCCCGCTCGACCACATAAGTCGCTTCGGGCCGGCCCGCGCCGCGATAGGCATCGACCATGCTGGTGTTGGTGTAGACCCCGGTCACATGGCAGTAGATGTTGGGGAAGCGGTATGCACCCGAAAGCATACGGCCATATAGTGTTGTGGGAATGCCCGGCGCGATACTCGACAACACGCCACCCAGGTTCGCATACGTGTTGACCTTGAGCGCAGTAATTGTGCCATCACGTTTTGCCCCCACCTCAATGTCGGTGATGTGGTCGCGCCCGTGCGTGGTGGCGACGTAGTTTTCCGTGCGCGATTCCATCCACTTGACCGGACGCCCGGTTTTTTTTGCCAGCGCCGCGATGAGGCAGTATTCCGGGTAAAGGAAAATTTTCGCCCCGAAGCCGCCACCGATTTGCGGCGAAATCACGCGCATTTTCGTTTCAGGAATGCCGAACACAAACGCGGTCATCAGCAGCCGCATGACGTGCGGGGCCTGGGAAGTCATCCAGACGGTGAATTCGCCTGTGGCAGGTTGGTACTGGGCGATTGCGCCGCGCGGTTCCATCGAGGTTGGGATCAGGCGCTGGTTGACCAACCGCTGCCGTACCACGACATCGGCTTCACTGAGCGCACGCGCGGTTGAATCTCGGTTGCCGCAGTCCCACTCCATTACGATGTTGTTGGGCGCGTTGTCATGAAGCTGGGGTGCGCCGGGTTTGGTGGCTTTTTCAGCGTCAACCACAGCGGGCAGCACTTCATAATCCACTTCGATCAACTGGACCGCATCTTCAGCAATGTAGCGGTTTTCTGCCACCACTACCGCCACGCCCGCGCCGGTGAAGGTGACTTTGTCGATTTCCAGCACACGGGGTGTGTTGACGTTATTGGTCACGCCGCCAGCCTGCCACGCGCAGGGGAGCGGATTGATGTCGGCAAAATCCTGACCGGTGTAGACCGCGATGACGCCCGGAACTGCAGCGGCTTTTGACGTGTTGATGCTTTTGATGTGCGCGTGCGCGTGTGGACTGCGCAGGATGGCCGCGTATGTCATGCCATACAGATGAATATCTTCAAGATAGCGCGCCTCACCCGTGATGAGCCGGGGGTCTTCAGTCCGTTTGACAGGTGTTCCAACAACGCCCATCAGTCACCTCCTGCGGCAGCGGCTGTCACAGCTTTCACAATGTTGTGATAGCCGGTACAGCGGCACAAGTTCCCCTCCAGGCCGTGACGTATTTCTGCTTCAGTGGGATTGGGATGATCTTTAAGGAATGCGGTGGTTGCCATAATCATGCCGGGCGTGCAGTAGCCGCACTGCAAACCGTGATTTTCCCAGAAACTTTGCTGCATCGGGTGCAAAGTGCCATCCTGGGCCAGTCCCTCAATCGTCGAAATTTCCTGACCATCAGCCTGGACAGCCAGCGCGGTGCAGGACTTGAGCGCGCGCCCATTCATATGCACGGTACAACTGCCACACTGGCTGGTGTCACAGCCAATCTTGGTTCCTGTGAGGCCCAGATCGTCGCGCAGAAAGTGTACCAGCAGCGTGCGCGGTTCGACTTCACGCTCATGTGTGACGCCATTAACCTTAATTGAAACCTTCATGAAGGCATTACCTCCCAAATTCAATACTTCAAAAGGCAACGGTATACTGCGTTTGTGTCGGGCAGTCCTCCCTTCTTAATGGATAGGTTGTGGGATTGAAACGTCAGTCGATGACGGGGTCAGGTCGTTTATGAATTATCCGATGATTGTTCGGATGCTGGTAACTGCTGGGCAATATTGCTGAAAAACCGGTTGCTCATCATGTTGGCGGCTGCTTTGATGACACGCTGCCCGATACGTGCCAGTTTGCCCGAAATATTGGCTTCAGCATCCCAGGTTAACAGGGTTTGCTGTTCGTTTGCGTCATAAGTTAACTGCATCAGGACTGTGCCACCGATAATGCTCTGCTGGCCTTCGCCGTTGACTGTAAGACGATACTGATTGGGAGGCTGCTGTTCGGTCATGCGGATTGTACCGACATAGCTGCCACTTACCGCTGCGATGCTGATTTTCGCTTTGGCGTGCCAGGCATCCACCTCACCCTCGATTGGGATGAACGCATCCACACCCGGCAGCGCCCTGGCAATCACATCAGGATTCATAAGCAGATTCCAGACGGCTTCCTGGTCTGCCTGAAAGGTATAGGTTCCGGTCAGATTCATTCAGATACTCAATTATCAGTTGCTGATTTGAAGCGAGTATAACTCAAATCGTAACCCGCGCAAAAGTTTCTTATGCAAGGTTAAAATTGGTTTATGGCATCCTCGGTGACGCACGGTATAATTTCTATCTGATTTCACTGCTTCCAGATTTCCGTTCCCCCTTAATCAAA
>CAZKIB010000069.1:11575-11828 GCA_964552425.1 uncultured Anaerolineaceae bacterium | reverse complement strand
TTTATGTTTTGGGGGATAGAATGAGCGAATTTTCTGCCATCGGTCAGCCCCGGCCTATTATTGACGGTAAAGCAAAAGTTGCCGGGGCCGCTCAGTTTTTGCCGGATTTGCAGCTTCCCGGTATGCTGCACGCGCGTTTTGTTTCGAGTTCCTACGCCCATGCAAATATTATCAGTATTGACGCGACTGATGCCCTGACCGTGCCGGGTGTGGTGGCGGTGCTGACACAGAATGATCTCCCGAATATTGTCCC
>CAZKIB010000069.1:0-11550 GCA_964552425.1 uncultured Anaerolineaceae bacterium | reverse complement strand
TTCTGGCGCGTGGGCGGGTGATTTTTGTGGGTCAGCCTGTCGCGATTGTGGTAGCAACGAATGAGACCGCAGCAGCCGATGGGGCTGAGCGCGTTTTTGTGGAGTATGAGCCGCTGCCCGCTGCGATGAATTTTGATGCTGCGATGGCTCCGGGCGCGCCGCTGGTCTGGCCGAATGGCGTTCCATCGGGTTCTGAGGACGCCGGTGAACATGGTGCCGATGTTGGTGGGGGTGAGCAAAAGGTACATGCGGAAGGAATCACCAATCTGGCCCAGGACGCCGTCTATGCGCGGGGTAACGTGGACGCCGGTTTTGCCCAGGCGGATGTGATTGTCGAACATACCTATACATCTCCGATGGTGCATCAGAGTTCGCTGGAAACACACGGTATTATCGCGCAGCCAGACCCCATTTCAGGTGGGATGATGGTCTGGACCAGCACACAGGACCCCTTTGGGGCGCGCAAGGAAGTTGCTGCGATTCTCGGTGTGCCAGAGTCTTTGGTCAGGGTGAAGGGTACGGTGGTGGGTGGTGGTTTTGGAGCCAAGTTTACGCTCTATGAACCGCTGGTAGCGCTGGTGGCCCGCAAGATGGGGCGGCCTGTTCGTCTGGCGCTGACCCGCAGCGAAGAGCTGCTGGCAACCAACCCCGCGCCGCCGATCCGCATTCACCTGAAACTGGGCGCGAAAAACGATGGCACACTCACGGCTCTTCAGGCGGAAGTCGCGCTGGATGCCGGCTGTTACCCGATGAAACTGGCAAAGTTTGTGGCCTTTCAGGTTGGCAGCTATTACCCGGTTGCCAATATGCACATTGAGGCGAAAGAGGCACTCACTTTCAAGCAGTCCACCGGGGCCTACCGCGCGCCGGGTGCGCCGACGGCTTTCTTTGCCATAGACACCGCGATTGATGAGATCGCCGATAAGCTGGGGATGGATTCGATTGATGTGCGCCTGAAAAACGCCGCGAAGCCCGGTGATTTGCTGGCAGATGATGATATCTGGCCGGGCATGGGGATGCGTGAGACGCTGGAAAAGGTCAAGGAACACCCGCTCTGGAAAAATCGCCATCAAATTCAGGCGGAAGGGCGCGGCGTGGGTGTGGCGATTGGTGGCTGGATGGGTGGGACCTCACCCGCAGCGGCGGTCTGTAACGTCAACCGGGACGGTATGGTGCAGATTAACGTGGGCGCGATGGACATCAGTGGTTCGACCACTGGCTTTACCCTGCTGGCTGCCGAAGCTTTTGGGGTTTCGCCGGACCGTGTGCAGTTGGTGAACAGTGACACGGACAACTCACCCTTTGCGACAGGTACAGGCGGCAGCAAGATGACCTATACGACAGGCGTAGCGGTGGTCAGGGCGGCAGAAGAGGCCCGCCGCCAGATTCTGGCAATCGCGGCGGAAGAGTTCGAGGCCGCAGTAGAAGACCTGGAAATTGTCGATGGGAATATTCGGGTGCGCGGTACACCGACCAAATCCATTCCGCTGGGCGAAGTGGCTGCGCAGGGTATGAAATTCGGGGCCGATTACCCACCCGTATTTGCGCATGGCCGCGCTGTGGTGACAGACCAATCTCCCGGTTTCAGTGCCCAGTTGGTCGAAGTGGATGTCGATAAGGAAACGGGTGAAGTCAGGATTCTGAAACAGGTCATCGCGCAGGACGTGGGCCGGGCGATTAACCCGCTGGCGGTTGAGGGGCAGATGTTGGGCGGCGGTACACAGGGGGTCGGTTGGGCGCTGTACGAGAAGATGGTTTATGATGATGATGGTCAGCTTTTGACCGGGACCTTGATGGATTACGCTCTGCCGGATTTCACGCAGGCTGCCCAGGATATGGAAACCATCATCATTGAAGTACCTTCGGAACATGGGCCGTTTGGCGCGCGCGGGGTGGGGGAACCCCCGGTTACGCCGACAGCCGCCGCAGTCGCCAATGCGATTGCCCATGCCAGCGGCGTGCGCATGACGGACCTGCCGATGACAGCCCCAGATGTGCTGAAGGCTCTGAAAACGCAGAACGGTCACGAATAAATCTTACTGAATGTGAGCAACAGGCGCAGCCCACACTGCGCCTTTTTTATGCTGCGAGGCAAATCATGTTCGATGCGCAATTTGAGACACTCAATCGTTCGCAGGATTCTCTGGATGATTACGAATTGGCCCTGCGTCATACCCCATTGATTCGTTTTGACGCGCGCGAACCGTTCTTTCCTTCGGTGGTTGGCTATACGGTGTTTCGGGAAGAACGTCCATCACCTTCGTTTCCGCGCCGGTTAGTTCTGCCGCCGGGAGCCGCTGTGGGCATTGAGTATGCTGTCTGGTGGGATTGGGATATTCAGCATCTCTACGAACTGGAGCATATCTGGGTTTACCTGGATGCTCAGGAACAGATCGTCGCTGTGGATGCAAGCTGGCATGGCGGATTTCATGGGATGCTAGATGAGCAGGGTAATCCTCCGGTTGAAAATGGTCGCGCCAGGGTGTATTCCGAACCTGGTAAACATGCCTTTGCGCCGGTGGTTGACTGGCTGCGCAAGCGTGAGAATATCACGCGGGCAGGGTGCAGTAAGAACGCTGGCAAGGGTGGTGTTCTGGTGACGCCGCTTTTCAACGGAATCATTTCAAGTCGAACGCCGGTCACAAACCAGTTGGCCTGGAGCTATCTGGAACAGCACATTTTTGAACCTTCTTATGAGTTTACGCGCCTGTTTGATCTGGCAGAGGTGGTTCATGTGCCCTGGTCGAGTCTGTTCCAGTGGATTCCCGCCCGCGTGCAGTGGTGGACCGAACGGTTGGAAAAAGAAATTCCCCCACACCAGCGCCGGGTGATTCGGATTGCCCATCGGGGCGCATCGGCTTACGCGCAGGAAAATTCGCTGACAGCGATTCAAAAAGCGGCCGAATTTGGGACCGATATGGTCGAGGTTGACCTGCGTTGGACAGCAGATCGCGTGCCGGTAATTGCTCATGATGAAAGCCTGAAGCGGGTTTTTGGTATTGATGGGACGCTGGGGGAATTTTCGCTGGATGAAATTAACCGGATGATCCCGGCAGGTGTCGAACCGCTCATGACCTTAGAGAAACTGGCGGAGACCTGCCATGATCTGGAGATGGGGATCTATCTGGATATCAAGCAGTTGAGTCTGGATGCTGTCGGGACGATGCTGGATGCGGTCAGGAAACACCGGATGCTGGGCGCGACCATTTTTGGTTCGTTTCGCCCGGACTTGCTGGCGGAGATCAAAGCTCAGGATGCCGCTGCGCAGACTTCGGTGTTATTTAGTTCAGTTCATGTGGACCCGGTGGCTCAGGCACAGGCAGTTCATTGTGATTATGTGCATCCCTGCTGGGAACGCTTCGATGAACCGCATCAACTGCTCACCACAGACTGGATGAACGCGGTGCGAAACGCGCAACTGGGTGTGGTCTGCTGGCACGAAGAACGCCCCACTGTGATCCTGGCGCTTCAGGCATTGGGCGTGAATGGAATCTGCTCGGATCAACCGGACCTGCTGCTGCCGGAATAATCAATGGCTTCCATAAGCGGCGCTGCGATGTTTGCCGGATGAATCGGATAGTGTGCGATCGACCACAGACACCAGTTCACTAAACAGATTGAGTTTATGTAAGTAGCGATTTGCCCCGGCGGCCAGCGCGCTGTTCATTGTGTTTTCGTCTCCAAGCGCGGAAAACACAATAATCGGTGTTTTGTTGGTAGCCGCGCGTGATCGAATACGGCGGCATAATTCGATGCCATTCACACCAGGCATCAGAATATCCAGGATAATCAGGTCCGGGGTTGCGGATTCCAGATAGTCCAGAGCTTGCAGATAGTCATCAGCGTCAATCACTGCATAACCATTGCGCTGCATTGCAATCGTTACCAGCGAACGCATCACTGTTTCATCGTCAACGATGAGAATTTTTTTACGCATTGGAAAACCTCATGAGGTGGGTAAGAATCAAAATGTGCCTGGATGAGTTGAGCGGTGGGACCGAAGTCACACCTGCTCAACCCAAATTAGGCGCATGTTGCTCATGAAGCTTCCTCTAGGTACTGGCTGTGAGGCCCATTGATAATCGCTTCGGCCAGTTCAACCAGTGTCACTGCCGGGATCGAGCGCAGCCATGCCTGAGTGTCAGGTGACAGCCCGAAGGCAGTATATAAGGATGTATCGTGGTCTTTCAGTAACCGGCGGCAAATATCTTCATCTAACAGGGCAAGGCCCATCAGGTTATCAAGACGTTTGCGTTCTTCCTTGCTGCGAACATAGTCCCACCAGGCACCTGTCC
This sequence comes from uncultured Anaerolineaceae bacterium, assembly GCA_964552425.1. Lineage (GTDB taxonomy): Bacteria > Chloroflexota > Anaerolineae > Aggregatilineales > Phototrophicaceae. Next base: position 7,255 of record CAZKIB010000069.1, on the reverse strand, counting down.
CCTGAAAACCATGACCCTGGGGCCAGGGAAGCACATCCATCGTGGGTGTCTGTTTCAGATTTGGCATTGTCGTTCCTCTCTATTTGCAGAATGACTTTCCGTTGGTCAGAGTATCTGACTCGTCCAGTCCCGGCTTGTTGAGCGTGTTGTAATCCCTGTTCACCCTGATGAATGAAGGGCAATCAGTGCGGGCCACCGGTAGCCAGACCGGCGAAGGCATCTTCGTAACCAGCGCCCAGCCCAAGCAGCACAAGAATTACAGCAACACCTGCGACCATAGCCCGCGTGCGGCGGACATCGGAGGTCAACCAGCTGGAAGCGAGAATCATTGAACTCTTCATGATTGTTTCTCCTGTATCATCAAATCCCTCTGCGGTATTGATGACAGAATATCAGGGGGTGCTGAACAAAGTGCTTACCAAATCCAACGAGTTTTGGGGAAAATAAAAACCGCCCTGGTGGGCGGTCATTTATCGGAAGGTTGCAGTCAAGCCAGCAGTCGATTGGCGAGTTCGATGGTCTCCTGAGATGGCTCGACGGCCAGGTCCTGTCGCAGCCGTTCCCGCAGCTTTTGTAAATGGGTCAGGATTTGATGCCGTTCACCGAGATCGGCATAGCAGATCATGATGGCCCGGTTGATGTCCTCGCGATACGGTTCAATATCCAGGGCCTGCTTGAAGGCATGGAGCGCAGCCCGGAAGTCACTGCGCGCGCGGGCGCACTCCCCGGTTCCGATCAGGGCTTCAATAAAGGCTTCGCGCAGACTTTCGCGCCGGGTGACGACCCAATCTGTATCCATTGCCAGCAGAAAATCACCTTTGTAAAGTGACGCCGCCTTGCGCCAGAGGTCTTCCGTGCGGGCATCACGCGGCGATAGCAGACGGGCCTGGGTGGTGAGAGTCTCCATTTCCTGAGCGTCGCACCAGATTTCCGTGTCCGGATTCAGCCGGTAGATTTCATCCTGATACACGATGATATTTTCGCCCAGCGCGTGCCGTGCCCGGTAGAGGGTGGTGTGGAAGCGTGATCTGGAACGACTGGAGGAGCTGTCCGGCCAGAATTCGAGATTAATTTCCTCACGGGATACCGGGCCGCAGAACAACAAATAAAAAAAGAGTTCGCGGGCTGCATTGGCGCGCCAGTCGGATGTCGTGACCCGGCTGCCATCCCGTTCGACAACTTCCTGGCCGAGCGTCAGGATGCGCAGTTTGAAGGTATCCTGACTGAGCAGCGTGGCGGTCTGTTTCGGCAGCGGGGCAGGGGGTTTGTAACGCGCATCGCGCAGTAATTTTAAGGCGTTGACCAGCAGACGATGTTCCGGCTGGCGCGGTTTGACCAGCGTTTCCAGCACAGTATTGCGTATGATTTCGGCAGCGAGAGTCTGGGCACTGCCAAGCCTATGAGCCAGTTCCAGCGCCTCGTCGAGATGATCCTGCGCAGCCCGCGCATTGGCGTTCAGTAAGGCTGCGTGAGCGCAGAGGATGAGCATCTGCATCAGTTCGGTTTGCAGGCCGCCCTCACGAAGCTGGGCCGCCAGTTTGGTGAGCTTGTGGTAGGCGTGTTCACTGTCTGTGGGCAGGCGCGCAGCCCAGATCGCTCCCTGCGCCTGCGCCTTTAACAAGCCGAGACTGTATTTATCGGCCAGGGCTGCCGCTTCAGTTGCCAGTGCGATGGCTTCCCGATAGTTGCCCTGCCAGCGTTCCAGGACCGAAAGGCTGATGAGTACCGAACTGCTGAGATAGGGTTCGCTGGTGTCATTAATTTCCAGGGATCGGTTGTACATTTGCCGGGCTTCATGGTAAGCGCCCCGGTCACGCTGCAAGTCGCCCATACTCCACAGCAGATAACTTTCGGCACGGTGATTGGTCACACGCGCCACCACGCTCAGCCCTTCCTGGAAGGTGGCAAGCGCCCGGTCATAATCGCTATACTGGTGATAGTGGAAGCCGAGGTTATTCAGGGCCAGGGCGAGAGAGCCGGTGTTCCCCAGTTTGCGGCGGAGCGCCACCACTTCCTGTAAGCACGCTACAGCATCGCTCAACCGGCCCAGGTTGTTGTAGGCAACTTCCAGCGTTTGCAGCACGTTGGATAACCCGAAGGCATCACCATCCGCACGGTAAAGCGGCAGGGCTTCTTCGAGATACTGGGTTGCTTTCACTGCATTGCCAAGATCAATTTCTGCTGTGCCGAGAATGGTCAGCGCCCGCCCGCGCAGGTGGGCAATTTCCGGGGACTGTTCCAGAAATTGGGCTGCCAGTTCGGCGGCCTGTAAATAATTCCCTTTCTGAAGGTACAGCATGGCCCCCAGAATGTGAGTTTCCGCCACACCTACCAGGTTATCCTGGCTGCGGAAAGTCTCCGCTGCGGTGTCCAATTCGGCCTGGGCCACGTCATAGTTGTAGCGATCTATCTGTATTTTGGCACAGGTACACAGCAGACGCGGTGTCTCTGCTCTGGCGCGTTTGAGGCGGCTCCACCATTCGAGCAGCGTCTCTGTTTTGCCCTGAGCAAAAAAGGTTTCTGCAACCCGTTCTGCCAGGACTGCGGCGCGCTGGATCTGCCCGGCGGTCAGATAATGATCAACGGCCTCAATGGTCTGATCCTGGCGTTCGAACCATTCCGCAGCCTTGGTGTGCAGGCTGCGAAATTGTTTCTGATTATTTTCTTTGAGTTGTTTCTGAAGGAAGTCACGAAACAACGCATGGTAGGCCAGGCCCCCGGTCACACGCGACAGGAACATATTGCGGTTGAGCGCCTGCACAAGCAGGGAGGTTGAGTCGGGAATCTCCAGGGCTTCGGCGCACAGTTCCGGCGTCAGGCGGACGAGCGTGGACGATGCCAGCAGGAAATCTCGTAGAGCGGGTGGCTGGACCTGAAGCATCGAACGCGCCAGATCGTTAAACAGGGCTTCTGGCCCGACACCGCCGCGCAGCATGACCCGTTCAAGTTCGTGGGGCAGGGGTTGCAGCGCGAGTATAGTTCCGGCAGGCCAGCCTTCCAGCCGGACTTCCCAGTCTTCAACTTCAGTTGTGGTCGGGTTGCTGCCCCGGATACGGGTGGCGAGTGAATGAATTTCGTCTCGGCGGAATTTGAGTTCTTCCTGACCGATTGCCAGCACTTCGCGGCGAGCGATCATCTCCGTCAGGGGGAGATCAGGCAGTGCGCGGCTGATAATGATGACATGCAGTTTGGCTGGCAGCCGGGTGACCAGTGTGCGCAGCCAGGTTTCAGCGGGAAGTGACCCTGCCAGATTCTGAACATCGTCAAGAATATAGATAATCTCGCCAGTCAGATATTCACGCAGATACTCCGTGATATGGCTGGCAAGTTCGATGGGCGGATTTCCATAGGCAACAGGCAGATTCTGAATTCCCGGCGCAAGCGGTTCCAGACTGGTGAGCGCCCGCTGATGCAGGATGGGAACATCGCGTTGGCTGGGTTCAATCGAATGCCAGATGACCGGGAGGCGGGCCTGGCGCATGAACTGGTTGGCAAGGGTGGTTTTGCCGTAGCCAGGAGGCGCACTAATCAGGGTCAGTTTGTGGTCAACTGACTGATTGAGTTTTTCGACAAGACGCGGTCTCTCGATTAGACCACTAACGCCATGTTCCTGGATAGTCGTATTGAGTGAAGCCGACGACATAGCACGAGTCCCGACCGATAACTGTATCTATTCAATATAAGTATACCGATACTATCGCACCTTTTGGCGACAAACACTGACGATATTGGTTTGGAATATGTTATAACTTAGGTAGACAGCCGTTAAAACAGATCATTTCACACAGTACATATGGACTTTGTAATAATTTGTTACAGTTGACCTTTTTGCTTTTTCATCTGATTGAGATTAACTTAAGCTGGCCCATCCTGCGAACGAGTGTACCGAGATGACTGATCAAAACTCTATAACCAATATACCCATCCAGACAGAATCTATCGAACACGCCGAAAAACTGATCGGTTTACACTTCACATCTGAGGAACGCGCTCAGATGCTGGCGGAAGTGAACAAGAAAGCCGGGCACTACGAAGCGCTGCGCGGCGTCAGACTTGAAAATCATACTGCGCCGCCATTGTATTTTAACCCCAATGTATCTGGCGCTGTAACCACGACGGGTATCGCGCGCGCCTGTCATCTTGCGGATGTGGAAGATTTACGCCGGCCGGCTGATCTGGAGGATGTGGCGTTATATCCGGTCACACATCTGGCGCAGCTTATTCGCACGCGGCAGGTGACATCCGTAGAACTGACTGAGATGTATCTGGAACGTCTGAAACGTTATGATCCTCACCTGGAATGTGTGGTCACGCTGACCGAAGACCTGGCGCTGCGACAGGCCCGCCGCGCTGATGAAGAACTTGCTGCCGGGCACTATCGCGGCCCGCTGCATGGTATTCCCTGGGGCGCGAAGGATTTACTGGCTGTGCGGGGTTATCGCACCACCTGGGGGGCTATGCCCTACAAAGATCAGATCATTGATATGGACGCAACGGTTGTGCAGCGGCTGGAAGCAGCCGGCAGTGTCCTGGTTGCCAAACTTACACTCGGCGCGCTGGCTTATGGGGACATCTGGTTCGGCGGCAAAACAAAGAATCCCTGGGACCTGAGCGAAGGTTCCAGCGGTTCGTCAGCGGGTTCAGCATCAGCTACGGCTGCGGGACTGGTCGGGTTTTCCATCGGGACAGAAACATTGGGGTCGATTGTTTCACCTTCGACCCGCTGTGGCGTGACCGGGCTGCGGCCTACTTTTGGCCGGGTGAGCCGGTACGGGGCCATGATGTTAAGCTGGTCGATGGACAAGATTGGGCCAATTTGCCGCAGCGTGGAGGACTGCGCGCTGGTCTTCAGTGCGATCTATGGCCCGGACGGGTATGATCTCAACGTGGTTGACCGGCCGTTCGAATGGAACCCGTGTCCTGCGGTTTCAGACCTTCGGATCGGCTATGTCAGAAGCGCGTTTGCGGACAGCCAACCCGTAGAATCGGAACCTGCTCTGCAAGCACTGCGTGAACTGGAAAGTAAAGCGCTGAAAACGGTGAGCAATGACCAGCAGGTGCTGGATGTGCTGAACACAGCAGGCATAACGTTGATCCCCATTGATCTGCCGGATTTTGACCTTGAACCAATGTTTATGATTCTGGTGGCCGAAGCCGCCGCGTCGTTTGACGAAATCACGCGGAATAACCTTGACGATACCATGCAGTGGCAGGCCGATGAAGCCTGGCCGAATTTGTTCCGCGCGGCTCGTCTGATACCGGCAGTCGAGTACATTCAGGCCAATCGGGTTCGTACTCTGATCATGCAGGCGATGGCGAAAGTCATGGAGCAGGTGGATGTCTTTGTGGTTCCATCCTTTGGCGGCAACGCGCTGACACTGACGAACCTGACCGGACACCCTGCTGTGGTACTGCCGAACGGCTTTACGGAGAAAGGCACTCCGACCAGTATCACGTTTATCGGGGGATTATACAAAGAGGCTGAAACGCTGGCAGTTGCCAAAGCTTATCAGGATGCGACAGATTATCATTTGCAGCATCCGCCGCTCAATTTTGCATAATGGAGTTGTTGAAAATGCTGTTTCCAGACCGTTTTAGAGGGCGCGTCGCGGTGATTACCGGCGGCGCGAGTGGTATTGGTGAAGGCATCGCCCGGCGCATTGGCGCAGAGGGCGGTCAGCTTGTGCTGTTTGACATCAGCGAGGACAATCTGGCGCGGGCTGCTGCCGATATGCAGGCCGCTGGTATGTTGGTCGATACTCAGGTCGTGGATGTGGGGGATGAGGCGTCGGTTATCGCGGCATTTGAACAGGTGATTCAGCAGCACGGCCAGCTTGATGTGATGGTGAACTGCGCGGGGATCGCCGGGCCAACCGGTGTACCTATTCTGGATTTTTCCGCCGAGGATTTTGACCGGGTCATTCGGGTTAACCTGCGCGGGGCGTACCTGACGACCAAATATGCGGTCAAGCATATGCTGCCGCGTCGCTATGGGCGCATTCTGCACATGGCGTCGATGGGCGGGAAAGAAGGCAACCCCGGCATGGTCGGTTACGCCTCATCCAAAGCGGGATTGATGGGCCTGATTAAAGGTGTGGGAAAAGAGTATGCCGAATCCGGTGTTACGGTGAACGGCCTGGCCCCGGCGGTGATCCGCACGCCGATGAACGAAGTGACTGCCCCTGAACTGCTGGAATACATGATCGCCAAAATTCCGATGAAACGCCTGGGGACAGTTGAGGAAGTCGCAGCGCTGGCAGCCTGGATAGTTTCGGAGGAGGCCAGTTTTAATACCGGTTTTATCTTTGATCTTTCTGGTGGGCGTGCCACTTATTAACAGGGTAGGGTCATGTTGACAGCGCAGCACAACGAAGCCGCACATGAACTGGTTGCCGACTTACAGCAGGCACTTGGGGACGAGCAGGTCAGGTTCGATTACATGACCCGCCTGCTTTACAGTACCGACGCCAGCAATTATCAGATCATGCCGATTGGTGTCACCTTTCCGCGAGACGCTGATGAGGTCGTAGCGATCCACGAAATTGCGCGGCGGCACCGCGCCCCTTTGCTGCCTCGCGGCGGCGGGAGCAGCCTTGCCGGACAGACAGTTGGTAAAGCAGTGGTCATGGATTTCAGCCGGCATATGCGCCGGGTGCGCAGTATCAACGGTGATACAGCCAGTGTCACGGTGGAACCGGGTGTGGTCCTCGGCCAACTGAACAAGCAGGTGCGCAGCCTGGGTCTGATGTATGGACCGGACCCGGCCAGCGCCGAACGGGCGACAGTGGGCGGCTGTATTGGCAACAACTCTACCGGGTCGCACAGTATTCTGTATGGCTTGACCGCCGACCATATCAAACGGCTGGAAGTGGTGCTGCCGAATGGTGAACGGTCCTGGCTGGATACCAGCAGCGCAGCACTTGACCGGCTGCGCACACAGATGAGTCAATTGGTGGCGGGCTGTCAGGACGAGATCGCGGCTCGTTACCCGAAGACCTTTCGCACAGTGGCTGGTTACGCGCTCAACAAAATTGATCCGCAAAACGTTGATCTAAACTGGCTGATGGCCGGTTCAGAGGGTACGCTGGCGACCATTGTGCAGGCGGAACTGAACCTTGTTCCGACGCCGAAAATGCGGCGGCTGGCGATTGTCCATTTTGATACCCTGCGCGAGTCGCTCGAAGCCACGCCTCCGATTATGGAGTTAGAACCATCTGCCGTCGAACTGATGGATCGAATGCTGATGGATAAGACT
>CAZKIB010000068.1:2255-25330 GCA_964552425.1 uncultured Anaerolineaceae bacterium | reverse complement strand
ACTGAGAGCGTTCACAGCTTTTGCGACAATTACTGCCTGCGCTGTCCCTAAAGAGTTTCATTGATGACCACCCTTCTTGAAGCCACCCACATAACCAAGCGTTTCCCTGGCACAACAGCGCTCAACGATGTCCAGCTTCAGCTTGCCGCCGGCGAGATTCATGCCGTCATCGGCGAGAACGGCGCTGGCAAGAGCACCCTCATGAAAATCCTGTGCGGCGTCCACACCGCCGACGAGGGCGAGATCCGCTTTGAGGGACGCCCCGTGACCTTTGCCAGCCCGCGCGACGCGCTCCAGATGGGCATCGCCATCGTTCACCAGGAACTCAGCGTCATTCCCGCCCTCACCGTCGCCGAGAACATCTATCCGGGCCGCCTGCCCACCAACGCCCTCGGCATGGTGCGCTACAGCGCCATGTTCGAAGGCGCGCGCCGCATCCTGCACGAACTTCAGGTGGACATTGACCCGCGCGAGTCTCTCGGTATGCTCTCGATGGCGAACCAGCAGCTCGTGGAAATCGCCAAGGCCCTGTCGCTCAACTGCCGCGTGCTCATTCTCGACGAGCCAACTTCCGCCCTGACCGAGCGCGAAGCCGAGGTCCTGTTCGACCTACTGCGCCGCCTGGCGGCTACCGGGGTCGGCATCCTCTACATCAGCCACAAGCTGAGCGAAATCTTCGCCCTGGCAGACCGCGTGACGGTCCTGCGCGACGGCAGATACATCGGCACGCACGCTATCTCCGCCATCACCGTTGAAGATGTGATTCGCATGATGGTGGGTCGCGAGCTGGGTGATTTTTACCCCCCGCTGGGCCAGGAGCGCGGCGAGCCTGTGCTGGAAGTGCGCAACCTCAAACTGCCCGGCGCGTCGGTCACCAGCAGCTTCAAACTGTTTCGGGGCGAGATCCTCGGCGTCGCCGGGCTGATCGGCTCTGGCCGCTCCGAGATGATGCGGGCCATCTTCGGCGCCGACCCCAAAGACAGCGGCGATATCCTCATCAACGGCCAGCCGGTGGCGATCCACAACCCCGGCGACGCCATCCGCCATGGCCTGGGTTACCTGCCCGAAGATCGCAAGCAGGCCGGCCTCTTTCTGGATATGTCCATCAAACAGAACATCGGGGCCACCAATCTGCGCGCGGTGACGCGCGGCGGCTTTGTCGTCGCCGCCCGCGAGCAGGCCCTTGCGGATACTTACGTGCAGCAGTTGAACATCTCCACCCCCAGCGTCGAGCAGGAAGTGCGCCGCCTCAGCGGCGGCAACCAGCAGAAAACGCTGGTCGCCAAGTGGCTGGCGATCAAGCCCCGTGTGCTCATCGTGGATGAGCCAACGCGCGGCATTGACGTCGGCGCTAAACGCGAGATTCACTATCTGCTGCGCTCGCTCGCCAACGAGAACGTTGGCGTTATCATCGTTTCATCAGAGCTGCCGGAGATTCTCGGCATGAGCGACCGCGTCCTCGTCATGCACGAAGGCGCGATCGTGGCCGAACTGGACGGCAGAACGGCTACCGAAGAAAAAATTATGGTCTTTGCCAGCGGTCAACAGGGTGCCTGAGTCATGCAAGCGACAACTTCCAGCGAAGCCGGTGTCACCAGCAGCGCCAGCACAGTGCCATCTGTCCTCAGACGTGTGGTGCGGCTGCGCGAATTTGCGCTCATTGTGATGATTATCCTCATTGGCGCGGCGCTCCAGTTGGCGACCGGGCGCTTCCTCACCACCGCCAACCTGAACGCCATCATGCTCGGCTTTGCCACCTCGGCTATCATCGTTGTTGGCATGACCACCGCCCTGGTTTCCGGCGGCTTCGACCTCTCGGTCGGCTCGGTGCTGGCGATGGGCGGCGTGACAACGGCGGTCGCGCTGCGCGCCGGCTGGGGCATCCCGGCGGCTATGGCGCTGGGTGTCGCGGCGGGCGCTGCCGCTGGCTTCGTGAACGGCACGCTGATAACCAGGGTCGGCATCAACCCCTTCATCACCACCCTCGGTATGATGGGCATCGCGCGCGGCATCAGCCTGGCGATCACCGAAGGCTCGCCGCTGGCCCAGCTCCCGCCGGATTTCTTCGTGTTCGGCCAGGGCCGCACGCTCGATATCCCCAACCTCATCATCATCGCCCTCATCATCGTGATTATCGGCGACGTGCTCATGCGCCGGTCGGCCATGTTCCGCCAGATATATTACGTGGGCGGCAACGAAGACGCCGCCCGCCTGTCCGGTATCAATGTCAACCGCGTCAAGCTGGGCGTCTACACGCTGTCCGGCGCGCTGGCAGCCCTGGCCGGTGTGCTGGCTGTTTCCCGCTTCACCGTCGCCGACCCCGGCGCGGGCACCGGCGAGGAACTCCGCATCATCGCCGCCTGCATCATCGGCGGGTGCAGCCTCAAGGGCGGGCGCGGCACGGTTTTCGGCGGTCTGCTCGGCCTCATCTTCGTTGGTTTTATCAACAACGGCCTGATCCTGCTGCGCGTGCCCGTCTACTACCAGCAGCTTTCGATGGGTGTGGTGCTGCTGCTGGCGGTCGGTTTCGACACCGTCAGCCAGCGCTGGCAGGAGCGCTCCCGCAAGGTTGCCAGCCGTGCCTGAGAAGCTGTTCTATCCCAGCCTCGACGGGACTCGCCTGTGCGCCCTCGTCCACGATGCGGCTGCGCCGCGCGGCACGGTCGTGCTGGCGCACGGCATCACCGTTGACAAGGACGAGAGCGGCGACACCGTCAGCGGCGTTGGCGCTTTCGTCGAGCTGGCCGCCCACCTGGAGCGGGCCGGCTTCAACGTGCTGCGCTTCGATTTTCGCGGTCATGGCGAGAGCGCTGGCCGCCAGCAGGATATGACCATCAGCGGCGAACTGCTGGACCTGCTCGCCAGCCTCGACCTGGCTCGCCAGCGCTGGCGGCTGCCACTGGCGCTGTTGGGCGCCAGCTTCGGCGCGGTGTCCGCCGCGCTGTATGCTGCCCATGCTGGCGCGGGCGATCTGGCCTGCCTCGTCCTGTGGAACCCGGTGCTGGACCTGCGCCGCACCTTTCTGGAGCCGGTGCTGTCAAAACCGGCAGCTTTCTTCAACGACCAGGGTTACGCCAGCCTGGAGCAGCGCGGTTTTCTGCTGCTCGATCAGTTCCGGGTGGGGCGCTGTCTGGTCGAGGAAATGCGCCGCGTGGAGCCGTTCGCCCACATGGCGCGCATCGCCTGTCCGGTGCTGACGCTGCACGGCCAGCGCGACGAGTACGTGCCGTTCGATGTGGCGCAGCTTCACGCGCTGTGCAACCCGCAGAGCCGGTTCGTGCCCCTGCCGCAGGCCGGGCACGGCTTCACCGAGCCTGCGGACCGGCAGATTGTCATTCCCGAAACGCTGCGCTGGCTGGATTTTCATCTGGCGCCCACCTGAAGTCTCGGTGTTCGGTCACCGGCAGCCGCCTCGCGCGGCCCCGGTGTTTGCACGCAAAAGCATCCGTTATTGTTGAGAGGAGACACCTTCAATGAATCGGCGTGAATTTCTCAAGACCAGCGGCGTGGCAGCGGGCCTCGCTGCCGCCGGGATGGCGCTGCCTGCGGGCGTGCGCCGTGTCGCGGCCCAGGGCGATCAGCTCTACTACATGGTGACGTTTGTTTCCGGCATTGATTACTGGAAAGACTGCTTCCGGGGCATGGGGGACGCTGCCGCTCTCCTGGGCGTCCAGGCCGAGTACACCGGCGCGCCAGAGTATGACATCTCGGCCCAGGTCCGCGTCCTCGAGGAAGTGGTCGGCCAGCAGCCCGATGGCATCCTGCTGACGGTCATCAACCCCGACGCGCTCAAACCCTCCATTGACGCCGCCGTTGACAGTGGCGTGCACGTCGTCACCTTCGATGCCGACTCGCCCCTGAGCAAGCGCTATTCGTTCGTCGGCACGGGCAACTACTACGCCGGTGTGGTCGCCGCCCGCTATCTTGGCCCGCTGGTGGGCGAGGGCCTGGTCGCCATTGACAGCGTGCCCACCCAGTTGAACCACGTCCAGCGCCGCGCCGGGTTCATCGAGACCCTGGCGGCAGAGTACCCGAACGTCATCACGTCGGACGACCTCATCACCGACAACGAGGGGCAGACCACCGTCGCCGCCGCCAAGACCGCCGCGCTGCTCCAGGCCAACCCGGGCATCAAGGGCATCTTCGCTACCTCAGCCCAGGGCGGCGTCGGCGTGGCCCAGGCCGTGCGCGAGGCCGGCCTCAGCGACCAGATCAGGATCATCGCTTTCGACTACGACGAAGGCACGCTCGACCTGATTGACAACGGCCAGCTCAGCGCGACCCTGGCCCAGGGCACCTGGCAGATGGGCTTCTGGGGTATGAACATGCTCTACAGCGTCCGCAACGATCAGATCAGATCCGTTTCCGATTGGCGCGGCGCCAATATCTCGCCGCTGCCCCCCAACGTGGACACCGGCGTGGTGGTCATCACCGCCGAGAACAGCCAGTACTGGCGCGCCTCGTCGTAAGACAGCGGTCGCTCGCATCACGGTTTCGCTGCGCGGGACGCCCCAGGCGTCCCGCGCTTTGCGTTCAGCGCTGGCCCCGGCACAAATAAACGGGGCGCTCCACGCGCCCCGCCTTGCCTTTGCGCTCTCGGCGTCGCTATCGCTGGAACCTGCGCCGCCGCCACTGGTCGAACACCACCACGATGATGATCACCGCCCCCTGGATGATGCGCTGGTAGAAGGCGCTCACGTTCATCAGGTTCAGCCCGTTGTTCAGCACCCCCATCGTCAGCGCGCCGATGATCGAGCCAAACACGCCGCCCTCGCCGCCAAACAGGTTCGTGCCGCCGATGACCACCGCTGCAATCGAGTTCAGGTTTTCCTCGCCCGCCATCAGCGCGTTGGCGGAGTTCAGCCGCCCCGCCAGCAGGAACCCGGCGATCGCCGCCATCAGGCCGGAGATCACATAGACCGCGATCTTCGTCCGGTCTATATTGATGCCCGACACGCGCGCCGCCTCGCGGTTGCCGCCCACAGCGTAGATGCTGCGCCCCAGCGCCGTGTAGCGCAGCACCACCCACGCCAGCAGCGCCAGCCCCAGCGCGATCACCGCCGCAATCGGTATCCCGGCCACGTCGCCGCTCCCCATCGTGATCATCTGCTCCGGCAGGTAGCCGCGCAGCTCAGTGGCCGTCAGGTGTGAGGGGACGGGCAGCCCGCCCGTGATGAGCAGCGCGATGCCGCGAAAGGCTTCCAGCGTCCCCAGCGTACAGATGAAGTCCGGTATTCGCCCTCTCGTGATGATCAGCCCGTTGATCAGCCCGGCCAGCAGGCCCACCCCCAGCGCGATAATCAGGCCCAGGCCGAAGTCCACCGGGCCGATGGTCACGCCAAAGATGTTGATCTGCTGCGTCATCACCACTGCCGCGATAGACGCCGCCAGCGCGCCGATCGCCCCCACCGACAGGTCAATGCCGCCCGTGAGAATGACGAACGTCTGCCCGATGGCGAAGATCGCCGTCACAGCCGTGCGCCGCGTCACGTTGGCGACGTTGCCCTCCGTCATGAAAAACGGCGTGGCGCTCGTCAGGTACAGCGACAGCAGCACCAGCGCGATGACTGGCCCGCCCTGTATCAGCGCCGACCGCAGCACGCGCCGCCAGCGCCTGGTGGTCAGTGCGTTCAGCTCCGGTGTTGGTGTTGCGGGTTGTTGCTCGGACACGTCCCCTCCTCGCCGAGGTTGCGTCTAACTCGCGCTCCTGAGTAGTAATTCCTGCGTTGCCTGGCCGCGTTCATACTGGGCACTGATCCTGCCGGATCGCATCACCAGGATGCGGTCGGCCATCGCCAGAATTTCCGGCATCTCCGACGAAATCATGATTACGCTCACGCCGGTTCGGGTCAGCCGGTCAATCAGCTCAAAAACCTCGGCTTTGGCCCCCACGTCAATACCCCGTGTAGGTTCGTCAACAATCAGGATTTTTGCTTCGTTGCACAACCAGCGCGCCAGGCACACCTTCTGCTGGTTGCCCCCGCTGAGATAGCTCACGGGCCGGTCCAGCAGCGGCGGGCGGATGCTGAGGTCCCGCACATAATCCTCGGCGGTCCGCACCTCCTGGCGCAGATTAAGAAACTTCAGTATCGGAAACTGGCTCACGTTCGCCAGCGTGATGTTGGCCGGTATCGCCTGCATCGGCAGCAGGCTGGCGCGCCGGTCGCGCGGCAGAAACCCCACCCCGTGCGCGATCGCCTGCACCGGTTGTGTCAGCCGCACCGCCTTGTCGCCGATCAGCACGCGCCCCGCCGTCGCCTCCCGCAGCCCGAACAGCACCTGCGCCAGCTCGGTCTGCCCGGCTCCCATCAACCCGAAGATGCCCAGTATCTCGCCCTGCCGCAGCTCGAACGACACGTCCTCCAGCGTCCCTTCAAGCGCGAGGCCCTCCACCCGCAGCGCAATCTCCCCCGGCTCGCCAATCGTCTTGGGGAATTGCTCTGTCAGGTCGCGCCCCACCATCAGGTTTGCCAGCAGGTCCGGGTCGGCCTCCTCGATCGGCATCGTCCGCACCACCTGCCCGTCGCGCATCACCGTCACCCGCTGGCCGATCTCCTTCAGCTCGCTCAGCCGGTGCGAGATGTAGATGATCCCCACGCCCTGGCTTTGCAGCCGCCGGATGATCTCAAACAGGTGGTCGCGCTCCGTGTCCGACAGCGCTGAAGTCGGCTCGTCCAGCAGGATGATCCGCGCCTCTCGCGCCAGCACGCGCGCGATCTCGGTCAGCTGCTGCTGCGCGACGCTCAACTGCCGCACTTCCTGGCGCGGGTCTATGTTCACCCCCATCAGCTCGAAGATCGCCCTGGTTCGCTCGTGGATGTGCGGCCAGTCCACCAGCCCCAGCGCTGTGCGCGGCAGTTGTCCCAGAAACACGTTTTCCGCCACCGTCAGCGCCGGGACCAGGCTCAGTTCCTGGTACACCATCCCGATCCCCAGCCGCTGCGTGCGTTCCGGCGTCAGGTTCTTGACCTCCTCGCCCTGGATGAAGATCTGCCCCCCGTCCCTCTGCACCGATCCGCTCAGGACTTTCATCAGGGTGGATTTCCCCGCCCCGTTCTCGCCCAGCAGCACGTGAACTTCCCCCGCCTCCAGGTCGAAATCAACGCCTTTCAGCGCGTGAACGCCGGGGAACCGCTTGTCTATTTGCACCATTCGGAGCAGCTTTTGCGATGATGTCATGGGGTCCTCGTCGGCTGCTGCCCTATTGGGCCGTGTAGCCGCCGTCAATGCTCAGCACGGCGCCGGTAGCATACCCCAGGTCATCGCTTGCCATGCACACAATCGCCGCTGCGATCTCGTCCGGCGTTCCCAGCCGGTTCAGCGGGCGAATTTCCTCCAGCCTGCGCCGCGCCGCTGCCGGGTCCGGGGCCTGTTCGCAGGCCGCCCGCACCAGCGGCGTGTCGGTCGTGCCGGGGCACACACAGTTGACGCGGATGCCCCGTTCTGCCAGGTCAACCGCGCTGCTGCGCGTCAGGGCGATCATGCCGGCTTTGGACACGTTATAGGCCACCTGCCCCTTGATGCCCACCAGTCCGGCTTCAGACGATACATTCACCACCACCCCGCCCGCTGGCATCGCGGGCACGGCGTATTTCATGCACAGGAACGCCCCCGTCAGGTTGGTTCCCATGATGCGCGCCCAGTCCTCGGCGGATGTCTGCACGACATCCCCTTGCAGGTAGCTGCCAGCGTTGTTAACCAGGATGTCCAGCCGCCCCCAGCGCTGGACCACCTCGGCTACCATCGCCTGCACATCCGCCTCAACCGAGATGTCCGCCCGCACGAAAACCGCTTGCTGGTTGTCCTGCGCCAGTTGCTTTGCCAGTTGTTCGCCCGGCTCGGCGCTGCGGTCCACCAGCGCCACCCGCGCCCCCGCCGCCGCAAACTGAAACGCTGCCGCCTGGCCGATTCCTTTGCCAGCGCCCGTGACAATCACCACCTTGTTCGCAAAGCTCATCGCACACTCCGTTCCTTGCCCATCGCTGTACCATTTCCCCTAAGGTGACGCGGCGGGGCCAGACAGGGCCGCCGCCGCGCCGTACAGTCTGGTCAGATGAGCTTTACCCGCACTGTTCCTTGATCTCGTCCCAGTCAATCGCCGGGAGTTCCGGCTCCGGGTAGAACAGGCGCGCGTTGTCAATGAAGGCGATGCGCGGGCGGATGTCGAATGTCTGTGGCACGTCCAGGCCGCACACAATGCGGACTGCGAACTCGCCGCCGAACCAGCCCCAGTCAGCGAAGCCGTGCGTTGTCTCGGCGATCATCCGGCCCTCGGAAATGCGCTCCACCGATTCCGGCGTCACGTCGTTAGTGAAGATCGCCACCGTCGCGTCGCCCAGGCTCACGCCGTCCGCCGCCGATTCCAGCCGGTTCGCGGCTTCGGCGGCCAGCATGGCCCCCATGCCCATCTCATTGGAGGCGGCCCAGATGAAGTCGAGGCCCGTCGGGTTGGCCTGCAGGATGTCCTCCGCGCAGCCGATGCCTTTCTCGCGGTTCCAGTCTGCCGCGCACGGCTCGCCCACAATCTCGATGCCGGGGAACATGTCCATCACTTCGTTGAAACCGTTCAGGCGCGCGGTCGAGAAGAAGCCGCCCGCCACGCCCTCGATGATCGAGCCGCGCGCGGTGATGGCTTCCATGTCTTCTTCGGCCAGGTCAGCGTACAGTTCCTCCCAGAACTCGATGTCAAGGTACTGGCCTTCTTCGATCTCAACCATTTCGCCTTCGCCCAGCACGCCCGGCCCGCCAAAGTAGTCCGCTACCGCGTAAGCCGTCACCTTGGCTGCCATCGTGTTGTCAAAGCCGATGTACGACGCCACTTCCACGCCCTCAATCGGTTCCAGCAGGTTCACAACGATGATGGGGATGCCCCGCTCGTTGGCCCGCCGCAGCACCGGGATAATCACCTCGACCTCAATCGGCGAGACAGCGATCACGTCCACGCCGCGCTGGATGTAGTCTTCGAGGATGGCGACCTGGTCTGCAAAGGCCAGGTGTGTGGCCGGGGACTGCGAGATGATCTGTACGTTGAAGCCGTTGGCGTTGGCGTCTGCGGCGGAAGCCTCGAAGAAATCGGTCGCCGTTTTGAACACGCCAGTGATGTCGGGCGGCGCCCACCCGATGACGATTGGCCGCTCCCAGCGGCCTCCCTCCTGCCCGATCACGCTGCCCGCCGCCATCAGTGAAACCATGACCAGCAGCACAACCAGACACAGCTTGTTTGTGCGCAACATCTTCTCTCCTCTTTCGCTAACACGTTGTTTGTTCCGAATAAAAGTAAGTGACGCCCTGCTGAATGCCGTTGCACCTCCTGGGTTGATTGCCGGCAGCTCCCTGCGCACGCGCCAGCGGAGTGTTTGCGATGAAGTGATCGCAGCGCCAGATCGCATGTCTGCCCGGTGAGTACTCAGGATAACATATAATCCTGTCATCCTATACTGACATTATAGTTTCGTAGCAATCAGTTTGTCAACCAAGTGGCCTTGATGCCCAGGGCTTTTGCGCTGTCCTGCGCAGCAGGTGAGGGCTTGATCGCGTCGAACGTTGTTTTGGTGGGCCGCAGGCAACCTCGCGCGCCGCGCCAATTTATGCAGTTTGCCCATTAACGCACGGGGAACGACGGAATGACGGCGGAGCGAACTCCGCCATCATCCCGCGCTGTGACAGCCGCCTGCTCTAGCTGTTGGCCTGCTCGCGCCAGCGCGCCAGCCGCTCCACCAGCTCGAAATCCCACGGCTCGCCCAGGCCCAGAATCATGTGCGTGCCGCCCGCCTCGGCGAATGCGTCCAGGTTCTTCTTCACGTCGTCCGCGTTGACCGACACGGTGCGCTCGATCGCCGCCGGGTCGCGCCCGACCTCGGCGCACCAGTTGTCCAGCACGCGGTTCTTGTGCGCCCACGTCTCCGGCGGGCCGAACCCATTCCACAGGTTGGCGTACTGCGCCGTCAGTTTCAGCGTGACTTTCTCCCCGCCCCCGCCGATCAGGATCGGGATCGGGCTGCGCACCGGCGGCGGGACCTCCAGCGCCATCCGCTGCCTGATGACCGGCAGCGCCTCGCCCAGCGCGCGCAGCCGGCTGGCTGCCGTCCCGAAGTCATAGCCGTACTCGACGTAATCGCGCTCGAACCAGCCCGCGCCAATGCCCAGGATCAGCCGCCCGCCGCTGATGTGGTCCACTGTTTTCGCCATGTGCGTCAGCAGCGCCGGGTTGCGATAGCTGTTGCACGTCACCAAACAGCCGATCTCAGCGCGGCTTGTCAGCGTCGCCATCGCTGTCAGCAGCGTCCAGCCCTCAAAATGGCTGCCGTCCTTCTCGCCATACAGCGGGTAGAAGTGGTCCCAGTTCCAGATGCTGTCCACGCCCAGCGCCTCAACGCGCTGCACCGCCTCGGCATACGAGGCGTAAGTGGTGTGCTGCGGGTGAAGCTGCACGCCGATCTTGTATGTTGTCATGTCAACCTCTTTGCGCTGCCCTCAAGGTGGATGCTCGCAGGCGTCACACGCCCGTGCGCCAGTATAACGCATCGCCAGGCCAGCCGAACCAGGCCGTCAGCGATCAGCCAGCCCGCCGGCGAGGCGACCCGCCCGGACGCAGCCGGCGCGGCCTGCGGGCGCGGGTTGTCGAGGAAGGCGTTGATGGCGGCGATAGACGGCAGGTCGAGGAAGCGCGGGGGCGTGTCGTCGGTGACGGCGTAGCTGCCGGTGTGGACGAGCGAGGGCGGGGTGCTGCTGGCGGAAGGTGTCGTAGAGCAAGAGTCAGTACACCCCGGAACGGTGGGCCTAGCGCTGAGAGAGGCACTGCAACAGTATTTCGCCGCGCCCGTCCGCAAACAGAGCAGTTCCCGTGAAAGCAACCAACCCCAGCGTATCCTGTCGCTGCGCGGCAGCGCAGGCAGCAACGCGCCACTCGTCAACCGGCACTGGTAGTCCCCAATCTGAATTGAATACCGCCCCCTCTGCAGAGTCCACCTGAAGGACGGGCAGCACCTTACCCGGTGTGAGCAGAACCATCTCGTCAACTGTTTCTTTGATCCAGGCTGGCGTACGATGAAGCACCGGATGATAGACCATTGGTGACAAAAAATCGGTAACCTGTGCCAAATCAGCGGCGCGTTGCCCGACCAGATAGGCGCGCTCCACATCGGGCGCAGGAACCAGATAAACACCTAGCTCCGTATCGCTGCCACGCACAGCCTGAATCCGCTGCCGCGCTGCGCTCACGAAGTCAGTGATGGTTCTGCACTTGAAGTCTGTCCAGGCGGCGCGATGTTCACCCAGAATCCAGGCCGCCTGCCCGGCTGTGGTGGTGACACGGGCTGGCATGTCGAGGCCTGCGAAGGCAAGAAACTGCCGGACAGTGTGCGGGTCGAAGCTGCTTTGCAGCGGTTCCGCCTGGCCGGGACGCAGTTCCAGTTCCCAGTGCAGCGGCCAGCGGATGAAGTCCAGGCACAGGCCATCTATGTAGTGATCGCGCACAATGCGTGTGATCTCGTCCAGCCGGGCCTCACGGTAAGCCTCAATGGTGGGCGTTACGCCGATATACCATTCCATTAGCGGACGGCGCTCGCCGGTTTCGAGGATGGGCCACAACTCCGGTTGGTCGTGCAAGGGCTGGTGATTACGTCCGTGCTCGGAAAAGCAGGCAATACCACCCACAAAGCGCAGCCCCAGCCTGTGCGCCAGTTCAATCAGATCGTCGCGGTAAGTCTCGGATTCGGTGGCGATGGTGTTAACGCCGAAATCCCGGAGCGATCTCAGGAAGCAATCAGCCTCATTGAGCGACCAATCCTGCCAGATAGTGGGGAAAACAAAAGCGCCGACTGTGCGAGACATTACGTTAACCTTTCAACCCGGACAGCGTCTCCAGGCCGCGAATATAAGCGCGCTCCAGGATTAGGAAAAAAATCAGCGGTGGCAAAATAGCTACCACTGCGGACGCCATCCACAGGTGATAATCTGTTTCGAACAGAGAGCCAAGGCCCATGAGCGAGAGACCGATGGGCAGCGTGAAATTGCCCTGTGAGGACTGCGATACCAGCGGCCAGAGGAACTGCATCCACGAGGCGATAAAGGCCGTTACCCCCAGCGTGGCAACCGCCGGCTTGAGCAGCGGCAGGACAATGCGGACGAAAATCTGGATTTCGTTCGCACCATCAACGCGAGCAGCGTCCAGGTATTCGTTGGGGATGCTGATGATAAATTGCCGTGCCAGAAAAATACTCTGGCCGGTGAGCGCAAACGGGATAATCAGCGCCCACAGGCTGTTAATAAGGCCGAGCGAACGAGAGATCAGGATGAGCGGCACAAGCACAGCCGAAAACGGCAGCAGCGTTGTGCTCAGCATTCCCCACATCATCAGGTTACGCCCGCGAAAGCGGAACTTGGCGAACCCGTACCCCACAAAAATTGAAAGGATAATCGCCAGCAGCGTAGTGATGACCGCGACGGTGATGCTGTTGAGCATGTAGTCCCAGGTGCGGTACTGGCCGAAGCGCGGCTCGAACAACGCCACGCGGAAGTTATCCCATTGAAAGCTGGACGGCAGCCACTGGATGGGGATTTTCAACACCTCTTCCTTTGGTTTTACGGCTGCCGACAGCATCCAGAGAAACGGAAGCAGGCTGAAAGCCGAGTAGATAATCAGCACAGCGTATTTGAGGCTCTGGGTAAGCGGTTTGCGTCTCACGGCAGGTCAATCTTCGTAAGCAGTCATGCGAATCTGGCGCGCAGCAACCAGAGCGAATGTCAGCGTCATTAACAGGAAAAGAATAGCAGCGGCGCTGCCATAGCCCTCATCTCGAAAACGAAAGAAGGTTTCGTGAATGAACAGGGGCAGCGTTTTGGTGGCTTCGGCAGGGCCGCCACCAGTGAGCATGAAAACCGGCTCAAACAACCCAACGGCGCTCACAAAACCGATAAGAATAACAAACGCAGTGATGGGAGACATCAGCGGCACGATCACATAGCGGATTACCTGGCTGCCCCCTGCCCCATCTGCGCGGGCAGCCTCAATCAGATCGGATGGGATGCTTTGCATGCCAGCCAGAAAGATGACGGTATACAGCCCAGCAGTTTTCCAAATGATGAAGACAATGATGGAGATGGGAGCCAGTTCGCGGGTAGCTGTCCAGCGCAGGGTTGGTAGAACGGTATCACTGAGGCCCAGGCTGTGGAACAGGCTCGGCAGAACGCCTTGATGCGGCAGAAAGATAAGCTGCCAGACCAACCCGGTCGCGACCCAATCGGTCACAACAGGCAGGAAAATGAACAGGCGAAACCAGCGCGTACCGCGCAGCGATTTATCGTTCAGCAGCAACGCCAGGCCAAAAGCAATCAGCGTGCCAAAAACGAGCGCGCCCAGTGTGATACCAGCCGTGGCCCGCAGGGAGTTGAGAAACAGCGGGTCAGTGATGAGAAACTCGTAGTTGCGGAGACCGAGGAAGTCGGTCATGCGCCCGGCGCGCCAGCGCCAAACGCTCTGGCTAAGAGTCATCAGGACCGGTGCAATCCAGAAGATGAGGAAATAGACGATGCCGGGAGAAATAAAGATCAACCCCCAGACGACTTCCCGGCGTGCTTTGATATGAAGCGGTCCCAAACCTATCATGCGCCAATGATGCCTGTCATGATGCCAGTATGCTGCACACGAGGATGGGGGCGGCTGTGGAAGACCGCCCCCTGAAACACAGAAGCGATAGGTTCTTCTATCCCAGGCGCTGAAGCTCGCGCTGGAGCAGTTCGGCTGTTTCCTGGGCGGACATCTGGTCGTACACCACACGGTCAATGGCACGAATTAGAGCTGCGCCAGCGAGGTCATACGAGTGCTGCAGATAATCGGTATCGAACATCTCATACGATGCGTCGAATCGAGCCAGCCAGGGTTCGCTTGCCAGCGCGGCCTGATAGCCCTCAGACGCCAGGAAAGCCGAGCGCGGCTGGGCCAGACCCATGTTCTCGAACCACCACACCGGCTGATCTGCTTCACCCTTTTTGCC
This sequence comes from uncultured Anaerolineaceae bacterium, assembly GCA_964552425.1. Classification (GTDB taxonomy): domain Bacteria; phylum Chloroflexota; class Anaerolineae; order Aggregatilineales; family Phototrophicaceae. The sequence goes on along the minus strand of CAZKIB010000068.1, from coordinate 11,336 downwards.
AAGGATAAACGCCAGAAATTCCTGTGCGAGCTGCTGCTGTTCGGTGTCCTTGTTCGGATTGACTGACCACCCCCATGAGTAGACGATGTTGTGATAGGTTTCCGGGTCTGCCGGATCAACAACCGGAACGGGGGCAACACCAAAGCGCATGTCAGGATTGGTTCCGCGCGCAGCCGCCACAAACCAGGGGCCTGCGATCACCATCGCGACACGGTTGTTGGGAAAATCGGCAAACCAGTTAGACAGGAAGGTGGGGTCATACGCCTGATAGGTATGGGTGAAATCGTAGATTACCTGGAAAGCGTTGATGGCAGCCTCAGTGTTAGCTGCCGGTGCTCCATCCACAAACAGGTCATCCTGCCCAAACTGGCGCAGGAAGGTGTAGTAGTTTTGTGCGTACCACTGTGGCGAACGGAACGAGGCAAAGAAGCCGAACTGATACCCAATCTGTGTCAGGGCATTGGTGCTTGGATCGGTGGCGCGAAGCTGCTGGCCGATCTCACCGATCTGTTCCCAGCTTACGGGCTGGTCTTCGGGAATGTATTCGATACCTGCCGCGTCGAACATGTCCTTGTTGAAGAACAGGGCCAACGTGGTCAGTTCATTGAACAGCGCATAGAACTGACCGTCTCGCACAAAGGCATTCATGCTGTTGGGCGGGTAATCGGCCACAACATCGTCCACCGACTCATAACCGAAGATAGTCGGGTCGAGCGGTGCAACCAACCCCGATTCAATGTACTGATTCTCGATGTAGTTCCAACTGCCCATCGTCCACACATCAGGCCCTGCACCACTGGCGAGGTCGGCCAGCAGTTTGGTGTCGTAGTCAATCGTGCCTGCAAAGGGAATTGAGGTGTAGTTTACTGTGACACCGGGATTGGCTGCCTCAAATTCGGGAATCCATTTGCTGGTCAGCGCGTCGGCAAGCGGTTGAAAGTCGTGCGTCCACACTTCAAGCACGCGATTATCCTGCGCCGCGAGCGGCAGTGCGGCCAGCACCGCTAAAACAAGAACGGCCAAAAGAAGTAGTCTTGCCTTCGACATCTACATTCCTCCTGGTTAAGGCGCAAAAGCATTTTCACCAGGATTGAGTATAGCGTGGGGAGATAGCGCTCGCTACATAGACCTGTTCTGAAATTGCAGCCGTTTAGTTTTAGCGATCTTACGGGAATGGCTAAACTCGGTCACTGCCCAGCGCCATCCAAAGCCTATCCTTTGACCGCGCCGATGCGCAGCCCCTGGACGAAGTACTTCTGGAAGGCGAAGAACACCAGGATCATCGGCAGCGCTGCCAGTGCCGCGCCGGACATCAGCAGACCGTAGTTGGTGCCGAACTCGCCGGTCTGGATGTAGGACAGCCCCACCTGGAGCGTGAACAGGTCCGGGCTGTGCGTGATGACCAGCGGCCACAGGAAGTTGTTCCAGTAGCGTTGGAAGGCGAAGATGGCCGTCACCGCCAGCGCTGGGACCGACAGCGGCATAATCACCCGGCTGTAGATCTGCCACTCGGACGCGCCGTCAATTCGCGCCGCTTCTTCCAGTTCGGTCGGGATGGTCTGCATGAACTGCTTAAGCAGGAAGATGCCGATCACATCGGCCAGGCCCGGCAGCAGCAGCCCCAGGAATGTGTTGTTGAAGCCCATGTCGCGCACCTGGAAGAACAGCGGGATCAGCGTCACCTGCGGCGGAATCATGATCGCTGCCAGGATGAGCCAGAACAGCGGTCGCGCACCGGGGAAGCGCCGTTTCGCCAGGGCATAAGCCGCCATCGAATCGAACAGGAGGTGAATGCTCATGGCGGTCACGGCGTAGCTCATTGTGTTAAACAGCCACACCCACACTCGCTGGATGTGCAGCGGCTCAGCCAGGAACGGCAGTGTCAGCGTGGTCGTGCCACCTGCCTTGGCGATTTCCACGAAATTGTCCAGCGTCGGGTTGGCCGGGATCAGGTCAGGCGGTATCTTGACGGTGGCCGCCGCTGGGGTGAGCGCGGTGGCAAAGATCCAGTACAGCGGAAACAGACTGACCACCGCCACTACTGTTAGAAACACCAGCACAAGTATTTTCGACGGATCCAGGCGGCGGCGGTTATAGCGCGCGCGCAGCGGCGCAGCACCAGTGTAGGGAACACTCTTGACAGCCATTGCTAATACTCGTAATCGCTGCTAAGGATGCGGAACTGCAGGAACGAAAACACGGCGATGATGGCAAACAGCACCAGCGCAATGGCGCTGGCCCGCCCGTAGTTGAAGTCGGAAAAGGCGGTGCGGTAGATGAGCTGCACCAGCGTCATCGTCGAGTTCACCGGTCCACCGCGCGTCATCACGTAAACCCGCTCGAAAATCTGGAAGCCGGCAATCGTGTAGATCACCACCAGGTAGAGTGTGGTCGGCTTAAGCAGCGGGAACGTGATGTAGCGCAGCCGGTGGAACGCGTTGGCCCCCTCGACCTCGGCGGCGTCGTAATACTCGGTGGGGATCGCCCCCAGCGCCGCCGAGTAAATGACGACGCCCGTCCCCGGTATCACAGCGATCGTGCTCAGCACGATACTCCACAGGGCGATGTTGGGGTCCTGCAGCCACAGCACGCGCTCAATGCCGAACAGGCCGAGAAAGTAGTTCAGAAACCCGAAGTCCGGCTGAAATATCCACAGCCACACCAGCGAAATCACTACCACACTGGAGACATAGGGCAAGTAAAATGCGCCGCGAAAGATAGCCCGTATCCAGTTGGAAAACGGCTGCAGCAGTACCGCCACCACCAGCGACGATGTCGTCCACGAGGCGACCACAAAAAAAGCGTAGACAAACGTGTTGATAAGCGACTTGTGAAACAGGCTGCTGTTGAGCAGGAACTCGAAATTCTGTAGGCCCACCCACTCGCTGCGGCGCAGGCCCACACTCTGGAACGACAGCAGAAACGCCTGAAACAGAGGGTAAAGAATAAACAGCGCAAACAGAATCGTGCTGGGCAGCACGAAGAAATAACTCCATTTGTGGCGGTTCCAGAACAGCCGCGCCCGTTGGCCGAGCGCCGGTTGTGACGAAACAGCGTTCATCAGCAGTGATCCTTGCGCCATCAGGAACGAGGACACAGACACGCGCGGGGAGAGCCACTGGCTCTCCCCGGCGTGCGGCGTGGTATCCGGTTACTGGTTGGCTGCGTCCAGCGCGGCCTGGTATTCCGGTGCGATAGCGTCCAGCGCTTCCTGGGCTGTCTGCTGCCCTAGAATCACGGACTGGAGCGCAGCGTAGTAGTTGGCCTTCAGTTCTGACGGAATGGCGAACGGGAACTCGAAGATGTTCGAGGCCACCATCGCGTTGATAACAGCGCGCTTCTCGTCGGTGGCGTAGCTGTTGTTGCTGGCCCGCATACTGGGCGCAAGCTGGTAGCCGGGAACTAACTGCGCCACTTCAGCGCCGGTCAGCCAGCGGCCCAGTTCGTGCGCTGCCGCCTCAACTTCGTCATCGGCCACATCCACCACCGCGTACAGGCCAATGCCGCCGGTCGAAACTGGCTCGCCAGATTCGCCAATTGGCACCGGCAGAATCGCCAGTGGGAACTCTGCCGCTTCCAGGTCCGGGATAAAGCCGGGCGGCTCCATGAACATGGCAACGGTGCGGGTGTCTTTGAAGTAACCGCGCACAATGAGCTGCGGCGCCTGGCCGTAGTCCGGCGGCGTGACCTGGTGCACCAGCGCCAGGTCAGCGATCTTCTGCACCGCCGACGCGCCCTCAGGGCTGTTCTGGACGAAAGCTCTGCCGTCCACGCTGCGGACGCGCCCGCCGTCAATGTAGTACAGCGGCTCGACGCCAACGAAGTCGACGTCAAATGACGACGAGAAACCGTAGACACGCGTGCCGTCTTCGCGAACAAACGTCAGCGCCTTGGCGGCCTCGACGAACTCATCCCACGTCCAGCCTTCTTCGACGGTGGGCAGCGGGACGCCGCGCTCCTCGAAGTACTCGGTGTTCGCCATGATCGGGATGGCGGTGGCCCACAGCGGCCAGGCCCAGATTTTGCCGGCGTCGGTTACAGCTTTCAGCCCGGCAGGGTAGATATCGGCCAGGTCTTCCGGCGTGAGGATGTCATCCAGCGGAGAGAGGATGCCTTCGCGGGCATACCGGATCACGTCGGTGTTGGTGACACGGAAGATGTTGATGTCCGTTCCGGCGGCCAGGGCGGCCTCCAGTTTGGCTGTGCCCTCCGCTGTCCAGGGGATACCGACGATCTCCACATCTATGTTGGGGAACCGCTCCTCAAACGCGGCGATAGCCAAATCGGTGTTGATTGAGGACGTGTCGCCGCCTTCGACGTAGCCGCGCTGGTAGAACACGACGCGGACCGTGCCCTGCGCCACCGCTGGCCCCATCACCAGTACGGCCAACGCCGCCAGCATGACGACAAACGTAACTGTGCGTTTCATTGTATGCAGCTCCAATCTTGACAGAACGGGTAATAGATTGTTCTTTTCAGGTGTTGTAGCCGGCGGTCCTCCTTTCCAGGTGCGGGGTTCTCTATTTGAACTATACAATAATCGCACGCGTTTGTGCCAACCGCCCAGCGCCGGTCAGCGCATGTCAGCCTGGGTTGTGCCGATGCCCGAGCGCAGGAAATTGAACTGTACGTTGGGGTGGTCGGCCAGCAGCGATATGGGAACGGCTGTATCCGCGATACCCTTCGAAATCATCAGCGTGGTAAGGCGCATCCCGAACGGGTTGTCATGCGCTCCCGCATGCCAGATAGACACCTTCTCCGCCTTCCATGTTTCCACCGGCCCCACGCTGACAGCCTGTGATGGCACATTCTGCACTACGCCGCCGCCCGATGTGCGCGCATTCTGGATGAGCGTCATCGGGTGCAGGTCAACAACGCGCGTCGTCAGCCTGCGGTAGACCTCCGGCGGCGGTGGGTAATCGGTATAAGGCGGTTCACGGCGCGGGGGATCGTTGAAGGCCCAGTGCTTGACCTCGCCCTGCCCGCCCTGCATCACCACACAGCGGGCGCTGTCCCAACTGGCAATGTAGGCGCTAGCGTCCGCCGCCGGAAAATGGATGTTTTCCGGCGGCATCCGCAGCCCTGGCCGGATGCGGTTGAAGCACAGTTCCATATCGGCGCGGGCAAAGCTGAGGGGGAAGTCAATCGGCGCTTCCTTGCCCTCTATAACCCACTCATCCATGCCCCAGAAGTGGCAGTGGCGCAGGTCGAGTTCCAGCTCATTGACCAGACGCGCCACCAGCGGGAGCTGCTCGGTGGGGCCAATCGGCCCACAGATGCCGGCGGGCTGGTCGGGTGTGGCCTGGCGCCAGGCGGTGATGTATTCCAGCGCTTCAGCCAGGTAGAAATCCTCGACGGTGTCGTAGAACTGCACGCTGAAGCCAGGCCGGCTGAGGCTGAGCAGATCATCGGCGCTGAGGCGAGCGGCATCATCGAGAATCTCGCGGTCAAGCGTGGTGTAATCCCACCACTCTGGCGCAACTTTGCTAAATGGGCGCATGTACACTCCTTTGTTTGCGAATCAGGGCAGGACGCGATACGGGCGCGGGCGGCCCCAGCCCAGTTCCGGGCGGAAGCCCTCGGCATGCGTCACGCCACATTGCAGCCCACGCGCACGGCTCATAACGGTCATGAAATCCATAAGGTCGGTGTGATGGTGTTCCTTCAACCAGGTCATCTGGCTGTCATGGCAGGCCAGCATGGCCCGCTTGGTCTCAAAAGTGTCGGTGATGTCCACATACTCCGTTGGTACAAAGTTGATGCCCGTGAGCACATCGAAGTAGTACAGCGCCTGCACATCGGGATGCGCTGGAAGCTGCGTTTTCACGTGGGGCACGCCCGACAGGAACGACGCATCGAACACCAACCGGCTCACGACGCGGTGATCGGGGTGATAGTCGTCGGGCGCGTGCGTCAGTATAAGGTCAGGCCGGGCGGCGCGCACCACATCCACGAAACGCAGTCGCGTGGCGATATCCTCGAAGATCATTTCGTCGGTGTAACCCACCCAGATAAACTCTGCGCCGATAACGGCGGCAGCCTTCTCCGCTTCGGCTTTGCGTATCTGCGCCAGCTCATCGGGCGGGATGATCATATGCCCGCCGCTGCCATCGGTAGCGACAGCCATCACCACCTGCACACCAGCCTGCGCGAACTTCGCCAGCGTCCCGGCACACAGGATTTCGAGGTCGTCGGGGTGCGCCCCGACAGCCAGCACACGCTTGACGTGCTGCATCGCTCAGTCCTCCAGTTCTTCGAATTCGGACACCAGAATCGGCGGGACCCATTCTTCCGGCACACGAGCATCGGTGTCGAACTGGACGACGCTGGCGCACAGCGGGCGGAACAGGCGCTCCGCCGTCTGCTCGATGGGCGCGAAGCGATCAACATCGGTGCTGCCCAGGCGACAGGGATAGAACGCCAACCGTTCATAATAGCTGCTGCCGGCTGAAACGCGAATCAGGCGCTGCGGGTTGGGCGTGATGAAGGTGTACACCAGCGGACGCGCGCAGTAATACCAGGGGCCCCAGTGCAGATAGTAGTACGGCTCCCACTGCGCCAGCCCCTCGGCGCGCTGCATTCCGGAAAGCTCCAAGTTGATGGCTGCCAGCGCGCAAGGCACCTCGCGGTTGAAGAACGCCCACCAGGGCACGCGCGCGTCAATCTCCAGGGCCGGCACCGGGTGGCGCGGCAGCGTCTTGATGACGACCGTTTCAATACTGCCGTCGGCCTGCTTCCACGCGAATTCGTCTACTAGTTCCTGGTTCACCACCAGTTCGCCGTTGCGCAGCGCAACCACATCGAGATCGCGCTGCACATCCAGCACCGAACTTTCCATCACATACGGCGCGTTGTGGTAGAAGAGATAGGTGATGGAACAGTTCACTTCGGGGTAATCGGGCAGCGGCCCCCAACGGCGCGTCATGACAAACACCGGCCCGACGATGGTTTCGGCGTGTTGCGGCGGGTTCCAGTCCGAGGCGTGCATCCACGTACGCGGTGGGGCATAGACGCCAGGATTCCAGTGGAGCGCGCCGTTGGTTTCCAGATGATGCGCAAACACGCGGTTCACATTCTGCTTGAGGTGTATTTCATCAATCGCGCCGCTGTCCGGGTGCAGCGCAATTTTGTAGTGGCTGTTCTCAACCGTCAGGCCCAGGCCCTCGCCGCTCACGCGCAGATCGGTCGGGTAGACGGGCGCAAGCGCCTCGGGGTTGCCGTAGAAGATCAGGTAGACCTTCTCGGTGTGGGCGGGCACGTCGGCCAGGAAAGCTACTCCGACGGTGGTCGTTGGCTGACAGTGCTCATCGGCGAATTTATCCCATGTCGAAACGCCATATACCTGCGACGGCACTTCCTGCGGCTGGCCGCTGACCGGGTCAATCGCCACTACGCGAATCTCGCGGGCGGGATCGGTGAGACGGTCGGCATACAGGCCCAGCCACAAATGCACCGGCTCGCCAGCGCGGGCTGCGCCAGCAGTTTCGGCCAGCACAGTAGAGCCATAGTACTTCCAGCGCGCATCCCACCAGCCGCCATGATCAGGGGCGCGCCCTTCGGCGCCCAGCTCATGCAGCGTCCCGGCGCTGTCCTCGGCATAGATTTCGATTGCCACCTGTGCGCCGTTGACCCAGTCTGCGCGGACGACCAGTTCCGACGGCTGGCTGGCAGCCCATGTGTGTTTGCGGTTGCGCATACCGCCACTGTAGACGGTGAAATCGCGCACGCGCACATCGTTGACCAGCACGCGCATCACGTTCAGATCTGCGGCGGGCGGGTCAAGCCTCAGCCGCACATGGTAATACGGGTGCTCCGGCACCGGAAAGCCGAAGCGCAAAATGTCCAGTTTCAGGTCAGTCATAAATCACCTTTTCAAGAACGGTCACTGCCCTGGTTTGGGGCGGGTATAGTCGTCGCGAGTCAGCCATTCGGGACGCGGCCAGCCGTCAGGCGCGCGCGGATCAATGTCGAGCATGACAACTGACACATCGAGCGGCTGCGCCAGCCGCTGATACGTATCCTCGATCGGGGCGAGACGATTGGCATCGGTGTGGCCCAGACGGAACGGGTAGAACGCCATGTGCTCATAGAAGGTGCTGCCGCGCGGGATGCGCATCATGCGCTGCGGGTTGTTCCAGGGTGCAGTGGCGAATGTGTACACCAGCGGGCGGCAGCAGTAGATTAGCTCATCGCTCCAGTACAGGTAGGTATATGGCTCCCAGTGAATCAGGCTGTGCCCGCGCTGAATGTTGATCACATCCAGGTTGAGGCCGGCAAAGCCGCTTTCCAGGTCGCGGTTGTAGAAGGCCCACCAGGGCACATCGTACTGCATATATGTGCCCAGACGCGGGCTTTTGGGTGTGTCATAGATGTTGACGCTGCTCACCCCGCCGTCGGGCTGCTTCCAGGCGAACTCGCGCACCACCTTGTGATTGAACACTGCTTCCCCGCTCCGGATGGCGTAAACGTCAATGTCCTCGATCACATCCACCGCTGAACGCATCACAATGTACGGTTGGTGAGCGTAGAAGGTGTACGTCACCGTGCACAGCACCTCTGGGTACGAGGGCATCGGGCCGGTGCGTCGCGTCATGAAGAACACCGGGCCGCCGTAGGCCAGTTCACTGGGTGGCGGATCCCAGTCCGACTGGTGTGCCCAGCGACGCTCGCGGGTATAGACGCCGGGATTCCAGTGCAGCGCGCCGTTGTTCTCGACATGGTGCTCGAACAGCGTATTCACGCCGCCCTTGAGCAATACATCGTCCAGCGTCCCGGCGCGCGCGTGCAGCCGGGCGCGGTAGTAGTCATTATCAATCGTATATGCCAGCGACTGCCCGCTAACGTTCAAGTCAGTGGTGTATTGCGGTGGCGGCGCGGCGGCGTTGCCATAAAAGATCAGATACACTTTTGCCCCGTGCGCCGGCACATCCGCCAGAAACGCCACTTCGAACGTGGTTGTCGGCTGGCTGAACTGGTCGCTTTCAGCGTCGTATGTCGAAATGTCATAGACCTGGGACGGCGTCTCATGGGCTGCGCCGCTGGCCGGGTCAATGCCCACCACCCGTACTTCCCGCACCGGGT
>CAZKIB010000068.1:0-2245 GCA_964552425.1 uncultured Anaerolineaceae bacterium | reverse complement strand
GAGCCGGTCGGCATACAGGCCCAGCAGCACATGAACCGGCTCATTCGTCCGCGCCAGCCCGGCGGGTTCGCTGACGACCACCGAGGCATAGTAGCGCCAGTCCCGATGCCACCAACCGCCGCGCTCCGGCGCAGTGGACTCGCACATGAGGGTAAGCGCCTGCCCGCTGGCGCGTTCAACGTCCACCTCGACATGGTGCGCTGAACTGTTCGACCAGTCCACGCGCAGCACCAGTTCCTCGCCCTCTGCGGCAGCAAGGATCGTGTCATCGAGCGCGGGCAGGCCGCTGCGATACACTCGGTAATCGCGCGAGCGCTGGCCGTCAAGGCGCACCTGCTGGATGGTTACGCTGGTGTCGGCGTCGGCCTGCAGGCGCAGCCGTAGATGATAATAAGGATAGCGATCTGTTGGCACATCATAACGAAAAGGGACAAGCTGAAGCTGTCCGGCCATAACTTGCATTCTCCTGGGGTAATGTCGCCCCTGTTATCAAAGGGCGGGCGCTGGCCCGCTGGACTGCCGCACAATCAGTTCCGGTTCAATGCACAGGGCCACCTCCTCTCCTGGATCATCCTGCATGATCAGGGCCAGCAGCAGGCTCAGCGCCTCGCGGCTTAGCACGTCGACGGGTTGGCGCATGGTCGTCAGGGCTGGCGTGAGATACTGCGCCAGATCGATATCATCAAAGCCGACGATCGATATATCTTGCGGCACGCGCAGGCCAGACATCAGCGCCGCCTTGAGCGCGCCAGTCGCTACCATATCGTCGGAAGCAAAGACGGCAGTCGGGCGCTGCGGCGCGGCCATCAGCTTCTGCATGGCGCAATAGCCCCCGGCAGGCGTATTCACCTCGCGCACAACCCACGACGGCAGGGGGTCTACGCCTCTGTCATACAGGTAAGCAAGATACGCTTCGCGCCGCTCGCTGATATCACCCTGCCAGCCCGCGTCGATGAACGCGATGCGCCGGTGGCCCAATCCCCACAGGTGGTCCATCATTACCTTCACACCCATGCGGTTGTCGATGCCGACTGAGTAACGAGATGCCGGGGCGCGGCACAGCGTCACGACCTTGTCGCTCTTGCGGAACAGTTCTTCCAGCGAGCTGTCATCGTCACGTAGGTTGCCCAGCACGATCACGCCATCTGTCTGACGGATATCGAGCAGGTCGCCCAGTGTCAAAGCGGTGTCGCTGTCATTCTGCGCATGGCCCAGCACGATACGATAGCCCAACGCGCGCACGCTGGTGCTCAGTTCCGAGATCATGCGGGCAAAAAATGGGTCGGCAATGTCGCGGACAATCACGCCGATCAGGTGGGACTTCTGGCCGCGCAGCGCCCGCGCAATCGGGTTGGGTGAGTAGCCCAGCTGCGCTGCCGCAGCGCGCACGCGCGCCCGGGTTTTCTCGCTGATAAAACCCTTGTCGCTGTTGTTGAGCACACGTGACACTGTGCTGGGCGATACACCAGCTAGCTCGGCGACGTCCTGTGCGGTCACCACGCTGGCGGCTTCATGGGGTTTGGGGCTGATGGTGCTGGAGTCAGTCACGGCACAGTCGCTATGCATTGGATTGCAATCAAACGAATTATAGCATTCGATTTTGTGTGGAGTCAACCTTTGATACTCTCCCTACACGTTGTTGGTGGGTAGAGGAACGAGCATCAATATAGGTCACGAGTGGACCAGAGATGATCGGTTAGTCCTGCAGCCGAACACAGGCCCGCGCATCAGCCCTGGTCGTCGGGGGCGGGCTGGCGCCTGGGGCGCTGGACGCCGGCGAAGCGCGGCGGTTCGCGGCGTTCCTGTTCGGCGTACTCGCGCTGGGCGGCAGCGATCAGCCAGCCCACCGGCGAGGCGACCCGCCCGGACGGGTGATAGCGGCGCAGCTGTTCCAGCGCCCGCTCGACCGCCGGCGCGCCGTAAGTCTCCACCAGCTGGCGCGCGTTGGCCCTGGAGATGCGCTGCGCCCGGTTCTCAGCCAGGCGCTGGATCGTGTCGTACACGGTGTGCGCCAGCGCCTTGACAGCGGCGCGGCGTGCCTGCTCCAGCCGCTTCTGCTGGGCTTTGGTCAGTGCTGGCGGCTCAGGGGGGCGCGGCGGCAGGTCGAAGCCGGGCAGCGCCGGGGTCAGCGTGGGCGCAGGCAGCACCAGCTGCGGACGGGCGGCAGGCGCTGGCTGGGGGGCGCATCCAGGGCGTCGTGGCGGAAGCCGTCCACGTCGCACATGGCCGTCAGCAGGGGCGCGCC
>CAZKIB010000067.1:23405-25563 GCA_964552425.1 uncultured Anaerolineaceae bacterium | reverse complement strand
GCGGGGTTGGGTGACGCTTTCAGGCTTGTCCGTTTAATTTTTTGAGCTGCATCAATCGGCGGCATAAGCTGACGCGCTGACTGGCTCCAATGAAACGACTCCATTCCATCCCAACAGGAAGGTTGTCCCCCCACTGCGTAATGTGACCTATAATGAGAGTTCGTTCCTGCATGGAGGAGACACCCGTATGACTCGCCCCATTCTCGCGGTGCTGCTGGACAGCGGCGATACCCTGGTCGATGAAGCGACAGAAATCAAAGATGCGCAGGGCGTGGTGCAGACCGCTGATCTGATCCCCGGCGCGGCCCAGATGGTGCGCGACCTCAAAGCGCGCGGCTATCGGCTGGCGCTGGTGGCGGATGGCCCGGTGGGAACTTTTCACAACATCCTGAAGCATTATGACCTGTATCGCCTGTTTGATGCCTTCGCCATCTCACAGGAGGTCGGCTGCGAAAAGCCGGACGCGCGTATGTTCCTGCACGCTCTCAATCAGTTGAATATCTCCGCAGCGGATTATGGGCGGGTGGTCATGGTTGGCAACAATCTGGAACGCGACATCAAAGGGGCCAACGCGCTCGGCATTATCAGCGTGTGGCTGAACTGGTCGCCGCGCCGTTCCAAAATCCCGGCGGATGCCAGCGAAGTCCCGCAGCACACCCTCCTCACCCCGGCGGAACTCCTTCCCCTGCTGGAACGACTGGATGACGCCTCGCGATAAGGGTTCTCACGCTTCCTGCACGAGCATTCCGCCCAGCGTGCTGATCGCCAGCATCCTGTTGAACGGGCTGCCGCTGCATTCAGGTGAGCAGCGCTTGTCCACGCTGTCCAGAACCAACGTCAGCGTCGAGTTATCTGCCATTTCCTGGTACGCCTAGCGCATTCCCAGAAACCAGTTGGCTGACATAACCCGGCTGGTCACGTCGTCGTAAGTGTCGCTGTAGTTCCCGTTGCGATCCCAGTCAATTGCGATTGTCCATGTTGTAGTCAAAGCTATTTGCCTCCAATTACATCTTCTATCATACCGGGTGTGACGGTAGCCAATATGGCATCGTAATCCAAAGGATCCAGCTCCAGGGGGATACTCTTTCGGGCAGGGAGACCCCCCAGAACGATGTTGGTTTGATTGTACGGATAGACATTCTCATAATTATCGGGATCAACATAGGGGAAGTAGGTTACCTCTGTAATCAGCCCATACTCGGTGTGTTCTGATTCCGACCATACATACACAGTCAACGCGATGCCCCGATCAAACCAGAACAGCGCTCTCGTTGTAGAATCCCATGTACGGGCGACGGCATCGGGTGGCCCCCAATTGGCAATGACATCCCACACATAAGCCTCTCGCTCTGCCGCGTAATATGTAATTTTAATCGTCGCTATGCGGTCATCGTTCACACATATTTTCCACACTTGTTGTACCGAATCCGAATCCCGAAACGTAATCCACCACTCATTTGGCCCAAAAGCGCGAAGTGTGATGTTGAGAGGAATTGTTTCTAAATGATCCAGGAATTCCTCGAATGTGGTCTCACCGATACTAATCCATTCCCAATTTGGTCCATCGTAAGGTGGCACGATAACAGAGCAAGTAAATCGTGATGGAAAATTGCCAAAAAAAGCAACCGCAGTTGGATCTGGTGTTATCCAACCAGCAGTTTGCGTTGGCAATATGGTCACGTTGGCCTGACTTGGTACATGGTTTTCACTGCTTGCCAGTACGGAAATGGTAAACACTAAGATTAACAATAACGTCGCTGTTGCGACCTGTAAGGCGCCAAATTTCATATCCAATTCCTCATCAGCTTTGCTTATGCAAGATTTTATCCTATTCATAGGGATCGGCCCCGAACAGGTAAACCCGCACAATATCCACCAAAGACATGGCATTCAAGTCCAGTGGTGGCCCACCAATATCCCGGACATTACGGTCAAGTGATAGCAAATGGACGAAAACCCACGCTAAGAAGCATCTGTGATGGATAAGCAATCGTTTCAAGCTACTGTGAAACAAGGTGAAGTAAAGGTTTCTTTGGCTGATAGCAATAGGCGATCAGAAGCGGTATGTGTCAAGGATTTGAAACAACTTCGGGAAAAAGATTAGGAAAGCTGTTGGCGTGAGGTCGCGTTAATCCAGACCTCACTGGGCGGTGGGGCA
>CAZKIB010000067.1:22252-23395 GCA_964552425.1 uncultured Anaerolineaceae bacterium | reverse complement strand
TGGGTTGGCCTTCTAAATCGGGAACCGGTCATCGAACCGGATGGCTGAACTGGTCGCCGCGCCGTTCCAAAATCCCGGCGGAACTTCTGCCCCTGATGGCACGACTGGAATTCACCTGAAAGAAGTGAAGTTGTTTTATTTGGCGAGAATATCGCTCACAGACAGTGTGAAGCCGGATAGCACCCCATCACCCGCGAGTGTATCCCCGGAACTGAGAATCTGAACCCGCTGGCCGGGGCGATGAATCTCAACCCGTTTGCCAGGGTCCACAATCCACACGACAGTTTTAGCAGCCAGATAATTGACAACCTTCACTCGCATTTCTTCATCTGTATTGGAAGGGGACAACACCTCAACAGCCAGGTCGGGCGCAAGGGGATTATAGGCTGCATTGGGCATGACAGGGCAGCGTGCTTTGGAAATGAACGCCGCATCAGGGATATACTGCTCCCCAGAAACGACATAGCCACCATCGGCGCCGGTTACATGACCCAGATCATGCGCATCAACAAACGCACTCAGTTTCCCTGCCATCCAGACCGCTATGGCCGATGAACGCGGATGGGATACCACTTTTTCCACAATCTCCCCGGCAATCAGCTCAAAATTTCGGTTCACATTTTCCGGTAGCGCGACAAATTGATAAAACGCTTCAGCAGTGATTGGTCGTATTTGTGAAACCACTTGACACCTCGATCATCTGCATTTTTCTTATTATAGCGTATCACGCTTCCTGCACGAGCATTCCGCCCAGCGTGCTGATCGCCAGCAGCGCCACGACCATCCCGGCCAGCGGCGTCCCCAGGCCCAGCGACGCCACCAGCACCAGCCCGAAGCTGATCGCCGTCACCAGCAGACGCCACTGAAAGGCACGCTCCCGCGTGAGGGACACCGCCCCGCACAGCGCCAGCAGAAACGCCAGCACCGGGATGAGCATCAGCGCCGCGCTGAGGGTGTCGAGATCAAAGCCGGGCAGGAAGCTCACCAGCAGCCCGCCCGCGATCAGGAAAATGATCGGCAGAATCACGTCCGCCAGCAGCATCTGAAAACCGTTGTAAGGGATAAACTGGCGCAGAAACGGCTCCTGCAAGTCGTTCCGGTAAGCGTGCAGCAGGCCCACCGGCGGCGCGATGCCGGCCACCA
>CAZKIB010000067.1:21140-22237 GCA_964552425.1 uncultured Anaerolineaceae bacterium | reverse complement strand
GCGGCGGGAGATTGTTGCTCAAAATGAGAATCACGGCGTAAGTCATGGCCGCGCCCCACAGCAGGTTAATCAGCAACAGCGAGGGATGCCGCACATACGACACCATCGCCCGCGTCACCAGCGCCGCCCGCCCCTGCGCCTGCGGCAGTTTGAGCCAGGGCTTGCGGCTGATGTAGGACTGCTGCACGCGGATGCGCAGTTGCAGGTCCGGCATCCGCCACGCCAGAAGGCCCAGCGCCGCCAGCCGCGCATAGACGATGCTTTCATCCACCGCCTGAATCATGTTGATACGGCTGCCGATCAGCACAAAAGCGATCACCAGCAGCCCGGCCTGAAGCGCCATCGTCGGCACAATCCAGGCAGGCGCGCTGCCGAACATCACCAGAATCACAGCCCGCCCCGGCCACAGGGTCAGGTCCGGCGCGAAATACGTGACCGCCACCAGCAGCAGCGGGGCCAGCCACAGCACCCGCAGCCGGCTCACACGCGGGTATACCAGCCGTAGAATGCCAAGCAGCCACGCCGCCGCCCACGTCATCACCACCAGCAGCACCACCACCCCGGCCACCCGCATACTGGCAGACATATCCCCCGGCGGGTTGACCGGGCCGAGCAGCGCCACCGTCGCCAGCGCCCACACCACGCCAAACAGCAGGCTGCGCACAATAATCTGGCGGATAAAACCGAGCAGCACCGGGACCGAGCGCACAATCGGCGTACCGGCGATATAGGCCATATCCGCGAACGACAGCTTCAGCGGGGTACTGCGCAGCGTGCCGGTCATGGCGAACACCTGCACCGCCAGCACGCCATATGGCAGAATCGTCAGAATCTGGCCGAGTGTGGCCGGTTCCAGCGCCCGGCCAATATTAGTCGCGGTATCGAACGCCCACGCCCACATGGTAAACAGCCACACGGCCCCAATAGCCAGCAGATACACCACGTAGATGCTCTGCATAAAGGACTTTTCGCCCGGTTCATAACCGAGCAGCCGCAGCCAGTAGATCGCGCCGTCGCGGAACTGCCGCCAGCGCAGCCAGAACAACAAACGCAGATCGCCGATAGGGAAAACTTCGCGGAGGCTAACTGCGCTCATG
>CAZKIB010000067.1:10454-21117 GCA_964552425.1 uncultured Anaerolineaceae bacterium | reverse complement strand
TCATGGCCGTCATTCCGTCTGCGGATCGCGGCGCGCAGCATCGAGTCCAGTGTCAGCGGGCCGTCAATATTCAGTGTCGCTCGCAGCCCATCCGGCGTGCCATCGGCGATAATCTCGCCCTGCTCCATAATCAGGTAGCGGTCCGGGTGCGCTTCCTGCGGCAGTTGGTGGCTGCTCAGGAGAATGGTCATGCCGTCGTTGCGATGCCGGTTGAGTTGAATCCACAGTTCATCCGCCGAAACCGGGTCCAGCGGCCCCAGCGGTTCATCCATCAGCAGGATGCGCGGCTCCACCAGCAGCGCCATACACAGCGCCAGCTTGTAGCGCATCCCGCGTGAAAACGCGAACGGGAAAGCGTCACGGTTGTTCAGCAGGCCGTAGCGATCCAGCAGGTCTTCGGCCTCGCCCTCCCAGTTGGACCAGCCGTGCGCCTGCGCCACAAATTGCAGATGCTCCCAGGCCGTCAGTTCGTCATAAAACGGCGGCGTATCCGGCAGCAGCGCCACATGCTCGCGCACGAAGCGCTCATTTTTGACAATCGGCAGGCCCAGAATTTCGACCTCGCCTTCGCTGGCGCGCGTCCAGCCGGCGATGCAGCGCAGCAGGGTCGATTTGCCGGCCCCGTTGCGCCCCACCAGGGCCACCAGTTGCCCTCTGTCTACCTCAAAGGTCGCTTTGCTGAGGGCGTGGAAGGAACCATATTTGTAACTGACGCCCTTCACCTTTAAGAGAATCGGGGTCTCTTCCGCCCCCTCGTTTTCGGATACGATGTCGTCGGAGATGTGTTCCGCCATGCTGCTCATTCACCTTTATCTGAATGAGCCGTATTTAACACCCGCCCGCCCCATTTGTCTATTGGCAGTCTGTTCTGGCGCGGGACGCGGTGCTGGTTGGTCGCTTATCTCAAGCCCGATTGATAAAAGCTATTCCTCACTGTTTTTGTGCTCCTCTTTTACCCACTCCGGTTGCCAAAATTCGGGTTTGAAGCGCTCGTGAAGCGGGCTACTGTCTGAAAATCGCCCAACAAGCTAAAATGGTGAGGTGAGTAGGGGAATCGATTTTACCCTGATCGAAGCCTGGGCTGTGGTGCGTGGGCCAGCTACCAACACTTTGCTAAATCTCGATATGCGCCAATGAGCCATCGCAGTTTTAATCTTGCATCTTAGCAACTTCCAGCGTTTCGGTCCATGCGCTAATACATAGTGGTGAAAAATGCGATCTATGTCTGGCATGAACCCTGTGTGAACAAGGCATCAGGTCAAGAAGAAGGGCAATAGAATGACATCGGCGAGAAAACAGGCCCTAACATGGGCTACATTACTAATATTTACAGGTATTATACTTGCACTTCTTGTATTGTTAGTTGACTTTGGGGTGATTGGGAAATTGCTATCTGACATTGGATTGGCGTTTATCGTTGCCGGTGTGGATAGTGGCTTCAGACAACTTGTGATGCTCAGGCTTGAATCGGAAGAAACCAGCACAGATATAGCCATCAAATTACATGAACGCTTAAGGAATACCCCACTTATTGCTGAAGGTTTGCGTTTGGTTGCTAAACAAAGATCTGGGTATGAAATGTATTATACCTGGACTAAGATCCCTGAACCGCAAATTTTATTTTTTGCGGGAAGATCGGTGCTACACCTTATGAACCGCGATTTCAGACTGCGCAAAATGGCTTCTGTAGAGAAGTTATTAGCCAATAAGCTGAAGGGAGGGTCAGACATTCGTGTGCTGTTTCTTGATCCCAGATCTGACATTATTGAGCGCCTGGTAGAACAGGAAGGCCATCTGCTGACTGCGATGTTAGCGGATATTGCAGTATCAATCGGTATCTGTAAGCGGCTTTATGAGCTTATCAAAGATGATCAGTTGGACCCTGGTGCCCGTCTGCATATTCGACTTTACGATGAGATTCCGTACTTTGCCTATCACAGGGTAGATGATGATATAGTCGTGGGACTCCATTTTTCGTCATCTTCTGTAACTTCAGCAGCCTTTTCGACCCAGGACGAACAAATCAAAAGCCTTTTTAACAATCATTTCATGTCTGTTTTTGATCGGGCTGCCGACAAAGTGTTGTTGGAATATTCGGCACAAAGAGCCAGCCTCCCCGTGTACTTCAACACATCCTTGTATGACGATTTGCTTTTACTGCTTAGAGAGCAATTGGGTAAGGAACAAACGGACGCACTTATTGGTTAAAATGCAGAGTATAACTAAGTGCTTCGTCCGAGAATTGCTCAAAGAACATATGTAGGGGAGGACCGGCGTGTCCGCCCGACGGGAGCGAACACAGGCGCTCCCCTACACATTTCAAAGACTTACTGGATACAGCATTTAGGATGTCTGGTGGTCTTATCTTAGTTAAGATTCCTTATGACACGGCCCGTTGTGAAAACGGACAAGCCTACGTCTGACAGACGTCATATCCCGCTGAACACAGTGCAACGATCAGCCTCGAATCACATTCCGTATATCAGAGTGCTGAACAGGCGTAAACAGTGCCACGTCCGTTGTCACGCTGCGGGCGCGCCGCTCGATCATAACCCTGCCGGCTAGCCGCCCATGCCCATCGCGTCACCCATCCCCATTGCGTCGCCCATCCCCATTCCCATGCCCATGCCCATCCCCATGCCGTCGCAGTGCCAGTGGCCCATGCCCATGCCGGTGTCATGATACCAGCAGTCCTCGTTAATCACTTCCACATCGGTGATGATCGTCACCTGGACCACCACAAGGACAATCGTCGCGCCGCTGCCCTCAAAGTTGCCCTGCACACTGACGAAACTGCCCACCTGCAAGCTGTCCAGCACCGGGTCGTCCGGGTCAAGCACAACAGGAATGCCGTTGACCACGATTCGATTCTCGTCAATCGCTTCCACCGGGCCTTCCAGATTCACCGTCGCCGTTTCGCCATCGACGGTCGTCACCTCGTCCAGATTACCCACGAGGCTGGCTGCCACCGTGCCGCCGCTCTGATACATGCCCTCTACGCGCACAAAATCCCCGGCTTCCAGCAGGTTCAGAATGGGGTGTTCGGGCACGACTTCCACCCGCAGATCGTACACCGTCAGCACATTCCCGCTGATGTCACTGACCGGCCCCTCGATGATGATCGTTGTCTCCTGAGTCGCGGTCATGCTGGAAACTGCCGGCACATCGGTCGGTGTCAGGGCTGGCGGGGTGGGAATCACACTCGTGGCGGCTGCCGGCACGGGCGTGAGGGTATGTGTGGGCGTGCTGGGCAGCAGGGTGGCCGTCGGAATAAGCGGCGTATAGGTCGGCTGAAGGGTATCGACAACAGCCACTTCTGTCTGCGGCGTGACCGTCTCGCTGATCGGCGGCTGGCTGGCAAACTGCGCGATCACGATCACCGCGATCACCACAGCGGCAGCCAGCACCGGCACAACGCGCGGCCAGCGAGGTCGATAAGCCGGCGGCGCGGCGGCCATAGTCACGCGGAATTCCGCAATCACCTGTTTGCGAATCGCGTCGCGCGCGGCAGGGTCAAGCTGCGGCCTCGGCTCCTCACGAAGCTGGTGGATCAGGTCCTGTTCTTCAGGGGTAAACGAATCGCCGGTCATGCGCCACCTCCGCGCAGCGCTTCGCCCAGCGCCTTGAGCGCCCGGTACTGCATGGCCCGCAGCGCCATCGCCGACTTGTTCAGGATGCGCGCGATCTCCGTATGCGGCATCTCCTCGACAAAACGCAGCACCAGCAAATCCTGATACTCCGCCGGGAGGCTTTGCAGCGCCCGCCGCAGGTGCTGTCGTTCATCCTCCTGCATCACATAATCGAACGGATTCGTGTCACCGCTTTCGTGACTTTCCGTTAACGGCACAATTGGGGTTTTGCCATGCTGCCGGTAATGATCGGTCAGCAGATTGGCGGCGATGCGAAACAGCCACGCCCGGAACGGCACACCCTGATCCCTGTAGCCGGTAATGCCCCGCACCATTCTCAGAAACACCTCGGACGTAATATCCTCGGCCATCACATCTGAAGGCACACGATAGCGAATGTATGCAAAAATGGAATCTACATGCGCTTCGTACAGCAGAGTCACCGCTTCCTCATCGCCATTTCTGGCTCGCTTTACAAGTTCCTGCTCATCCGGTATTGGCTGCATGACCTGCCCATATTCAGAAGGTATTCGCCGCAAAATACCTGTATGGATGAAAACGAAAACAGGCGGCGGGTGTGACGAGACATAGTACCATAGGACTATTTTAGCCATCTCGTGACAAATGCGCGTCATACCGGGCCGGTCTTTTCGTTCTTATGGTTAACCTCATCACATTAAGGAGATGGTTGATATGAACCGTCGGTTGAACACTCGTCATTATTCTGTCTTATATCTTGTACTTCTGGTGCTGGCCTTTCCATTCTTTGCCAGTGCGCAGGACACCTCCACACCGGACGGAACGCCCATTGAGATTATCGGCGCTGTAACCGAAGTGAATGTCAACACGATCATCGTCGCTGGTGTGCCGGTGGATGTCAGCGGCATCAGTCTGAGTACCGATGTCACGGTGGGCGCAACGATTTCCGTCACAGGGGTGCGCCTGTCCACCAATGTGATCGTGGCCCAGACGATTGTGATTATCAGCATGGGCACACCCCCGGCAGAAGTCACTGCCGAAGTCACCCCGGAAGCGACGCCTGAAATCACCCCAGAAGCCACCGCCGAAGTCACCCCGGAAGCCACCGCTGAGGCGACCCCGGAAGCGACTCCGACCCCCGCCCCCAACATTATCGTCATTGAAGGCCCGGTGATTAACATCGTCAACAACATCATCACCGTCTACGACTTCGATGTGGAAGTCGAGCCGCAGAATCCCATTCTGACGATTATCGACATCGGCGACATCATCCGGGTGGAGGGCGCGTTCGGCGGCAGCAACGTCATCGTGGCGAGTGTGGTGAGCAATATCACCAGCGTCACAACCGTGAGCAACGGCGGTCCGGCGACGGTTGGGCTGGAAGGCCCGGTTGAATCCATCAGCGGCAATATCATCGTCGTCAACGGCATTTCGGTGGAACTCGCCGCCAGCGACCCGCTGCTGCAAACCGTTCAGGTGGGCACGTTCGTCAACGTACAGGGTAACTTCCAGAACCGGGGCGATACCTACGTGCTGGTAGTGGTCAATGTGGTCATCATCAACGACGTGGATTACATCCGCAATGACTGCTGGTATCACGAAACCGGCATGGGCATGGGAATGGGCCACTGGCACTGTGATGGGATGGGCATGGGGATGGGCATGGGCATGGGGATGGGCATGGGCATGGGGATGGGTGGCTGATGGCCGGGCATAATCTGCTTGAGTCGCGCCCTGCCGCGCTGTCCGGTCTGGTACTCCCCGTGATGGATTGGGCGCGGTTTGCGCCCTTCCTGATCCTGTTCTTCAGCGGGGCCAACCTCATCCTGATTCAGTGGGTGATGGCCCGTGAAGTCACGACCCTGCTGCTGGGCACGGAACTGGTGATCCTGCTGGTGTCCGTGTCCTATTTCGCAGGCATCTCCATCGGCTATCTGACCTCCGGGCGCATCCGCCGGCGCTGGCTGCCGGTGCTGGGCGTGCTGACTCTGGCGCTGCACCTGTCCCTGCCGGTTACGTTCCGCCTGCTGGTCGTATGGCTGGGCGAAAACGGCGCCTACTGGGCGGCCTTTCTGGTGCTGCCCCTGCTGACCCCGTTTGTCGTGTCCCTGTTTTACAGCGTTTTTCTGCCACAATTTGTCGATCAGGGGCGGGCGGGGCTGGGCGCGCTGTATCTGGCGGAACTGATCGGTTCAATCTTTGGTGTGGGCGTACTGGTGTTCCTGGCGGACCTGGGCCTGCAAACGGTGTACACAATCTACGCAGTCGGTTTGATCGCGGTGCTGCTGGCGCTGGGCATCCGGCGCTGGCTGGCAGCCGGGTTAATCATCCTCAGCGCCGGCTGGCTGGCTGCGCTGCCTGGCCTGAACCAGTGGAGCAATACCCTCTGGTACACCTCGCTGCTGGGTTTTCCCGAAGGGACTTCGGTGCTCTTTTCCGGCTACAGCCCCTACCAGAAAGTCGATGTGCTGGAACTGCCGGATGGCGGAAGAGCATTGTATCTGGACGGCCTTTCTCACTTTATCGGTTCCTATGGCATCCGCCTGAACCGCATCGTCGGCGAAGTCCCGGCGGCGCTGGTCGAGCCGCAGAATGCGCTGGTGATCGGCGCGGGGGTGATGCAGACCGAGCAGTTAATCGCCCAGCACAGCGGCGGTCTGGTGACAACGGTTGAGCTTGACCCGATGGTCGCCGATGTGGGCCAGCGCTATTTTCTGGATTACAACCACATGGACAGGCTGACCAACCGGGCGGTGTTTGTGGATGATGCCAAGCACTTTCTGGCAAACAGCGGCGCGCTCTATGACCTCATTGTCGCCGACACCCCGGCGGCGGTCAGTGTGCAGCCAGCGACGCTGTACTCCGTGCCGTTTTATCAGTCCGTTCATGACCACCTTGCGCCGGGTGGCGTATTCGTCGGCAACATGACCAGCAGCTTCATGCCCGGTGACACCATTTCGACACGGGTGGCAGCCTCGCTGCTGCAAGTATTTGATGAAGTCATCGTCGTAACCCCGGCCTCGGTGGGCTGGAGCTTCGCCTTTGCCGCCGATGATCTGCCGTTTACCCGCGCAGAACTGGACGCGGCCCTGCATGACATCGAAGAAGTACGCTTTTCGACCTTTGATACGGCGGCGGTGCGCATGATCGCCGGTGATGCCGCGCCGATCACGCTGGATTCGATGGACTTCGTGCTGCAAACCAGCGCCGAATGGATCAGCGAACGGCTGATGTGGGGACAGGAGTAAATCATGCGACGATACTATCCGGCACTGGTGGGGATGCTGCTGGGCCTGCTTCAGACAGGCCTGTACTTTCAGCTTTCGTTTATGCTGTCGTCCAGCATCCGCACCTTTTTACTCGTAACCGTGTCCTGGCTGGTGGGCAGTGTGATTGGCATCGGGCTGGCGAAACGGCTGCGGGTGGGGCTGAACATTTTTATTCTGCTGGCGCTGGCGGCCTATTTCGCATGTATGTTCCTGCTCACGGCGGCTCCATTTCAGACGCAGTGGTGGCCGATCTACGCCGCGCTGATTGTGCTGACCGGCCTGTATCCGGGCGTGTTTTTTGTCCGCATGGGCATATTCTACCGGGCGCGGGATCTGTTCTTCCGCGAGAACAACGGCTTTATCGCCGGGCTGGTGGCGGGGACCCTGCTGTATCTGCTGGCAGGCCGGGCGGCGCTGTGGGTGCTGCCCACCCTGCTGGCAGGGGTGCTGCTGGCCTGTTCCAGGCGCCTGCTGCCGCATCCCTCAGCACAATGGGCAAGGACCGAGCCATAATGCCTTCCAAAGGCGCACTTCACTAAAAACCCACCTGAAGCACTTCCCTGACATCAGCGTGCTGAACAGGTTTGAGCAGTTCCGCGTCCACCACCATGCCGGTCAGGTGCGCGCACACCACATCAGCGGTGAGCAGGACGATCTGCGCGGCGGTCTGGCGGCGCACATAGTCGAGAATTTCCAGAAACTCCCGGCAGTTCCACATCGACAATCACAACGGCGGGCTGAACCTGCCGCAAACGTTCCAGCGCCGCCCTGCCCTGCCGAATCCATTCGGTATTCAGACCGGATTCGCGCAGCGCATCCTGGCAGACTGCCCCGGCCTGCGCATCATCGCTGAGAATCAGCGCCAGCATCTCATGTGGGTTCATGGCTGCCTGCTGCGGAATGCGCCTCCACCACCAGGCTGCGGGCGCGCTGCTCGATCACCACAATGGCGAGAATGCCCGCCAGCGCCGCCGCCATACTCAGCGCCGGGGACGAACCGGTCAGGGCCACCACCGCCCCGGCAGTCACCAGGGTGACGATCACACGCGGCAGCAGCATACGGCGGGTCGCCCGCCACAGCGCCAGCGCCATCCCCCCCACAAACAGCGCCATGCCCACCGCCAGCGCAATCTGCACTTCGGCGTGCAGCGGGTCGCCGGGGTGCGCTACCGCTTCCTCGATGGCAACCGCATAGGCAATCACCCCGCACAGCATCGGAAAATGAATCAGGCTGAAGACATCCCGGCCCATCATGGACTGCACCGCCCCGGTGCAGTGTTCCAAAGCGTGATCGAGAACCGGTTTGGCCCGCACAAAATAGGTCCACCACAAACCGCAGGTGATCGCCACCGCCAGCACCGCCACTGCGATCACATCGCCGGTCCATTCCGCCCCGGCCAGCCCCGCCGCCGCCACGATCAGCGTTTCTCCCAGCGCGATAATCACAAACAGGCCGTGCCGCTCGGCGAAATGCTCCGGGTGCAGGTTCCAGCCTTCGGACTGCGCGCCGATGGTCGCCGCGAGTATGTCCAGCAGAATCGTCAGGCCCCAGAAGATATACTGCATATCCCCGCCCACCAGCGCCCCAATGATAACCGTCACCAGCCCGCCCACTGACACCAGCGCAAACGTGCGCACCGCCTCCCGCTGGGACGGATTTTCCGAAGCAACCCACCCATACAGCCCCAGGCCAATCGCCCGCACGACCACATACGGAACCGCAAACGCCAGCGCCCGCCCATGAAAGGCATCCGGCAGGGCCACCGCCATAAAAAACGTCACCGCCGTTGCGATCAATGTGCCCAGTTCCACAATCTGATGCGTGGTATCTGCCGCGTTCAAGGCCCAGGTGAACTGCGTCCAGGCCCACCACGCCAGCCAGAACACCAGCACCGCCTGCCCAATCGCCAGCCAGTCCAGCCCGTGATGCAGCAGCGCGACGGTCTGCGTCACCGCGAAGACAAACACCAGATCAAAAAACAGTTCCACAAACGTCACACGCTGATTTTCCGGGGACGCGATGTTTCCAAACTGCATGGACTCAATCCTCAGACTTTTGAATAGTCAGGACACTGACGTACCGCGAAACGATCCACTCCCATAGTCCCAGCGGGACTTGGTTTACCTTGCCGTCGATTTCAATCGGCGGCACAAGCATACTGAATGCACCACGAAGCACTGGGCACTATGCCCGCTCTGCTATCCCAGCTTATACCCGATCCTGCGCAGCAGGCTTTTGCGCCAGCGAATGCCCTCATCGTCCTCGACGCCCTTGCTCTTATAACCGTCGATCACACCCAGGATGCCGCGCCCCTGCTCTGTCTCGGCGACGATCACCTGCGTCGGGTTGGCTGTCGCGCAGAAGATGCGCACCACCTCTGGCACGTTCTGCACCTGTTTGAGGACATTGATCGGGTAGAAGCCTTCGCCCAGGAACACGATAAAGGCGTGCCCGGCGGAAAGCGCCAGCGCGTTCTGCTTCGCCAGTTCAATCATGGCGTCGTTCGTGCCCGTCCAGCGGATCAGGCAGGCCCCGGAAGCTTCACAGAACGCCAGCCCGAACTGGATGCCCGGAACCGCGCTCACGAGCGTTTCGTGCAGGTCCTCAACCGTTTTGATAAAGTGACTCTGCCCCAGAATAAAGTTGATATTGTCCGGTTTTTCAATCGTGACGGTGGTCAGTTCCATATCATTAGGTATCCTTTGTTCTTGACTACACGAAACCTGTGACGACCAGTTCATAACCGCCCTTTCGCGCTCAGACTGGATTGGCGGTGTGCTGCTCGAATTTTACCCCATGCCGCGTCGAGAGAATCTCTCTGGCGCGTTTGATTTCCGTGTCGATCATCTCCGGCGGCCAGTCCAGCGCCTGCCCTACCAGCGCGCCTACTTCCGCCAGCGAATGCGCGCTGACCTTGCCAAGCATCGCCAGCAGCGAACGCCGCAGCAGAAAATCGTCCAGGTGCGCCATCTGCTCCTGCCGTGCGATAAACAGCACCTCACGCTGGCTGTAACCGGGCGTGTGCTTCAGCGCCTTGTCGTCCCCCGCCGCGATGAATGCGGCCACATCCGCCGCGTAAGTTCCATAACGCTCGAACAGCTCGCGCAGCCGCTCCAGATCAACCTCGGTTCGGGCGCGCAGGTCCAGCAGCCACTGTTCCCGGTCTTTCGGATAATCCCGCCCACCGCCAAAAGCCCTGTCCGCCGTGCTGAGTCTGCGCGTCAGTCCCAACTCCGCCAGCGCTTTGTCAGCGGTCTGCTCAGCAAAGGCGCGGAAGGTGGTCCATTTGCCCCCCACCAGCGAGTAAATCGGATAATTCATGCCGCTGCCCGCCGGCACTTCCTGAATGCTGTGATCGCGGCTGATCTGCCCGGCGACAGCGGTGTCACTGCTCGGCAGCGGGCGCACCCCCGTGAACCAGAACACCACCTGCGAACGCTGCACCTCGATGGCCGGGAATACCAGCTTAATCGCCCCCAGAATATAGTCGATTTCGTCATCCGTCACCTGCGCCTGATCGGGATCATCGATTTTGATGTCCGTCGTCCCGGCCAGCACCCGGTCCAGCAGCGGGAAAAACAGTGTAATGCGCCCGTCCTTGTTCTCGAAGAACATCTCATGCCCGGCGCAGGCTTCCAGCAGACCGGGATGGTCGATCACCACATGCGACCCCTTGGTCCCGCCGATGAAATGCGTGGGCTGCCCCATCGCCTTGTTGACAAAATCAATCCAGGGTCCGGCGGCATTGATGACAATTTTGGGTTTGACGATGAATGTCTCACCGC
>CAZKIB010000067.1:5632-10405 GCA_964552425.1 uncultured Anaerolineaceae bacterium | reverse complement strand
CGCCGCGACGTAGTTGAGCGCGCGCGCCTGCGGGTTCGCTTGTACCGCATCCGCCACCAGTTCGAGGCAGATGCGCTCCGGGTACGGCATCCAGGCATCATAATACGTCGCCGTGCAGAAAATATCCGGGTTCAGCAGCGGGCGCTTTTTAAGCGATTCCTCCCGCCCGTAAAAGCGGTGCGTGGGGGTCATGCGGGCGTCTCGTGTGAACCAGTCGTACAGCATCAGGCCAATCTTGATGACCAGCGCCCCACGTTCGCCGGGCCGGTCCAGCACGCCGAGAAACTTGAGCGGCGCGTTAAGGACACCCGACAGCCGCTTGAAAATCGGGATCGTCGTCGGCAGCGGGTGAGCGTAATGCGGCGCGTTTTTTAACATGCGGTTGCGTTCGTGCAGAGCCTCGCGCACCAGCCGGAACTCGCCGTTTTCCAGATAGCGCAGCCCGCCGTGCAGCATGTGCGATGACGCTGCGCTGGCCCCGGAGCCAAAATCGTGCTTCTCCACCAGCAGCACATCCACGCCTTGCAGCGCCAGGTCGCGGAACGTGCCAATGCCATTGATTCCCCCGCCGATCACCAGCACGGAGACCTGCGGCTGCTGGCGAATGGTGTCGAGTGTGTGTTGGCGTGTCATGGTAAAACATCCTCAGACTGCCTGCGTTCATCGCCGCAATCTTAACGCATCCCACGCATGACGAACACTGTCCTCCGTCAGGTTTCTGGCGTGAGGATGGGTCACTCAGGAACGGGATCGCAGGCAACAAGTTTTCATCTCAAATTTGCGCAGCTTAATTGCAATTCAAAACTCCAATCTATGACATTGATTTGCAGTTTGTTTTATATTTGAAAATGGTTAGTTACAGTCCAACCCCCGGCCTGGGAGCAGTCAGGTATCGCCTACGAAACGCCGGCGCAGCGCTTCAACGGCGGAATCATCCACACCTATGGCCCGGACATACCCGGCAGCGCCGCCATACTGGTCTTGCAGGTAGGTCAGCAGGTGGCGCATCGAGTCCGGGTGCGCGGCAAAGGCCCGGTCAAAACGCTCGACATCGCCGCTGGCGTCCACTAACCGTTGGCGCATAAGGGCAACACGCGGGGCGATAAACCCGGCGGTCAGAGCATAATCCTCGGTGATGATTTCGGCATCCACCGCTGCCAGACTCAGCAGCAGCGCCGCGATCACCCCGGTGCGATCTTTGCCGATGGCGCAGTGAAACACCACGCCACCTTCGTTTGCGGCGCAAATCGTCTCCAGAATGGACTTAATCGCGGGCTGGCAGCGATCCAAATAAAACGCATATTGTTCGCGGTGGCTGGGCAGGGCGTCGGCGGCGTCCATCTCCGGGCCATGTTCGATCAGCGGCAGGTGATGGTAGGTCACGTGTGCTGACTGGGCGAACACATCTGGCTTGAGCTGAATTTCAGGCAGTGAGCGCAGATCAACCACGTGGCGGACGCCGTAATCCAGCAGCGCCTGCTGATCGGCGGCAGTCAGCTTGTCGAGATTATCCGAGCGCAGCAAAACCTGCCAGCGGGTCTGGCGCTCATCGATGGTCCGATAACCGCCCATATCGCGCAGGTTCACTGCGCCTTCCAGAAGCAAACGGCGCTGCAAGTCGCTCATACCCTTTTCCATTCCAGCAGCCTGATGCAGGATTCATCCATGCTCCCACCCCTTCGCCCGTTCAACCGCGCGCTGCCAGCCGTTGTACAGTTCATCGCGCTGGCTGACGGACATATGCGGCTCGAAGGTGCGTTCCACCCGCCACTGCCGGGCGATCTCCTCCTGCGATGACCAGAATCCACTGGCTAACCCCGCCAGGTAAGCCGCACCCAGCGCCGTCGTCTCCGTCACAGCGGGCCGCTGCACCGGGACACCGAGAATATCCGCCTGAAACTGCATCAGAAAATCGTTCGCCACCGCCCCGCCGTCCACCCGCAGCGTTTGCAGCGCGATTCCGGAATCGCTGCGCATGGCGTCGGCCACATCGCGTGTCTGGTAGGCGATGCTTTCCAGTGTCGCGCGGACAATCTGCGCCCGCCCGCTGCCCCGTGTCAGACCGACGATGGTCCCCCGCGCATACTGGTCCCAGTACGGCGCGCCCAACCCCACAAACGCCGGAACCACATAAACCCCATCGGTGCTGTGGATGCTTTCCGCGATACTCTGAGTCTCCGCCGCGCTGCGCACCAGTTGCAGTTCATCGCGCAGCCACTGCACCGCTGCCCCGGCGATAAACACGCTGCCTTCCAGGGCATAGGTGTGCGGCCCCTCTGCAAGCTGCCACGCCATCGTCGTCAGCAGATTATTGTGGGAATCCACCGGCTGAGTGCCTGTGTTGAGCAGCATAAAGCAGCCCGTCCCATACGTATTTTTCGCCATCCCCGGTTCATAACAGCCCTGCCCGAAGGTCGCGGCCTGCTGGTCGCCCGCCATGCCCGCCAGCGCAATCGACCCGCCGAACAGGTCCGCATTGGTCTCGCCATAGACCATGCTGCTCGGCACAACCTGCGGCAGAATCGCCTGCGGGATATTCAACCGCTGCGTGATCGTGGTCGACCACCAGTTTTTATGGATGTCATACAGCATCGTGCGGCTGGCGTTGCTCACGTCGGTGATATGCAGCCGCCCCCCGGTCAGCCGCCAGATCAGAAAACTGTCAATCGTCCCGAAAGCCAGTTCGCCGCGTTCCGCCCGCGCCCGCGCCCCCGGCACATGGTCCAGCAGCCAGGCCACTTTTGTGCCGGAAAAATACGCATCAGTCACCAGCCCGGTCTTTTCGCGGATCGTCCGGTCAAACCCCTCTGCTTTAAGCTGGTCGCACAGGCCCGCCGTGCGCCGGTCCTGCCAGACAATCGCGTGATGAATCGGTCTCCCGGTCTGCCGGTCCCAGATGACCGTCGTCTCGCGCTGGTTGGTGATGCCGGCCGCCGCCACGTCTTTGGGGTCAATGCCCTGCATGGCCTGCTTCGCTACCGCGTACTGGCTCTGCCAGATCGCTTCCGGGTCATGTTCCACCCAGCCCGGTTTGGGGTAAATCTGCGGGAATTCCTGCTGCGCCACCCGGACTATCTGCCCGGCCTGATCGAACACAATCGCGCGCGACGAAGTCGTCCCCTGATCCAGCGCGAGAATATAATTCGCCATGCAATCTCTCTCCCATCGGCATCCGCAAAACTTCAGGAGATTGTAACGCTCACCTGTAAAAAAGGGATAAAAAGCCGCTCACCGCGCATCGTCTGCCTGATCTTCGAACGAATACATCTATAGAAGCGGTTGCCAATCCAGACTCAGTACACCGCCCTCCCCGCCCAGCAGGATGACAGGCGGCCACTTTATCAACCGTTTGTATCGAGGAGGTCGAGAAATGTCAAAGTCACACGCCCTGTCAGAAGATGAGCGCATCCACGCGCTCGAACAGGCACTCCCCCAGGTTCAGCACGCGCTCAATCAACTGAACGACATGCTGAATTCGCGCAGTTTTATGCCGGATACGCGAACAAATGCGCTCCCGATGCCCGGCGATGCCATCCTGTTTGAACAACTGCTCGGCAGCATCCGCACGCTCTACACCGGGCCGAAGCACCGTTACCCGTATTCCTATTCGCCCCAACGCCCTGATGGCCTTAACCCGGAAACCATCACCGTTGAACTGCTTGATCCCCTGGCGACAGACCCCTGTATCAAAGTGGTCATCAACGACAGCCGCATCAAAGGCGGGCTGCACCGGGTCATGCTGCGCCGCACACCCGGCGACAACGTCCTGCCCACAGTCGATGAATGCGCCACCCTCATGCGCGCGCCCGCAGTCAACGGGCAGGCTGTCGCCATCATCTGCTGCAAACAGGGCCGGCCAGGCGGCTGCGAACGCGACGCCGAACTGGTGGTTTTTCTGCCGGCGGTTGCCGGGGCAGCGCCGCCCAATAACATGGATCAGCCAGTAGTAGTGGCCGGTGTCACCCTGCCCTGCTAGACGCGATCTCAGCCTGTAAGCATTGCATGTCGCCCGTCAGCGAAAAACCCAGAAGCGATCATCGCAAATATCCAGAGTCGTTGAGGGTCGCAGCCTGAACTGGCAACTGATGACTGGTAGCCGGTAACTGCGCTGGGACTGCTGAATACAGGCCGGGTCAATTGGACGCAGCGCCCGGCCTGTGAGGTTTCAATCCGCGTCACCCTGCTGCGCGATCTGCCGGGCAGCGGCCAGCTTTTTTTGCAGGATACGCCGATTGTAAATCGTCTCCTGAATGGCCTCATCCGCCAGATCCGCCGGGGTGATCTGCTCACGCCGCAGCGCATTCAGTATGTGGCTGCCCACCAGCGCCACCAGCACAAACAACGCACTCAGAAACCAGCTCGTATCCGTATCCGTCTCGGCTGGCTCCAGTTGTGGTGTAGCAGCGACAGCCGCCGGTTGTGTCTCGCTGGCCGGCGGCGCACCCGCGCACTGCTCGACATACTGCCACAGCGCTTCCCGCACGGCGTCGGCCTCGCTTTCGAACACCCCGGCATCCACCAGTTCCCGCAGGCCCATTTTGAGTTCCGGCGAGATGCGCGCCCCCACCCGTTCGCTGAAGGTACTTTCGGTTCTGTTCATCGCTGGCGTCCCTAACCATTTCTTAACATAATTGTAGCGTAGCCTGTGCTGAACTACCGTACATAGTGCAATCTCATGGATAAACGGAAAAGAAAAAGCCTGATAGACAGTGCGATTTTAGCCCATTGGCAACGGGCTGAAGCCTGCTGTCTAATCCAGAATTAGGCGTAGTC
>CAZKIB010000067.1:0-5622 GCA_964552425.1 uncultured Anaerolineaceae bacterium | reverse complement strand
AATTGGTTTATCCATCAGTCTGTAGGAAGTGAATGTTGCACGTCAGCGAAAAGTCCAGAAGCGATCATCGCAAATATCCAGAGTCGTTGAGGGTCGCCGCCCGAACTGGTAACTGATGACTGGCAACTGGTAACTGGTAACTGCAATAGTCAGAATCCACCACAGAATTCCACCTTCTTTAAGCGATGAGGAAATTTGACAGACCCCTGTGCAGGGCACATAATAACCAACTGTTAGACTCTGGGCAGTTTTTTTGAGCAAAATTCAACCAGACAGGTTGCTGCCGTGTAAAAGAGTCGTATCAAAGGAGAGATGTATGTTGCGAAAAGGTTCGTTCTTATTAGTGCTGCTGGTTATGGTGCTGGGCATTTCCGGCTCTCTGACCGCGCAGGATATGATGTCCGTCTCTGCGCCTGATTGTGACTACGGCGGTCAGTTCCAGACCATCGAAGCCCTTGACGAGCGCACGGTCAAATTTACCCTCTGTGTGCCAGACCCAGCCTTCCCGGCGAAAGTCGCATTTTCAGCCTTTATCATCCAGTCGTCCGATTACCTGGAATCCACCGGTGGCGGTGGCGACCTCATTACCATGCCCGTTGGAACCGGCCCCTACAGACTGGAACGCTGGGACCTGGGTAACGAGATGGTCTTCACCCGCAACGAAGATTACTGGGGAACCCCGGCCATCGAACCAACGGTCATCTTCCGCTGGAACGCCGAAGCCGCTGCTCGCCTGGTTGAACTTCAGGCCGGCCAGGTCGATGGTATCGACAACCCCGCTGAAGGCGACTTCGAGGTGATTGAAGCCGACCCCAACCTGGCAATCTACACACGCGGCGGCACGAATGTTTTTTATCTCGGCATGAGCAATCGCTTCGAGCCGCTCAACGATGTGCGCGTGCGGCAGGCGATTTCCTACGCCATCGACAAACAGCGTATCATCGACAACTTCTACCCGCCCGGCTCCATCGTCGCCACCCAGTTCATGCCTCCCAGCATCTTCGGCTTCACACCCGAAGTGGAACCCCTGCCGTATGATCCCGACATGGCGGTGCAGCTTCTCGACGAAGCCGGTCTGGCCCCGGATGCCAACGGCGTGCGCTTCACCCTGCCCCTCAGCTACCGTGATGTGGTGCGCGGCTACCTGCCCACCCCCGGCATTGTCGCGGCAGATATTCAGGCGCAGTTAGCCGCTGTAGGCATCGCCACCGAAATCACCGTGATGGAATCGGGCGCGTTCCTGGACGCTGCTGACGCCGGCGAACTGCCGCTGCACCTGCTGGGCTGGGGCGCGGACTATCCCGACGCCACCAACTTCCTGGACTTCCACTTCGGCGCTGGCGCAAGCGAACAGTTTGGCGACAAACACCCCGAAATCACCGAACCGCTGGCGGCGGCAGCCCAGCTTTCTGACCCTGACGAACGTCTGGCACTGTACATTCAGGCCAATGAAGCCATCCGTGACCTCGTGCCGATGGTTCCCATCGCGCATGGCGGTAGCGGCACAGCTTTTGCAGCCGATATTGTCGGCGCCTATGCGTCCGACATCGGCGCGGAAAAGTTCGCCCTGATGGAAGACCCCGACGACGATAACATCATCTGGATGCAGAACGCCGAACCCATCGGCCTGTACTGTGGTGATGAAACCGACGGCGAAACCCTGCGCGCCTGCGAACAGGTTGGCGAATCGCTGCTGGCCTACGAGCCGATGACCGGCGCAGTCGTTGCCGGTCTGGCCGAGTCCTGGGAAGCCAGCGAAGACCTGACCGAGTGGACCTTCACCCTGCGCGAAGGTGTCACCTTCCACGATGGTTCCGCCCTCGACGCCAACGATGTCGTCACGACCTACGTGGTTCAGTGGGACGCCGCGCACCCGCTGCACGTCGGACGCGATGGCAACTTCACCTACTTCTCTGGCCTGTTCGGCGGCTTCCTGAACGCGCCGGAAGAATAAAGGGCGTTGAGTCTGAATTGAATGTCTTTCCGGGGCAGGTGTGCAGCCTGCCCCTTTGTTTCAAAACAGGCCGTCAGAACATCGTCACGGCCAGACAAATGGTTTCTGACACCGCAAAAAATATCTGTGAACTGTGAACTGACTGATGTCTACCTTTCTATTCCGACGTATCGTCCTGGCAATTCCGGTGCTGTTTGGCATCCTGCTGGTAACGTTTATCCTCAACCGGCTTATACCGGGGGACCCCTGCCGGGCCGTGCTTGGCGAACGGGCCACCGACCAGATTTGTGATGCCTACATGGAACGTTACGGCCTCAACGAACCCATTCCTGTCCAGTTCGTTTACTACGTCCGCAACATCGCTGAGGGCGATCTGGGCACATCCCTGCGCTTTGGGCGCACGGTCAACGACCTGCTGGCCGAACGCCTGCCTGTCACCATCGAACTGGCCTTCAGCGCGCTGGTCTTTGCGATTATTGTCGGCATCCCCCTCGGCATCATCTCCGCTTACCGGCGCAATTCGTCGGTGGATGTCGCCACCATGATCTTCGCCAACATCGGGGTGTCCATGCCGGTCTTCTGGCTTGGCCTCATGCTGGCCTTCCTGTTCGGGGTCATCCTCAAGGACACGCCCCTCGCGCTGCCACCTTCAGGCCGCCTGACCGCCGGGGCCAATCCGACCCCGTTTTACCTGGTCTGGGGCATGGTCGAAAATCCTGACGCGGCCAGCAACCTGCTCAAATTCGTGTCGCGTTTTAACATGCTCAATGCTATCCTCACGCTGAACACAGACCTGTTCTTCGATGCGGCCCGTCACCTGCTGCTGCCCTCCATCGCTGTCGGCACAATTCCGCTGGCGATCATCGCCCGCATGACCCGTTCCAGCCTGCTCGAAGCGCTGGGGCAGGATTACACCCGCACCGCCCGCGCCAAAGGGCTGCGCGAGGTGGTCGTGGTCCTGGGCCATGCCGTGCGCAATTCGCTCCTCCCGGTAGTCACCATCATCGGTCTCAGTTTCGGCGGCCTGGTCAGCGGCGCGGTCCTCACCGAAACCATCTTTGGGTTCACCGGCATTGGCCGCACCCTCTTCGACGGTATCACCGCGCGCGATTACACGCTGGTACAGGGTGTCACCCTCGTGACCGCCGTCGCCTTTGTCATCATCAACCTCGTGGTCGACATCCTCTATGGCTATCTCGACCCTCGTATCCGGCTGAGTTAAGGGCAGTTCTATGGCAGCAGAAACCTCCTCCACAGCAAATCCCGCGCTGAATACCGCTCCGGTGAAGCTCTCTGACAGGCAGGATACCCCGCTCAACATCTTTCTGCGCACCTTTGTCCGCAACCGCTCCGCCATGATCGGCCTGACGATCATCATCCTGCTGGTGGTGGTGGCCCTGTCTGCCGATCTCATCGCCACCCACGACCCGCTGCTGTCCATGATTGGCATCCCCGGCGAAGTCCCGCCTCTCCCCCGCAAGCCGCCCTGTGTGCCGCTGTTCGGCTGCCCGGAACCGGCCCACTATCTCGGCCTGGACCTCAACGGACGCGACCTGTTCAGCCGCATCATTCATGGCTCCCGTATTTCTCTGTTCGTCGGCATCACCTCTGTCACCTTTGCTATCACTGTCGGAACGCTGATCGGCCTGGTTTCAGCCTATCTGGGCGGCTGGACAGACAACATCACCATGCGTTTCATGGATGTGCTGCTGGCCTTCCCTGCCTTACTCCTGGCAATCACCATCGTCACCATTCGTGGGCCGGGTTTGCAGAACGCGCTGCTGGCAATCGCCATCATCTCGATTCCCGTCTATGCGCGCCTCGCCCGTGCCAGTGTGCTGTCCGTCAAGGAACACGAATACGTCACCTCGGCGCGCGCGCTGGGGGCTGGCGATCTGCGCATCCTTTTCCAGCACATTCTGCCCAACAGTTTCACCCCGCTGATCGTGCAGGGCGCACTCGGTATCGGCACTGCGGTTCTCGAAGCTGCCGCGCTGGCCTTCCTCGGCCTCGGCGCGCAGCCGCCCGTACCGGAATGGGGGCAGATGCTTTCCGAAGCTCGCAATTACGTCTTTACCGCGCCGCATCTGGTGTTCTTCCCCGGCATCGCCATCATGATTACCGTGCTGGGCTTTAACCTGCTGGGCGACGGCCTGCGCGACGTGCTGGACCCCCAGCTGCGCGGGCGCTGATTCTAACCTTCTCCAAACCTTAACGCCGCAGCGCGCCAATTCCCGGTACAGTGAGACTGTAGACCGTTCCAACGATCTGGAGTCTGTGCTTTGCCTGTCACAGTGGACTGGTACAACCCGGAAAAAACGATCCTGTGTTATACCTTCGATGTACAGTGGACATGGGACGATATTCAGAACGTCCTGGAAATTGCCTTCAGCCTGATTGACTCTGTCGACCACCCGATTCATGTGCTGCTTGATCTGCGCGCCAATACCAGCCCACCGCGCATTTCCGCTGCCGGCCTGCGTCAGGTCGCCCATTCACCCGCCACCCATCACCCCAACGTAACCCGCATTATCATAATCGGCGGTGGCCCGATGATCCGTGTACTTTATGACATCTTCAGCCGTATCTACCCGCAGGCCGCCGCTTACTATCAGTTCGCCGATACCCTCGAAACGGCCCTGGCCCGCATATCCCCCGCTTCCGCAGGCTGATCGTACTTGCCGGACAGTGCCCAGCCTATCCGGCAAAACACCTCAAATCCCTGCGGGATTCGACCTCCGCTGCCCCCCGGTCCCAGCGGGACTTGTCCTGTCTTGCCGTCGATTTATGCAGCTTAAAAAATTAAACGGACAAGCCTGAAAGCGTCACCCAACCTCGCAAGACACCGAATTAGCCCCTGCCCTGAATTCGGGGTAGGGGGTTGGGGGAAGGGGTCAAACTGCGGGTTGTTGTACGATTAAATTCTTAACCTGCTTCAATCGGCGGCATAAGCGGGAAACAAAAAAACCCGCCCTCAGTGTGGAGAGCGGGTTTCTGATGGTCGCTAACCCGGGGGGTTACTCGCGAATGACGGTTACAGAACTGGCCTGTTTCCCCTTCTTGCCTTCGGTGATCTCGAATTCTACCTTGTCACCTTCGTTGAGCGAACGGAAGCCGCTGCCCTGAATTTCCGAATAGTGAACAAACAGATCGGGACCATTTTCCTGGGTGATGAAGCCGTAGCCCTTATCACCGTTGAACCACTTCACTGTGCCTTTAGAACGTGCCATTTTGTAGAACACTCCTGATGTAACGTGCAACAGCCTGGGTACACACAAGCCCTGTTTTCAGGAGACTAGCGGTACAACTGAGACCACAGTGAACATTCGCCCAACTTCCCCCCCATACCAAAGGGATTTGTGCTGCAAATTTTCTGTTTTCTCAAGCCTGGCCTTGCCGGTGTGGTGAGGTCGAAATTGCCTCAAACTAGACCACACTACCCCAAACTATACTCGATATTCTTCCCAAAAGCTATACCGAATTATAGCAAAGTATACAAACTTCCCAGGCCAGCCCGTAGCCCATTTGTCCCATCTTTGGATGACAGGGATAGCATTTCAGCGATCAGCCCTTCAGCCAGCAGCCGCACACTGCCCCGCCATGAATACCCTATTGCAATCTCAGCCTGTAAGAATTGAATGTTGCCCGTCAGCAAAAAGTCCATAAGC
>CAZKIB010000066.1:25312-26068 GCA_964552425.1 uncultured Anaerolineaceae bacterium | reverse complement strand
ACATAACTGGCAGGATTGATCTGCCCGGTCGGCCACTCGCGGTCGATATTCATTTCATTCCAGATTTCAATCGCGTCTGCGCCTGCCGCAGTCGCCCGGTCAGATGCTTCTTTCTTGGCGGCTTCCAGCGCCTGTTCGCGCGTCATTTCCGCCAGCGAGAAGATACGATCCGTCTCGCCGCCGATCTGCGCAATTGCCGCGCCGATGGCATTGGCAACCGCGTAGTGATCAGGTTTCACAATTTCCGATGCGCCCGCTACAGGCCGCTGTATCAGGATGCTGCCGCCCCCCACGATAATCACCGGCACAAGCGCCGCGCTGGTTTTCATGCGATCTACGGCGATATTTACCATCTCTTCAATGCGATCTTCCACCGCATGAATCAGTTCAGCGTCCAGGTGCGCCACCTTCGAGGCATCGGCGACATCGGCCTTGCCACCTGCGACCACAATGTCAGTCGTCGTCAGCACATCCCCGCCGAACACCAGCGCCTTGCTGGTAATCTCATAACCCACGCTCTGCGGTCCGACAGATACCGGGTCACTCCTGACCAGCGAACCGCCGCCCAGACCAATCGACAGCGTGTCCGGCATACGGAAATTTGTGCGCACCCCGCCAATGCTCACTGCCAGCGCCGCCACACGCGGGAACCCATTCTGCAACACACCCACGTCAGTCGTCGTCCCGCCCACGTCAATCACAATCGCGTCTTTCAAACCGCTCAGGAAGGCCGCGCCGCGCATACTGTTGGTCGGC
>CAZKIB010000066.1:0-25301 GCA_964552425.1 uncultured Anaerolineaceae bacterium | reverse complement strand
AAATGTCAGCACCGGGTGATCGGTGGCGAAGTCAGCATTCATCAGCGTGCCGTCGTTCTGGCTGATATAAAACGGCGCAGTGATATTCAGTTCCGCCAGCGCCGCCTTGAAACCGCCCACCGTACGCTTTGCCAGTTCGCGCAGGCAGGCGTTCATAATCGCCGCGTTCTCACGCTCCAGCAGGCCGATGCGCCCGATGGTGCTGGACAGGGTAAGCGCCGCCTCCGGCAGCACGTCCTGCACAATCTCTGCCGCACGCAGCTCGAAGTCGGCATTCACGGGCGAGAACACTGATGAGATGGCAATGGCCTTGATGCCCTTCTCGCCAATCGCCTCGGCGATGCCGCGAATCTCCGCCTGGAACTGTAGGCTACGGCGCGTACCTGGTGAAAGGCTGAACCACACTATGATCGCCAACACGGCTTATCAACAGGAAATTCGGGAACTGGTTGCGACCAATGGCTATTTATTTGTCACAAACCTGAGCGAAAGTCTGAAATCAAATGCTTTCGCCAACCGGATGTTAATTGCTCCCCGCCGTCTGGCACAGATTGGTCAGGAAGAATATGATCACTTTTTCAACTTCCTGGAAACGCAGGACAACCGCCAGGTATTCGAACATGGACACCGGTTGGCGCTGGAAGGTTTGGGGCAGATCACGGTTCTGGGGGTGATGTCAGCCCTGCGACGCGAGTGCTTCGCTGCTGCCGCCGCCGCCAACGGTGCCGCTGTCCCTTTGTTTGAATTGACCGAATGCTATACGAGCGCCTTGCTCGAAGGTTATATGTATGGGCGTGAGGAGGAACTTCGGAAAGAACAGCAGCGCACTCTCAATGCATTTCTCCGCACTCAATCCTGAAAGTGATGAGCGTCATATATATGCTCAACCATATGACGCTCCCTCCCCTTAATCAATAGGAATAACTTATGTGGAAACCTTTGGCCCAAACAGTTGTGGTCAGTCTGAATGAGCACCAGGCTGTTCTGGTAGAACGAGTGCACCAAGCATTGCTGGATTTGATCTACGAGCATCGTTCTTATTTGCGCCCCTCGCAGCTGGGCGGGGTGGCTTTAAGTGAAGCAACGCATTTTTTAACGTTCCTGCAAACTGGCAACTGCGAAAATATCCATACATTTGCAGAGCAGCGCGCTGCGGAAGGGCTGGGGCTACCCGGTGTCCTGCGCACCCTGGATACAATCCGGGAGTTTTGTCGAGAGTTTCTGCCGACTGACTACGAGGTTCTGGCGGCGACTATCAATGGCTACGCAAATGCATATCTGCAATCGTTCATGAACGAGCAGGAAGCAGTTATTCTGGAAGAACAGGAACGCATCCGCGCGGCCATGCAGCGTTCGCTCAGTCACAACAACCTGTGGCTGCAAACGGCTGCTGAGGTTTCCCGTGTCGCCACATCGACACTGAATCAAGGCAAGCTGCTGGAAGATTCGGTGATTCTGATTCGCAACCACTTTGAATTTCATCATGTGGGTTTGTTCCTGGTAAGTGAACATTTTGACAGGGTCATTCTGAGGGCCGCTAGCAGCGCCATCCCTACACCTGGTCTGGAGCCAGGCTACAGCCTGCCCATTAGTCGAAATAATCTGGTGGGGCAGTGTGCGCTTGAAGGCAAAGCTAAAATTGCAGTGGACTCAGGTACACGTGAATTCCGGTGGGATGAGGTGATTCTCGGAGATACCCGTTCCGTCATGATGCTGCCGCTGATTACCAGGAATAATGTGATAGGTGTCATTCTTGTCCAGAGTATACAGCTGGCAGCCTTTGGCGAAGACGACATCACGCGGTTGCAAACTGTAGCCGACCAGATGGCAAACGCAATTCAGAATACCCATTTGTATCATGAACTGGAAATCTACAGTCAGGGCCTGGAGCAGGCTGTTAAAGCACGTACTGCCGAACTGGAAAATACCAAAGAGCGGGTTGAGGGTATCCTCAATAACAACCCAGACGCTATTCTGCTCCTGAGTCCTGAAGGGCGGATTGAACTGTGTAACACGGCTTTCTACAAAATGTTTGGCTATGCTGAAGATGAGATTCCTGGACTGCCGCTGTATGCGCTTGTGGCTTCAGAGTATGAAGAGGCTATCCAGGAATTGGTGCATGTGTGCTCCAACAAGGGGCAGGCCAAATGGTTCCAAGTTGTTGGTCGGCGCAAGAATGAAGAGATGTTTGATACAGGTGCTGCGCTGGCTGCCATCACCACTAACGGATTAACCACAGCCCTGGTGTGCAGTCTCCGCGATATTTCCGAGCAGGTTCAGGCTGAAGAACAGATAAAAGCTTCATTACAGGAAAAGGAAGTGCTCTTACGTGAGATTCACCATCGGGTAAAAAACAACATGCAGGTTATTTCCAGCCTGTTGGCTCTTCAGGCCGGCTATACCGATGATGAAGACGCTAACCAGATGTTTCGTGAAAGCCAGAACCGTATTCGGTCAATGGCCCTCGTCCACGAACTGCTTTACCAATCGCATGATCTTGCCCACATCGACTTTGTCGAATATGTTCACAAACTCACACGACACCTCTTATATTCTTACCTGACTGACCCCGGTCGGATTGGACTCGAGATCGTATCTGATCCAATCTATCTTGAAATTGATATGGCTATCCCCTGCGGGCTGATTATTAATGAACTAATTTCCAACTCGCTCAAGCACGCCTTTCCCGATAACCGAAAGGGTATAATAAGGGTTGAACTACGAACCGATGGAAATGGCCTGCACACGATCATCGTGCGCGATAATGGGGTTGGCATTCCTGAGAAACTCAATGTGCATCAAACTGAAACACTGGGCCTACAATTAGTGACCAGCCTGGCCGGACAACTGAATGCCACGATTGGCCTCCACCGATATCGGGGTACCACCTTTGAAATCCGGTTTGCCCTAAATGAGGCAGAAAAAAACCACAAAATCTTCGAAAAATTGCTGTCGTAACGTCAAGTTTGGATAAGCGGCTCCAACCAGGAGCGTTGATCGAGATAAAGGGCAGGTTTCTTGCGCTGGAGTGAATAGGCGATCAGACTACAGACCAGATTGAACATGGAACCGACCAAGCTGAGATGGCGCGTGTGTTAGATCTGAGAGATGTTCTTGAGTTGGTCGTTAATGACTTCCAAAATGGCACGTTGACGCAGCAGCAGCTTGTCGGAAAGCAGCAGCAGGCGGTTCTTCATATTGGATTTGAGCTTGGTGATGAGTTGGAGATGGTAGTCGTTGAGCAGTTACTCAAACAAAGGTTGCGACAGAGAGCCTTTGTCGCCAAACAGCTTGCCCCACAGATCTTTGACCAACTTGGGGACAGGGGCGCGGTCATCGATGTTGCCTGCTGTCAGACGACACGCCAGCAGTTCGCCGCGATCATTGACCACCAGATGCAGCTTGAAGCCGTAGAACCAGCCCACCGAATTGCGGCCCCGCGCGGTGTCAGCGCCGGGTATGAACTGGGTCTTTCGGCATTTTGGTGATGCCCAAGATATCATGCAGCTACCAACCGCTGCGGGAGCAGATCAAGCGTTGCCCGACCATACATCTCACGTTTTACGCTTTTCAGACGATTGACGTGTCCTTCCGTCGGCCCATTTGACCAGGCATAGAGCAAGGCCGCCCGAACTGCCTCATAATCCTGCCGCAGGCTGGCAGCGAAGTTTCTCCAAATCAGAAAGCCACAATCACTCGCTTGCTCTAGCCACGTATTCAGGCATGTCAAACGGAGTTCGAGTGCTATTTCCGGGGCGCCATCACGAATGGTATTCCACGCGTCGAATGCTGCTAGTGCAAGATCAGAGTAAACAAGTTGAACCAGGGATGGGAATCGAGTTAAGATGGGAGGATGAAACCCTTATATGCAAGAGCACTGACAGACGAAGAACGGCAGGCGCTACGCCAGAGCCTGAAGTCGAGCAATGGCTTTGCGGTGCGGCGGGCGCAGATGATCCTGATGAGCGCGGATGAACGGCTCAAAGTTGATGAGATTGGGCGACGAGTTGGCTGCCAGGGACAGGCGGTGCGCCAGGCGATCCACGCCTTTCACCGGGAAGGGTTGTGTTGTCTTGAGGCGAAAGCCAAAGGCAATCCGACGGATCGGCGGGCGCTGGACGACGCGGCGCGGGAGCAGTTGCGCCAACTGATTCGCCGCTCCCCCCGCGACCTGGGCTACGACAGCAGCCTGTGGACGCTGGATTTGCTGGCGCAAGCGTGTTTTGAGCAGGGCTTGACGGCGACGCGGGTAACCGGTGAAACCATCCGCGCCACGCTGGCAGCGTTGGGCATTCGCTGGCGACGGGTCAAGCAGCGTATCAACAGCCCTGACGAGCACTACACGGTGAAAAAAAGCGGCGCGACTGGCTGAAACAGCAGGCACAGCAGCACTCAGACTGGTTGTTGGTCGAGCAAGACGCATGCTGGTTTTCGCGCTTTGCCCAACCTCAAGCTCATGCCTGGGCTGAGGCCGGGGAGGAACTGCGCCTGGTGCAGCGCGAACCCAAGCGGGGTGAGAGCGACAAGGCGCTGGCTTGTTTTGGCGCGGTGCGCCATGACACGGATGAGGTGCTGCTCTATTTCAGCGCTGGACAACCCCACAGCTTGCAGATGTGGCTGTTCATCATCGGCTTACTGGCGGTGGCGCGAACGGAAGGCAAGCAGGCAGTGGGCATGATTTGGGACAATGCCAGTTGGCACAAGAGCGCTGACTTACGTGGTTGGGTCCGGGCTTACAACCGAGCGGCGAAGATAGCAGGAGAACCGCGCTTACTTACCCACCTGCTGCCCGTCAAAAGCCCCTGGCTCAATCCGATTGAACCCCGCTGGGTTCACGCCAAACGGGGGGTCTGTGAACCCGAGGGCGAATTGACACCTACTGTGTTGCGAAGCCGTTTGTGTACCCATTTCAACACTCAACCGCTTCTCAACTTATTCAACTTTTGATCGCTGATCTTGCACTAAGTGGTCTTCTCGCTAAATTCGAGGCGCGTCTTGCCTGATTGAAGACATCTGTTATTTAGCGAGAGAACCACTAATGGATAAACCAATTAAGTTACTAACAAAATAGCTGGCACATACTGCTCAACCCACTCAAATTTGAAGCAGGTGGTTTCCAGATGGTGGTGAAATGCCCGCACCAGTGCCGGGAAATCCTTGCGGGTATGGTTATGACTGACCGCATCACGGGTAAGTTCCCAGACATGCTCCTGTGGGTTCAACTGCGGGCTACCGGGCGGGAAGTGCAAGGTTTGAATATGCGGATGTTGGCTCAGATAGTCCCGCACGACCGCGCCTATGTGCCATTTGGCGCGATCCCACACGCTGAACAGTGCTCATCCGGGATAGATCGATTGCAGATGATCGAGAAAATGACAGGTCATCTCGCCCGATTGTGTGGGCAGTGTTAGAGCGCTCTCACGTCCCGAATAGACATCCAAAGCACCATAGAAATGTTGATGGTCGCGTTGCGTAGCGACCCGCACTGTCGGCGTTTGTCCCCGCCGCGCCCAAACCCGCGTAGTCGTCGCCTGAAAATACAGGCTCATCTGATCGATTGCCAAAATGATCCCTTCAGGATGATCTTGTTTGAAGTCCGTCAACTTTTTTCTAAATCCGCTTCAAAGTTGGCTAACTGCACCGCTCTGGGTTGCGAACGATACACTTTTTCTACTTTCTGGTAGCTCAAACCGCTAGCATGAAGCAGATTACGATACGATTGCGGACTGCAATAGGTCACGCCATACCACTGTTCGATCACAATCTGCAAATCACTGACCGTCCAGAATGTGCCGCGTTCAATCCGCACATCCGGGGCAATCACTTGCTCTGGGCTGTATTGCTCCAATCTCTCAAACAAATCCTGCCGTTGTTCAGCTTTCAGCTTCTGGGCATTCCCCACTGCCCAGTGACTTTTCAGGGCATCTAAACCGCCTCGTTGGTACTCGATTGCCCACTGGCGCGGGCTTACCGGGCCACAACCAACCAACTTCTGGATGGTCTCAACGTTTTCGTCTGTGCCGTACAAACGCACGGCTTGCAACCGTTTGAGTTCGCGCACATCACGAGTTTGCGCTTCTGCTCGCCGAAACGCCACGATTTCGTCTTCTGTGAGGTGAAATTGTCTCTTTGCCATGCTATGATTTTACATCAGTAGTCACCTTTTTGGTCTGTCCATAAGGTACAAGCAAAAAAGTTTCATTCAAAGCATTTCAATCGGGTTCAGCCAGAGGGCATAGGTGGGGAGGTACAGCAGGATCAATTGTCCACAGGCTGCCCGCACTACGGCTTCCACCTCATCATCCTCATGGGTGTTGGCGTTATCCCACGCCACATAGATGACCTCATCAGGATGCTTCTCCAATAGGGCATCGAGCAGTTCAGCCACTTCGCGCCGTCGCTTCCGTCGTCGGAACATGACGACAGTCTCGCCGGTATGGTAGTTGACCGCACCCAAACCGTAACGCTTTTCCGGTTGCTTGGGAGTGGGGATCATCACCTGCTGCCCCACCGGCGACCACATCGCCCGCAGGGTCGGCATCCAACTGACATTAAATTCATCAGCGTAATAGAACACTTCGCCCGCTTT
This sequence comes from uncultured Anaerolineaceae bacterium, assembly GCA_964552425.1. Classification (GTDB taxonomy): domain Bacteria; phylum Chloroflexota; class Anaerolineae; order Aggregatilineales; family Phototrophicaceae. The sequence goes on along the minus strand of CAZKIB010000066.1, from coordinate 18,712 downwards.
CAAGCTGTCTCGCGTGGTTTCAATCGTCTTTTTTTGACCTCATACTCTGGGTCAGGACTGCTGACCTTGTGCTGGGGGCGGCTGAGCACAATTCCCAATTTCTTCAGATGGATGCGCACCGTCTCCGCTTCAACTCGTATCCCCGTCTCTTCTGCCATATAGTCGGCCAGTCGTTGCAGTGTCCACAGCGAAAAGGGCAAATCCAGGCTCCGAGGGCGCCGCCGAACGGCTGCTTCCAATTCCTCAAGATAGGTCGTCGTCACCTTCTGCGGTGTGCCCGCTCGTGGCAGGTCTTTCAAGTCCTCGATCCCTTCGGCTGTATAGCGCTTCAACCATTTACGCACGGCCTGATCAGTCAGCCGCACAATCTCACCAATCGCCTGCGCCACAAGCTGTTTCTCTGCCGCCAGCAGGACGATTTGTGTTCGTGTTCGTAGCCGGGGATCGCGAGTCTTGCGGTACAATTCGTTCAGTTCGTGGAGCTGTTGGCTGTTCAGTGGTGGCAATTGGATCGGTTTCATGCCCATCCTCCCACCACCACTTTACACTCAAACCAACTTCTTTGCTTGTACTTAGCTCTGTCCTACAACTTCTCTCAAAGTGGACACGCCTTATTGCGAGTTAATCAGCCATCAAGGAGGGTCAAAATGGCGCGAAAGCGGTGTTCTCGTTTCATTGTAATCTGTACTGCCTGTCAGTTCTCATGTAGCACGAAGCGTTAATCCAACCCGGTTGTGCTACACAGAGAACAACCTTCCCGCTCGCGCGGTGTGTCGATACATACACAGTCGGCCCTATTTTCAGAACCGGGCTGAACACTTGTAAAGACCACAGCACGCCCATCGGGTGTCCATTCAGGGTTGATTTCGTCAGCTAGAGCGTTTGTCACTTGCCGCAAGTTGTTCCCATCCGAGTCCACTACATAAACATCGGCCTGTCCATTTCCACGAGATATGAACGTGATGCCGCTGGAATCCGGCGACCAAGCTGGATCAATATCCATACTAGGGGCATTGGTTAGCCGCCACAGGCAGTCCGAACTTTCAGAGCAGATTACATCCACAACGTAAATATCCCAATTGCGGTTCACGATACCATTGAAGGCAACGTAGCGGCTGTCTGGTGACCAGACCGGCGCGATCTGTCTGCCGGGAAGGTCTGTTAGCTGGCGGGCATCGCTGCCGTCCCAGTTCATCAGATACAGATGTACATTGTCATTTCGATCAGAAGCATAAACTACCTGCTTTCCATCGGGCGACAAAACCGGCGCAAAATCCTGATCGGAAAGCTGGCTAAGGCGTGTGGTCAGGCGGCCATCATGGACGTAAAGCTGCCACCGCGAATCAAACACACTGATCTCAGTTCGGTCCTCAGGCAGAAGGCCCACCATCACGAGAAACAAGAGATTCATCAGGACAAGACGTCCTGCCAGTCGCCCCAGAAAATCAATCACTTGCGCTTCCATCCGCCCTGTCTTGTGGATTCGGGCTGCATTTTGACCGTTCTGACCTGAATGAGCAATAGCCTGTTTGTGTTTGCATTTTTTCCACGTGCGTGGTATCTTTCCATCAGGTGGTCTGATGACCTGTTGTTATGTTCATCAGCCCAATCTTAAACGCCGAACAGATGGATTTCAACAAGCGCCATGTCAGAGATGTTCAGTGAAGTTAAACGGTTCAGCATATCCGAAACAATCGTTCATCAGGTCAAGCAGTTGATCCTCAAGGGTCAGCTTCTTCCCGGCCAGAAACTGCCCTCAGAGCGTGAACTGGCCGGACAGTTGGGAGTTGGACGATCATCGGTGCGCGAAGCGACCAGCGCTTTACTTGCGTTGGGTATTGCGGAAATCAAGGCCGGTGAAGGGGTGTTTATTCGGCGCGATTTTCCACAGTCCACCTTAGAAAGTTTTGAATGGTCCTCGCTGATGCTCAACGGCCATGTCAATGACTTTCTGGAAACGCGCCTGGCCGTAGAAGTCGCGACAGCAGGGCTGGCAGCCCAGCGCGCAACCCCTGCTGACCGGCGGCTTCTGAAAGACCTGATTGCGTGGATGACTCTAGACATTCCCCTGGATGAATTCGTTGGATATGACATCCAGTTTCATCTGTCACTGGCACAGGCAGCCCAAAACATCGTCATGTACGGCGTGATTACCGGAATCCAGCAGTTGATGCGTGGATCGATGCTTCAGGTTTTGCAGTCAAAGGAACTACGTCAGACTTCCATGGACCAGCACCGTCTGATCTGTGAGGCGGTTCAGCAGGGTGACATTACCCTAGCAGAACAGACGATGCGCGCGCATCTGACGAAGGATGTGGACTATTTCAGGAAAAAGGGCGTGGTATAGAGCAAATCAGGCAAGGGGGTGAGGTTTATTAAGATAAACACATGAAAGGATAGATTGAGCAGGGTCGTTCTCGCCGGGCGAGCCAACGAGTTGGGTTATTCTACAAGGAACGTTATTAATAAGTAATAACTGAGGTGAAAAATGTCTGCTAAAAAAGCAATGAGCCGTCGGGATTTCCTGAAAGCATCGGCTTCTGCCGCCGCCAGCATCAGCGCACTGGTCCCTCTGGCGCATATCGCCACTGCGGCGCCCGCCGCCCAGGAGGTGACGCTGGAAGTGTGGCATACCGATGAAACAGAACTGCTCCCCATTATCGATGCCTTCAAAGCTGCGAACCCCAATGTGAGTATCAACTACACATTTTTCCCCTGGGGGCCATTCTTTGAGAATCTGGAAACAGCCTACGCCGCGGGCACGCCACCCGATGTTCACCGCCAGGATGATGATGAAATCCCCTTCTTTGTTCAGCGGGGTGTGCTGCTGCCGCTGACCGATGCTATCGGGGCGCTGGATCAGGGTGCCCTGTTCTGGGATGCAGTTGCTTCGACGATGATTAACGGTGATCTGTGGGTATCCACCCCGGCTATGCGCGTGGATAACCTGATGATTAACAAGACGCTCTTCCAGGAAGCCGGTGTTCCTCTGCCTCCTGTGGCCTATCCGTCCGACGATTGGACCTGGGACGACTTTACAGCCGCTGCCAGAAGCCTGACGGAGTATCTGCGCGCACAGGGCAATGAACTGGGTTATGGTTTTATCGGCGCGAACAGCGCAGACTTCATCACAAGCATGGGTCGTTCACGCGGCGGTCAGATCATCAGCGAAGACTGCCTGACCTTCATGATGCACGAAACGCCTATGACTCAGGCTATGCAGGATGCGGTGAACATGATTCTGGTGGACAAAACAGCTGTTGACCCGGAAACCGCCGAAGTCTTTGGCGGTGGCAAGGAAATGTTCAGCCAGGGTCTGGTGGGTATGTGGTATGTGCAGACACGCGATGTGCCCAACGAAGATGTGACCTTCGAGTGGGACGTGGCCGGTGTACCGGTCTTCCCCGGTCAGGAACCGGTTCATTTCGCTGCGATTGAGGCCTATGGTGTGCCGGCCGTCACCGCCCATCCCGCTGAAGCAGCCAGCTTTGCTGCCTTCCTGATGGGTGAAGAATCGCAGTTGATTCTTGCGGAAACGAAGAATGTGATTCCGGTCAACCGCGCGGCAGCTATCGACATCTGGGCCGCGCCGGACAAAACGCCCGCCAGCCGCAAAGTGTTGGTGGATTCACTGGCTTATGCGCGTACTCTGCCATTTGCCGTTGGTTTTGGCCGCGTGCAGGATGTCATGAATCCGTTGATTCAGGAAGTCGCGCTGGGTCAGAAGACCGCGCAGGCCGCCATGGACGAAGCCAAACCGCTGGCTGATGAGATTCTCGCAGAAGCGGGTGGCTGCCTGGGCGACAGTATGTAAGCCAAACCACGAATTCTTAAGGAAGATGGGGGGCGGTGGCTGCCGATTCCCCCATCGTGCAGGGTGTCTGATACGCTAGCGCGCTCTCGTTCAGACAAGCTTCCGTTCAGATACCCTGTTCTGACACACTCTATCTTACAACTGATGCGCGAATACGGAAGGGCGCAGTCAGTAGAGTGTTTTTAAGCTGTTCCGATGCTCAACTTCCACCTCCAGGATATTTGAGAAGGTGCAACAGTGGCAACAACAACATCTGTAATGCGCGACACAGTACGCACCGGCAGTTCGCTGCAACGCCGCCAGTGGGTAGGTCTGTTATTCGTGCTGCCTGTCATTTTGGGGACACTGGTTTTTAACGTAATTCCGACAGCAATGTCACTGGGGATCAGCCTGACAAGCTGGGACTTACTTTCGGCGCCAGAGTTCATTGGCCTGGATAATTATATCAACCTGCTGAATGACTCGTTTGCATGGAGTGCCATGCGCAATACCTTTGGCTACGTCATTGGCAGCATTGTTCTGGGCATTCCAGCTTCACTGGCTCTCGCGATGCTGGTGAGCAAGCCTGTTCCGGGAATCAAAATCTTTCGACTAATTTATTTCATCCCGGTGGTGACCTCAACAGTAGCTGTCGCCCTTGTCTGGCAGTGGATTCTTAATGTCCGACTGGGCCTGTTGAACTCAGGTCTGAGCCTGATTGGCATTACGGGGCCCTCGTGGTTGAAAGACCCCAGCCTGGCGATGTTCTCTATCATCATAGTCGGTATCTGGGCAGGGCTGGGCTACAACATGATGATTTTTCTGGCCGGCCTGCACAGCGTTCCCGAAGAACTCTACGATGCCGCCAAGATTGATGGGGCCAGCGGCTGGCAGCGCTTCTTCTCCGTTACACTGCCGATGCTTTCGCCGACCACATTCTTCATTTTTATCATCACGATCATTAACTCGTTTCAGGTGTTTGATATTGTCTATATTTTTACCCTTGAAACGGGGGCCGCCGGGCGGCTGCGCACCACCGATGTATGGGTTTTTACCCTCTGGCAGAATGCCTTTTCGTTCAATCGCATGGGATACGCTTCCGCTATGGCGTGGGTGCTGTTTCTGTTTATTGGCGCGGTTACGTTTGTCCAGTGGCGTTTTTCAAAACGTTGGGTTTTTTACCAATAAAAAGAAGTTGCTGTATCAATCGAGCTTTCTGTAGGCCGCGAGTGATGAGCCAGAAGCCGTTGGGTCGCTTTGGGAAATTATAGCCGAAGAGGTTTCTTATGAGTACCTTAAGCACGTCACCGGACCATTATCTTCGAGAAGTCGAAATGCCCCGTAAGGTACGTTCACTCTGGCAGGTCGTGCAGCTTATTGTGCGCTACGTCACCCTGATTGTGATCGCCATCGGGATGCTGACGCCGCTGCTATGGATGATTTCCAGCGCGCTCAAACCACGCAGCCAGATCTTTATGTTTCCCCCGATGCTCCTGCCCGACCCGGTGATGTGGAGTAATTTTGTGGATGCGTGGAACGCCGTGCCGTTTGATCTGTATGTGTTTAACAGCTTCAAGGTTGCCATTCTGGCGGTAGTGGGACAATTGTTCTTTTGTTCCCTGGCGGGATACGGTTTCGCGCGTTTCAGCTTTCCATTCAAAAATCTGCTTTTTGGAATGCTGTTGGCCGTCATGATGATCCCCGCCATTGTTAACATTGTGCCGCTGTTTATCCTCTACAAGAATATCGGCTGGCTGGATAATCATGCCGCGCTGATTGTGCCTTCTGCTGTCGCCAACACGTTTGGCACATTCTTGTTTCGCCAGTTCATGATGACGATCCCGCAGGAGTTGGAAGATGCGGCACGTATTGATGGCGCGAATGCGTTTGGTATCTACTGGCGGATTATGCTGCCATTGACAGCCTCGGCAGCGGCTGTACTGGCTACCTTTACCTTCATTGGCAGTTGGAATAGTTTCTTCGGCCCACTGGTATTTTTGCAGTCACAGGAAAATTTCACCGTTCCTATTGGCCTGGCCTTCTTCCGCACAGAGGAAGGTACAGAGTGGCATCTGCTGATGGCGGCATCGGTTATCACCATGCTCCCCACGATTGTGGTGTTTTTCTTTACCCAGAAATATTTTATCCAGGGCATTACACTTGGCAGCGTAAAGGCGTAATTGAAATAAGGGGGATTATGAACAATGACTAAAACACTGGCACTCATCCATACCAGCATGGTTTTTGTCAATGTCGAAACCATGATGCAGAACATGTTTGCCGAGGTCATGCCGGACGTGCGACTGGTCAATATTGTGGACGATTCTCTGCTGGCCGACGTCATGGCGACAGGTGACATTACGGCTGATGTACAAAAACGGATGACGGCTTATGTGCAGGCCGCTGAAAAAACCGGCGCGGACGCTGTGCTGCTGCTATGTTCATCTCTGGGGCCAAGTGTCAATCCGACCCGCGACATGGTGCATATTCCGGTCATCAAAATTGACGACCCCATGACCCGGCGCGCAGTTGAAAAGGCCAGCCGTATCGGGGTCATGGCGACAGTCCCGACCACGCTTGGACCCACAGTTGATCTGATTCAGGAAAAAGCCGATGAAATAGGGAAAGCTATCGAAATCCATAAAGTGCTGGTAAAGGGCGCTTTTGAAATTCTGATGAGCGGCGACAAGGCCCGTCATGACGAGATGGTGATGGAAGCTGCACGGGAACTGGCCGACAAAGTGGAGATCATCGTTTTTGCCCAGGCTTCAATGACCCGCCTGGCGCCGCAGGTTCAGGAGATCACCGGGCTGGAAGTGTTGACCAGCCCCAGACTGGCAATCGAATATACGCGCCAGGTGCTGGATGAAATGCAAGCTCACGAAGCTTCCCCTGCTGCCGGCAGTTAGACTTGGCCGGCTGTTTATTTGTAAGCATTGACTAACTTGAGAGGACATAGACTGACATGGCTCAAACAAACGGACGCACGATACCAGTTCCGGCGGAGTCGCTGCCGGTGCTAGATGACGGGGATGTTGTCATCGTAGGCGGTGGCACAGCGGGGTTTGTCGCGGCAACAGCAGCGGCACGCGCTGGGGTAAACACCGTTCTGGTAGAACGCTGGGGGTATCTGGGCGGTTGTTCTACTGCACCTTACAACACCAGCCTGGGCTGGTTTGGCGACCCGCAAGGCAATCTGATTATTCGTGGGATTGGCTACGAATTTCTGGAGCGGATGGCAAAGGATGGGCAGGCTTTTATCAAAGGTGATAAAAATCAGATCTGGCCGCCTTATACCAAGAAGATTGCCTTTGATATGGTGACAGAAGCCGGTGTGAACCTGTGGTTGTACACCTGGGCTTCCGATATTCTCAGGAATGAAGATGGTACGATTAAGGGGATCATTGTTCAGACCAAAGGTGGCCGGGGTGTCATCCTGGGTAAGACTTTTGTCGATTGCAGTGCGGATGCAGACCTGGCTGCCTGGGCAGGCGCGCCGTTCGAAATGGAAGACCCGGACGAGCTTCAGCAGGTGTCGATTGATTACATTGCCTGTGGCGTGGATGCTAAACGGGTGATCGAATGGGCGCGGGTAAATAAGGACTCGCTCAATCTGAAAGTATCCGGGTTAGAAGTTGAGCATCAGGACTATGGCGCTCAGCCGATGTTCACGATCACCATCCCCAATGCGGATACAACCACGACGCCGGATGGCAAAACATACCATGTTGGGGTAATGCCCACTGTGAAATTGTGTATCTACCGTGAGGCCGTGCGCTTGCAGGGGAACGTAAACATTAACCCGCTGGACCCGAAGTCGCTTACTTATGCCGAAGTCGAGGGCATCAAAGGGGCACTGGCCCACCTCAACTACCTGCGCGACACGGTTCCCGGATTTGAAGGCGCATTTATCGTCACGCAGAATCACCTCGGTGTGCGTGAATCGCGCCGTATCCTGGGGGATTATTACATATCCATTGACGATCTGGAACAGCAGGCCCGCTTTGATGATGTGGTGGCGCTCAACTGCCGCGCGCTGGATTATCACCTGAAAGGTACGGTCTTTAAGATTTCGTTCCTCGGTGGGGAACACGACATCCCGCTGCGAGCGCTGCTCCCCAGAAATGTCGAAAACCTCGTGGTGGCCGGCCGCTGTATTTCCTGTGACCATCTCGCCCACGCTTCAATACGTGGCGCGGCCACCTGCATGGCAACGGGACATGCTGCCGGGGTCGCCGCAGCCGTTGCCAGCAGTCAGGGTAAGTTCCTGCGGGATGTCAATATCCGCGATATTCAAGTGAAACTGCTGGAACAGGACGCAATTCTGAGCAAGGTTGACGGACGCGCCCCCTGGACCGGCTCAGGCTACGCCCTGCGCGAACGATACGCGGAGTCCGCCTCGGCAGATTGATGCTGCTGTGTGGTTAATTCTGGCAGGGACGGGGCAGATTGTTGTGTTCCTTCCCTGCTGGCTCAGGTTTGTAAGGCGTTTCACATCACAACGAAAGGTTCGCCTGTTGAAGCCTGTCGATTCAGCTACCCTTCGCCAGACAATGCGATTCTGGGCAAGCGGTGTGACAGTGGTGGCAACCGGAGATGGCGTGCGCTGCTGGGGGATGACGGTAAGCTCCTTCACTTCGGTCTCGCTGGAACCGCCGCTCATCCTGGTATGTCTGGCGAAGAACACCCAGACCTGCCGCATGATTCTGGAGCGTGAAGTATTCAGTGTATCACTCCTCGGCGCATATCAGGCCCAGCTTTCCTCACAATTTGCTGGCTTCACCGACCTGCCGCCCGGCAAGGATCGTTTCTCCGGGATTGAAGTGTTCACCGCCCGCACCGAAGCCCCCATTCTCCGGGAAGCGCTGGCGTGGCTGGACTGCCGGCTTTACCAGTGTTACGACGGGGTCAGCCACCAGATCATCGTTGGGGAAGTCGTGGCAGCCGGCCAGCAGTCCGAACCGGGTCAGCCGCTGGTATATCATAATCGAGGCTACTGGAAGCTCATGACTCAGGATGCTGCCCAATCATCGTAAGGGGCCTGGATACACGCCTCTGGTCAAGCGATCACATGATACTGTAACGGACTGCCCGGTTTGTACAGGAAAGGCTATGGTGTACGTGCGGACACTTTTGGTATTTCACCCTTTAAATCCCGTTGTCGAAATCCCCTCAACAAGCTGGCGCTGAGCGCTGATGAAAAAGACAAATACCGGGACCAGCGACACAATGGACATCGCAAACAGGGGGCCGTATGAGGATTCGCCCGTGGAATCTATAAAGGCCCGGAGCGCCAGCGGCACGGTAAACAGTGAGATCCGATTAATATAGAGCAGATGACTGAAAAAATTATCCCATTCCCAGATGAAGCTGAAAATGGCCGTCGTAATCAGCGCAGGTGTTGAAAGCGGCAGGATGATTCGCCAGTAAATCTGGAAGGGGCCAGCACCATCCACAGCGGCAGCGTCGTCCAGATCACGCGGGATACCCCGAATAAACTGCACCATCAGAAACACAAAAAACGCCCCGACAGAGAAAAAATGCGGCACAGTCAGCGGCAGAAAGGTGTTCAGCCAGCCCAGTTGGTTGAACAACACATAAGTTGGGATCAGCGTGACGTGCCCCGGCAGCATAATTGTGCCCAGCATCAGGACAAACCACATACGCTTGAGCCGGAAATTGAGCCGGGCAAAGGCATAGGCTGTCAGTGAGCAGGTCATGGTATTACCGACAATCACGAAAAATACAATGATGAATGAATTGACAAAAAAACTGGTAAACGGGGTTTGCAGTGCAGTCCAGCCCCGGATATAGTTCTCAACCGTGAGGGCGCTGGGGATGAGGCCTGGTTCAGAAAAAATGATATTCTGGGGCTTAAATGAGCTGCTCAACATCCACAAGAGCGGATACAGCATGACCAGCGCGCCGGCCATCAGAATCAGATGCGTGAAGACACGCTGTTTGCGTAGTTTTTCCAGCAGAGTCACCGTTTTTCGTCCTCGTAGTACACCCAGAAGCGGGAAGACAGAAATGCCACAGCGGTAAAAACAGCGATAATCGCCAGCAGTATCCAGGCCAGCGCTGCCGCATAGCCCATACGAAAATTCACGAAGCCTTGCTCATACAGGTAAAGCGTATAGAACAGTGTTGCGTCGATAGGCCCGCCAGCGGTGATGATGAACGAGGGCGTAAACGCCTGAAAAGAGCTAATCATCTGCATGATCAGGTTAAAGAAGATGATGGGTGTTAAAAGCGGCAGGGTGATTTTGAAAAACTGCTGACGTTTACCCGCTCCATCAATCTCCGATGCTTCGTACAGTTCGCGGGGTATTTGCTTCAGTCCGGCCAGAAAAATAATCATAGGGGAGCCAAACTGCCACACACCCAGTAAAATCAGGGTATAGAGCGCAGTGTCGGGCGAGGCGATCCAGCTTTGGCCTTCGATGCCAAACACTGCCAGAACCTGATTGACCAGCCCACGCAGCCCGAAGACCTGACGCCACAGAATCGCAATCGCAATACTGCCTCCCAAGAGCGATGGCAGATAGTATATCGCCCGGTAGATACTCAACCCGCGCAGACCACGATTGAGGATCAGCGCAATCGCCAGGGCGAAGAGGAGTCGCAGTGGGACAGACAGCAGGACATAGGTTCCGGTGACGCTTAACGATTTGGCAAAACGCGAGTCCCGCAGGAAAAGACGCTGGTAATTCGCAATTCCATTCCATTCGGGTGAGGTAAACAGGTCATAGCTGGTAAATGATAGGTAGAATGAAATCAAAATCGGGCCAACTGTAAAGACAAAAAATCCGATGAGCCAGGGAGTCATAAAGATGTAGCCCACCAGATTTTCTCTGAATGCCGGGCCAAAGCGCGAACGTGTTTGAGGCTGTATAGTCGTGGGGGTAGCGGCCAGGGGACGGCTCATCAGACGCGCGCTCCTCATCGGGTATGCCAGAATATGAGCATACCCCATCTCCTGCAAAATACAGAAGATGGGGTTGAAGCAGATACTATAGACGGGTTACGAAGTCAGGATAAAATCGGCTTCTTCAAAGTAGAGATCAACGGCTTCTTCCACAGAAATCTGGCCGAAGGCAACCTGATCGTAGAAGCGAGCAATTGCGTTGAGTGCCTCTGTACCGTTGGCGGGACGTGGCGCTTCCGGGCTGGCTGTCGGGCCAATAAACGCCATCATTTCGGCCAGGCGCACATCCGCCGGGTCAAGCTGATCCGCAATCAGCGCCTGCATCTCGGTTGACCCCGGAGGGCCATGCTCCGCATTGTAGACTCTGGCAACTTCGGGATTGTTAATCATCCAGTTGATAAAATCGGCCACCGCGTCGACATTGGCGGTTGTGGCTGACATGGAAAGATAGGCTCCACCCACCACGTCACCTGCCAGCGAGTCGGGCTGTGTGCCGCGCGGGATGGTGGTCAGCCGGATGGGGTCTTCCATCGCATTCTGGAACAGTTTGTGCTGGTTGCCGGACATCGGGTGCATGGCAATAATCTTTTTAGCCAGCATGGAATCGGGATGGCTGGCATCCACATATTCGGCGTTCAACTCGGCGGGTGTAATGGCATTGGCCTGACGCAGTTCATCCCACATCAGCCAGTTTTCAACCAGAACCTCCTTGGGGAAGCCAAGCTGGTCAAGGGCCTTGCCATCCTCCTGGGCAAACAGAAAATAGCCGCGCTGCCGGATATAGGTTTCCAGCGTGCCCAGCCATGCACCAGCGTCATTGACTGCATACATCTCCGGCGGCAGCACTTCGCGCAGAGCCAGAGCCGTTGCTTTGAAATCGTCCCAGTTCCAGGCATATTCCGGGAAATCGAGGCCGTTTTCTTCAAATATGACCGTATTGTAATGAACGCCTGGCGCAGAGTTGCCCAGCGTAATCATGTAAATCGTGTCATTAATCTTGCCGGTGTCAATAATACCCTGCTGAAAATGGGTCAGATCAATCTGGCCGGATTCGACAAACGGCCCCAGGTCCATCAGTGCGCCGCGCGTGGCATAATCGCTGAGGAAGGTTTGGTGCATGTGAATGATGTCGGGCGCATTTCCACCTGCCGTGTCGATTGCCAGCTTTTCCCAGTACGGCCCCCATGCAGCAAACTCACGTTCCAGGGTAATGCTGGGGTTTAGCGCCTGGTACATATCGGCTAGTGTATTGTACATGGCATGGCGCGCATCCCCTCCCCACCAGGCCAGTCGCATGGTAATGGCATCCTGTGCGGCTGCTAGCCGAGCAAAGGCCGGCAGCCCCAGCGTAGATACCCCGGCAGCCGCTCCACCGGCTGCCTTCATAAAACTACGTCTTGATAGTGATTTATTCATTGGCCTTCCCTTCATAAAATCAATTTACACAGAATCGCCCTGAGCAGCAGCCGTTTCATACTGCTCAAACATGCGTCGGGCGACGAGCAAATCGTCAAAAATTGTGGTGGTATCCTCCTGTGGAGACAATTCGACGACGATAAAACCGCTGAAGCCCTTCTCAAGCATCCGTCTGATGACATGGTGATTATCGGTTGTCCCCTGACCAAACCGGGTGAAAGCGGCTTTGCCCTTGCCCTGATTTTCCTTCACGTGGATGTGATTGATTCTGGTATGGAGCCGGTCAATGAAATCATCCATATCCACCGAAGCCGCGTCAAAATGCCCGGTATCAAACCAGATACCGACATTCGGGGAATTGATGGCCTCGAAAATCTGCACATAATCAGCCGTGTTTTCCAGATTATTGTTGGCATGGTTTTCCAGGCCGATTTCGACGCCGAATTCTTCCGCCGCCGGCGCGATCTCCCTCAGGACCGTGATAATAGCATCCAGGCCACCTTCCGTGCCGCGCGCATAGCCCGTTGCGCCGACACGAGTCACCCCAAGTTCTCTGGCTGCCTCGATCAAGCGAATCTTGTGGGCCACATCTTTGGTCAGGCTGTTGCGATCCCCACCACCAAAATTATTGCCATGAATCGAGGCGGGAATCAGCCCACTTTCGGCGCAACGCCGCGCAAGTTCACGCATCTTGGTCGGGGTGATGGTGCGTGGATACCAGCAGTTAAACTCCACGTATTGGAAGCCAATCTTAGGAAGCAGGCGAAAACTTTCGACAAAGTCCGTATCGCCAAAACCATCACATGACAGGGTTGCACAGGCCAGTTTTATCAATGCACATTACCTGCATCTATTTTCGTAAAACAGTTTTTCACGATGATCTCCCCAACTTTAATGAGGATGGGCCGTGTAAGCATGAACATTTCGGGGGATAGCATATAGGTAGAAATACCTAAATCTCGTCATTAGTCAGACAATCAGTTGCAGTGGACATCGGCCCCTGTCTATCATTAAATGGATAAAGTACGCTGTTCAGTTGTGCCTGTGATCTCCGGCGCGGGCAAAAAAGGATGCCAAAATCGTTATACTTAAATAGAAAGTTAGTGATTTTGTGAGACTCTATCATGACGATCAGCAGGTATCGCCAGCTACGACAGGAGCCCTATCAAATGTTGCAGGCGGTTGTTGACAATATCCCCCAGTACATCTTCTGGAAGGATAAGAACCTCGCATACATCGATTGCAACCGCAGTTATGCCCACTTTGTGGGACTGAGAGACACGGCGCAAATTGCCCATAAGACCGACCACGATTTAGGCTGGACTGGGCAGCAGGCGGACTATTTTCAGGAAATTGAAAAAGAGGTGATTCAGAGCCGGCAGCCACACTATAACCTGGAGTTGCAGGTTGAGATCGCGGGTCAGCCGCGCTGGCTGCGCACCAGTCGTATCCCGCTTTGTGACAGAACCGGACAGGTTGTAGGTCTGCTGGGCATCAGCGAAAATATCACCGAACACAAGGAGACTGAGAACGCGCTGCGGGATTCTCAGCAAATGCTTCAGCTAGTCATGGACAATATTCCACAGGCAATCTTCTGGAAGGATCGCAGCTATGTGATTCTGGGCGGCAACCGTAATTTCTTTACTGATGCCGGTGATGGCACGCCAGAGTCCGTGATCGGCAAAACTGATTACGAACTGACCTATCGGCTGGAAGAAGCCGACTTCTTCCGCGAAGTGGATCGCCGTGTCATGGACAATGATCGGCCCGAATACCACATCATCGAACCCCAGTTGCAAGCGGATGGCAAGCAGGCCTGGCTGGAAACCAACAAGATACCCCTCCATAATGCTGATGGTCGGGTCGTGGGGATTCTCGGCACGTATGAGGACATTACCGAACGGAAAGAAGCGGAAGAAGCCCTGCGCCGCGCCTATGATGAGCTTGAACGGCGAGTAGCCGAACGTACCGCAGAACTTTCACAGTCCAATGAACGGCTGAAACGAGAAATTGAGCGGCGGGAACACATTGAGGAGGCTCTGCGCCTCAGCGAACAGCGTTACACGCTGGCGACCAGCGCCGGACAGGTCTGTGTGTGGGACTGGCATATTGAAAGTAACGCGATGTATCTCGCGCCCGGCCTTAAGGATTTGCTCGGTTTGTCGGAAGCCGAAACCTTGCGTACCTTTCATGACTGGTTGAAGCTGATTTACGTAGAGGACCGGGCCGCGGTGGTGAATACCCTGGAGGCACACATACAGGGCGAATTACCGCAGTGCGAAAACAAACTGCGCATGATCCATCAGGATGGCAGTATCCGCTGGATGCTGTCGCGTGGCACGCTGATCTGCAATTCAGACGGTACACCTGTGCGTGTGACCGGCTCCATCACGGATATTACGGACCTGACGCGCGCCCAGGAAGCCGAACATGAGCAGCGGATGCTGGCCGAGGCGCTGTGCGATACGGCAGAACTGCTCAACAGTACCCTAAACCTGGAAGAGGTGCTGGATCGTATTCTGCGAGTCATTGGGCGGGTTGTGCCTCATCGCACCGCCAGTATCATGCTGGTGGATGAGGATACAGCGCGCATTGTGCGTTATCAAGGGAACGCTCAGTATGATGTGCGCGTACTGCGCCGTTTTCCGCTGACAGAAACGGATCATCTCAACCAGATGCGTGTGAGCCGCACACCACTATGTATCTGTAACATAAAACGTGACGATTTTTCATGGGCTGAACTGCCAGAATGCGGCTGGATTCGATCTTATGTAGGCACACCCATCTGTCTGGAAGGCCAGGTCATTGGCTTTTCAGACAGATGGGTGTGCCTACATACCTGCACAGCCCAACGCCGGGTTATTTCAACGCCACTCATGCGGAACGGCTTCAGGCTTTTGCCAACCAGGCTGCCAGCGCAATACAGAATGCCCGTTCGTTCGAGCGGGCACAGGCGCTGGCCGCGCTGGAAGAACGCCAGCGGCTTGCGCGGGATTTGCATGACGCCGTCAGCCAGACCCTGTGGTCAGCTAATCTGACGGCTGAAGTGCTGCCGGAATTGTGGAAACGCGATGAGGCCGAGGGCCTGAAGAGCCTTAAGGAACTATGCAATTTTACACGCGGGGCGCTGGCCGAAATGCGCGCGCTCCTGATCGAACTGCGCCCATCCGGGTTGACGGAAACCCGGCTTGCGACTCTGCTGCGTCAGCTTACGGAGTCTATGTCCAACCGGCTGGGAGTCACCATCGCTCTCAAGGTAGAAGGGAACTGTCTGCTGCCGCCGGATACACAAATCGCCTTCTATCGCATCGCGCAGGAAGCGCTGAACAACATCGTCCGGCATACAACAGCCCGCTGGTCAGAAGTCTATTTGTGTTATCAGCCAGATTTTGCTGAACTGCGTATCTGCGATAACGGGGGCGGTTTCGACCCGGTGCATATTCCATCAGGCCGGTTGGGGCTGAGTATAATGCGTGAGCGAGCCGCGTCCATCGGCGCGCAGATCGACATCAGCAGCCAGGTGGGACACGGTACACAGATTCGGGTGTACTGGCAGCATGAAGCGGGAGGCAGAATTTCGTGACCATAGAAAATAAAACGATCCGTCTGCTGATTGTTGACGATCATGCAATGGTACGAAAAGGCCTGGCGACATTTCTGAAAGCGTCTGCTGACCTCGAACTGGTGGGCGAGGCCGGGAATGGCACGGATGCGCTGCGGTTGTGCGCCGAAGTTCACCCGGATGTGGTTCTGATGGATTTGATGATGCCAGAGATGAGCGGTATCGAGACGATTCAGGCCATACGAAAAAATTATCCTGATGTGCGCATCATCGCGTTGACGAGTTTTGAGGAGGAGCAACTGGTTCGGGCAGCGCTGCGGGCCGGGGCTACCAGCTATCTGCTGAAGAACATTTCGGCGGACCGGCTGGCCGAGGCGATCCGTACCACCTGGACTGGCCTGCCGATTCTTGCTCCCGAAGTAACGGACGTGTTTCTCGACAAAAGCAGTGATCCGTATCCCGAACTGACCCAGCGGGAACGGGAGGTTCTGGGTCTAGTAGTCGAAGGTCTGAGTAACGAAGAAATCGCCGAGCGGCTGGTGGTCAGTGCCTCGACGATTAAAAACCATGTCAGCAGTATTCTGGCAAAGCTGGGCGTGACCAGCCGCGCAAAGGCGGTTAACCTGGCACTAAAACACAACCTGGTTGGCAGCGCGGGTGGCTTGTAGAAGAACAAATAGGAACTTCTACCTACAGATGATCCCCCAAAGTAATCATGCTGCTGGCGCAAATCGCTTCACAATTATACCCAACGACAGGGAAGGACCGTGTGATTATGTCTACATCGATGCCTGCGATTGGATTTATCGGGCTGGGATCAATGGGCGGCCCGATGGCCCGTAACCTGCTGAAAGCCGGTTATCAACTGACGGTGTTTGATGTAGTGACGGAGAAAACTGCGGCCTTTGCCACATTAGGCGCGACACCGGCCAGCAGCCTGGACCAACTGGTACAGCGCAGTGATCTCATTCTGACCAGTGTGCCATCCTTCGAGGTAGCCGTAAAGGTTTCCAGTGATTTGCTGCCTTACGCTTCACCTGGAAAAGTCTTTGTTGAACTGAGTACCCTGACTCCACAGCAGACGATCCAACTGGCGAATGCGTTCGCGGCCAGAGGCGCGCTCCGGTTGGATGTGCCTGTCAGCGGAGGGGCAGCCGGCGCAGAAAAAGGCAGTCTGCGTATGTTCGTCGGGGGCGATCAGGCCGCTGCGGAACGCATCTGGCCGGTGCTGGAAATCCTGGGCGACCCGGACCACATCGTCTATTGCGGCCCTGCCGGGCACGGTCAGATGGTCAAAATCGTCAATCAACTGGCGATGGGCCTGAGCAACGCCATTTATCTGGAAACGATTGG
This sequence comes from uncultured Anaerolineaceae bacterium, assembly GCA_964552425.1. Taxonomy (GTDB): domain Bacteria; phylum Chloroflexota; class Anaerolineae; order Aggregatilineales; family Phototrophicaceae. The sequence continues at coordinate 1,660 of CAZKIB010000066.1, read as the reverse complement.
GTTCGCCACCCGCGCCGGGATCGACACCGACATTCTGGTCAGAGGCATCGGCGGCGATGAACCCTGGCGGGCGCAGTTCACCCGCATCGCGCAGCGCATCCGGGACAACCACGCCACCCATACAGATGTCAAGTTTGTGCAGCTTAAACAGTTTGTCGAAGAGGCAAATTTGCAGGGTTATGAGATGCCGCTGGCGCGCGCGCTGTTCGAGTTCTGCGACCCCGGCGAGCGGATCAGCGTCGAAGAAATTTACCCTGCTCCGTCATTCTGGCATGAACTGATGAAAAAGCGTGAATCCAGAGACTATCTTTGAGGAGCCACTTCTTTATGACCAAGAAACTGAATATGGCGATTGTCGGGCTGGGCTTTGGCGCTGAGTTTATCCCGATCTACCAGAATCACCCTCATACCCATATGTACGCGATCTGCCAGCGAACCGAAAGCAGGCTGAATCAGATCGGGGATACCTTTGGTATCGAGAAACGGTATACCTCCATTGATGAACTGCTGGCGGACGATAACGTGGATGCGGTGCATATCAATTCGCCCATTCACCTGCACGCGGAACAGACAATCGCATCGCTGAAAGCTGGCAAACACACCGCCTGTACTGTGCCAATGGCAACCTCGGTTGATGAATGTCGCCGTATCATTGAGGCGCAGCAGGAATCCGGCAAAAAATACATGATGATGGAAACTGTGATCTACAGTCGGGAATTCCTGTATGTCCGGGAACTGCGCGATACAGGTCAGCTCGGTAAGATTCAGTTTTTGCGGGCGGCGCACCATCAGGAAATGGCCGGCTGGCCGGGATATTGGGAAGGTCTGCCGCCTATGCACTATGCGACACATGTGGTCAGCCCGTGTCTGGCGATGGCCCAGGCTGATGCCGAATATGTGTCCTGCTTCGGTTCTGGTCGCATTGATGAACACCTGGTTGCCAGATACGGCTCTCCGTTTGCTATTGAAACAGCGCACATTAGAATGCGGAACTCGGATTTGTCAGCAGAAGTCTCTCGTTCTCTGTTCAACACCGCCCGCCAGTATATCGAAAGTTTTGATGTATACGGCAGCAGCATGTCATTTGAATGGCAGTTAATCGAACATGATGACCCGGTCGTGCATATTGGCGAGCAACCCCGAAAAGTCAAAGTGCCGGATTACGCGCATCTGCTGCCGCAGTCGATTCAGCGCTTCACCACAAAAGGTGTGTATGGGAATGATGATCAGCACCTTTCCTTTATTCAGGGGGCCGGTCACGGTGGTTCTCACCCACACCTCGCCCACGAATTCGTCATGAGTATTGTTGAAGATCGTGAACCGTTTCCGAATGCGAAGGAGTCTGCGAACTGGACCTGTGTCGGTATCCTAGCACACGAATCAGCTATGCAGAATGGGAAGATTATCGCACTGCCGGAGTTTACCTACCGTCAGCACTCAGTCGTCAGATAGTATGTCTCCCTTATGTCGTCAGATTTTCTCTTATTGCACAACCCTTGCAGGCTGGCAGGTCAGGATGGGCCTGTTGGTATTGGTTGACGGGGATGCAGCGGCCAGACGCGGCTTCTGATACAGGACCAGCACGGCACACAGATAGTAGTAACTTGAAATAGACGAGACTTAATCTGACACTCTAGGTAAACTGTTGAAGCTACAGGAG
>CAZKIB010000065.1:4607-26706 GCA_964552425.1 uncultured Anaerolineaceae bacterium | reverse complement strand
CGCGGCTCGCGTCGTCCGGGTCGTCGAGAAAGTGGCGAATCGCATCCGCCATCCGCCGTACAAGGCCCGGCTCCGCGCGCTGATTCCCGGTCAGGTCCATCAGTCCACAAATTCCGCACATGATTATCGCCTGTCTAAAGTGTGTGATGTTCTTTTCCCACCGGGCACTCAAGTACCCGGCAAAATGGCCCAAATCCCTTTGGGATTCAAACCCGCTGCCCCAGTCCCAGCGGGACTTGTTTCTCCTTGCCGTCGATTTTAATCGGCGGCGCAAACGCGCAAACTGAAAAGTTCATAATCGCCTGTCTAGCACAGCCGCACGATGTCGGTAAACGGGATGTAAGGGTCAAGCGTGTAGGGGGTCGTCATGGTAATCAGAGCGTAGCTGTCCCAGTAGTTGAGCAGGTTGGCCGGGCAGGTCATCCGCGTCGAGATCATCACCGCTGCCGGAACGTCTTCCAGAAAGTAGCTGACGGCGTATCCCAGGTGGCGGTTCTGGTAGCTGACCATGCTGTAATCCGGCGGGCCAAACCACTCCTGAACGCGGAAGGTGCGCACACGGGTCTGAATCTGGATGGAATGCACCACCAGCGCATTATAAAACGGGTCCGGCTGGTTAAAGAAGATGCGGCCCTGTTCCGTCCGGTCAATTTCGGCAGGCGCGGCATCGCTCCATGTCCAGGTCAGCGTGCCATACAGCAGCCGCCCGCGTGTATCCACCTGATTCTCGTTGGCCTCAATACGCTCCACCCAGGCATGTTCGCGCAGCAGCGCAATCGCTTCCTGCGTCGAAGTCACACCGGGGCGAATGCCCATGAAACACGGCGCGAGACAGCCTTCTGGCGGGGTCAGAAAAGCGCGCAGGCTGCTGTCATCATGGGTCTGTGCGCGAATCACCACCATCGGCAGCACGCTCAACAGCAGCGCCGCGCACAAAGGTCGCAGCAGTAATCGCAGCATCACCCCACCTGAATGGCCGGTCACAAACTCCCATTATACCCAATCCGCCCTGCGAAAATGACCCTGCTTATGAAATAATGGCCGCAGCAAACAGATGAGGAGTTAATGACCTGATGGCGGGTGAAAATTTCACAGAAAACCTGACGATTCTGGGCAATAAAGTCAGCCAGCCGGTGCGCCAACTGGAAACGTTCCCCAACCGGCATCCGGGGCGGCCCTATGTCGTGACGCTGGAAACCGACGAATTTACCTGTGTGTGCCCCATGACCGGCCAGCCGGACTTTGCCACACTGACGATCCGATATGTGCCAGACCAGCGCATCGTCGAATCCAAGTCGCTCAAGCTGTATCTGTGGACCTATCGGAATGAGGGCGTCTTTCACGAACATGTCACCAACCTGATCCTCGATGATCTGGTGGCGGCGCTGGACCCCCTGTGGTGCGAGGTCAAAGGCGCGTTCAAGGTGCGCGGCGGCATCGCCCTGACGGTGGATGCGCGCTATGACCGGCCGGCGTCCCAGAATGGGAAGTAGAGGCACGACCTGTCGCGTGCCTCTGCGAGAGAATTCCTGGATCTGGACAGAGCCAATCGCGGCTCAGGCCGACCTTACGGTGGGGTGGGTGTGTCCGTCGGGAACAGCGGGATCGTCGTGGAGGTGGGCAGGCCGCCACCACCCCCACCGCCCCCTCCACCACCGATAGGCGTGGGTGTCACCACGATGACCGTCACCGGCGGCGGTAAAACCGGTGTCACCGGCGTGGCTGTGGGTGGCGGTTCAGCCGTCGGGATATTGGTCGGCGTCTGGGTCGGCGTGGCTGACGCTGCCGCGCACGGAGCCGGGTCGATATTATCCGGGCTGCCATTGCCGTTGGTGTCCGGGTTGATCGGGCTGGTGCAGCCAGCGGCCTCGGTCCCATCCGGGATCGTATCGCCATCGGTATCTCGGTTTTTCGGGTCCGTCCCCCAGCGGCGCACTTCCTCGCCATCTTCCAGGCCGTCGCCGTCGGTATCCGGGTTATTCAGTTCGGTTTCCAGTTCGCGTTCGCGCCGGTCCGTAAGGCCATCCCCATCCGTATCCAGGTCTGCCTGAATCGTGCCTTCAACCGCCTGAGCGGTGGCAGTCGCATTAATCGTGCCCTGCTGGTTATTGCCGAGCAGGCTGACCAGCGCGAGAGTCAGCACCAGGCAGCCCGTCAGCCCCAGCGCGGCGGCGATACCCACCACGATGCGCGGCAGCATGGCTTCGGACTGCATAGCGGCCTGAAGCTGCTTTGGCCCGGTCCCCTTCCCGCGCGGCGTTACCGTCACTTCAAAGGGGTGTACGCTGGTTCCGCCAACGATCTTCTGGCGGCGCGCGCTGGCCTCGACGGGCACTTCGACAGTCTCGCCCGGCCCTACCTCAATCGGCCCATCCGGCAGTTCAAAGTGCAGGGCATACTGGGCGTCGTTGGCGGTCAGCGTGTACACGTCAGGCGCGTTGCCTTCATTAGTGATCGTGACCAGCGCGGATTCATAACGCCGGATCAGGCGCGGTTGCAGGCTGGCGCTGTACTGGTAGAACGGGTTGATTTCCACAATACCGGTGACGGTCTTGTAGATGTTGGCATATCTCTGGCTGGCGACGCGCAGCGTGAAGCGGTGCTGGCCGGCGCGGCTGCTGCTCATGCGCGGCGGATGCAGCCGGATGGTCATGGATTCACTGCGTTCCGGCAGCAGTTTGAGCGGCTCTACCGGCAGCGTCACCCATCCCGGCGGCAGGCCCGACACCTGGACCAGGTAATGATCGACAATCTTGCTGCGGTTGGTGACGTTGAGCGTGATGTCCATGTACGAACCGGGTTCGACCACCACACTGGTCTGGCTGGCCTGAATCATGATGTTGTCAGATTCGCCCACCTGGCTCACAGGTTCGTCAGGGACGGTATGCGGCACAGTCTGGCCGGCATCGCGTTCACGGCGCGGCGCGTTGGTTTTGTTGCGATTAGCGATCAGGTCCAGGCGCATCCAGTAATCGCCAATACGCAGGACCTTTTCCGGGTCCCAGTAGCGGGCGACATTGGGTTCCAGCTTATCACGGCCCAGGTAAGTCCCGTTGGTCGAGCCGAGGTCGATCACATAATAACCGCCTTCGGGGTTGCGTTCGATGCGGGCATGAAAACGCGAGACCTCACCTTTGGTCCCTTGCAGCACGATATGATTGCCGGACTCGCGCCCAATAGTGATGATCCCCTGCGTGATCGGGACCGGGTCCATCTGCTGCGATTTGTAACTGCGCAGCAGCAGATCCACACCGTACAGGTCGGAACGGCCCGCCGGGGGATAGATGGACGGGTCGCGGTTCGGCCAGGTTGGGTTTGTCAGGTGGGTTTGCGGCCCGGCCAGTTCAACCGGCGCTTCGGGCTGCGTGGCTTTAAAACGCTCTGAATCTCCCTGCTGGAAATGCTTGAGCGCCGCTGCCAGTTCATGGGCTGATTGAAAACGGTCTTTCGGGTCCGGGTTCAGGCAGCGAATGATAATTTCTTCCAGTTCGAGCGCGATTCCCGGCGGCTTGTTGGCCGGGGTCAGGATCGCGCCGCGCTGATGCACCTGCACCGCTTCACGAATGGAGCGCGGGTTAAAGGGGCGCTGGCCGACCACCAGTTCGTACAGCATGATGCCGAGGGCATACAGATCGGAGCGCGCGTCGACTTTCTGGCCGAGAATTTGTTCCGGTGACATGTACGCCAGCGTGCCCACCGGGCCGGACTGCGTAAGCTGGACATCCTGCGCCAGTTTCGCCAGCCCGAAATCCGCAATCAGCGCGCGATATTTGGTAAAGGTACTGCTGTCGTCCGGGTCTTTGCTGAGGAGGATATTGGCTGGTTTCAGATCACGGTGGATCATGCCCTGCTGGTGCGCGTAATACAGGCCGGTGGCAACCTGCCGCACCAGTTCAACAGCTTCACCCTGGTCAATGCGTTTGCCTTTTTCGCGCAGCACCCGCAGGTAATCCTGAAGACTGCCTTCTTCAAGCAGTTCCATCACCAGAAAAAGCTGGCCGTCCTTGCTGAAGAACTGATGCACCTGCACAATGTTGGGGTGTTTCAACCGGGCGGCGTTCTGCGCCTCGCGCACAAAGCGCTGCTGGAACATGTCATGGGTCGCCAGATGCTTGTGCATGATCTTCAGCGCAATGCGGCGGTTCAGGTTCAGGTCGGTGGCCTGATAGACCACACCCATCCCGCCCTGGCCGAGCTGCTTGTCAATTTTGAAATGGTCAATCGTCTGGCCGATCAGATCAGTCATGATCGTTTTCTCTCCCGCAAATCACACGGACTCCACCAGCCCGTATCTTCATTATAATCATAATCTTAATTATTACAGCCTGTATACCCCCATAAACATGGGCGTTCGGCAGTCGTGTGGCAGGCGTTGAAGTTGCGTCGTTTGCAGCCAACAGCGATGTCAAGTGCTACACTCTGATGAACGGGCAATCTTTTCCTGGTGATGGACTGGAGACTATGGACTTTCGACTGAGTATAACATAGACCGCCGGGCTAACGGGGAAATAAAAAAGACCCACAATCGTAGGATTGGGGTCCGCCTGTTGAGCGGGAGATGAGATTCGAACTCACGACATCTTCCTTGGCAAGGAAGCATTCTACCGCTGAATTACTCCCGCATTGTGAGGTAGAGTATACTGAATTCTGCGCGCTTTGACAAGCCCTTTTTTCCGGGGGCCGCTGTATTCCGCCTGCGCCTGTCAACTAACCGTTTACGCGCCGGACGAATAATGCTATACTTTTCGGGTATGGCGCGAAAATACGATCACCTGCGAATCAAAGCGATTGCTCTGCGCACGGAGCGCAGCCTGACCCTCGATGAAATTGTCGAGCGGCTGGCGCTGCCCAAAACAACGGTGTATCACTGGATCAAGGATATTCCGATCCCCTACACCGAACGCCAGACCGAAGCGCAGCGCAAAAAGGCCGAGGCTGTCCGCATGAAGTACGCGGCCCTGCGCGACGAGGCTTACCAGCAGGGGTGGGATGAAGCGCCGGCGCTGCTTAACAATCCATCCTTCCGTGATTTTGTCGTGCTGTACATGGCCGAGGGTTCGAAGCGATCCCGCGAGCGAGTCGAGTTTGTAAACTCAGATATGCAAATGATAAGGCTCGCCAAATTGTGGTTTTCGGAGTTTGTCGACAAAACCAGAATGCGTTATCGACTACAGTATCATGCCGATCATGATGTTGATGAGTTGAAGCAGTATTGGTCCGCAGCTCTCAATATTAACCCTGATGACATTAAACTCATGCGAAAGTCAAACAGCGGTAGGTTAGCAGGCAGGCAGTTTCGCTCAAGGTATGGTGTTATTTCCGTCAGTGTCGCGGATACTTACCTGCGGGCACGTTTGCAAGCGTGGATGGATTACGTGAAAGCGCAGTGGTAATACGATAGTTTCGGGGTGTAGCGCAGCTTGGTAGCGTGCTCGGTTTGGGTCCGAGAGGTCCCCGGTTCGAATCCGGGCACCCCGACATTAAGAGATGTGTGTGCGGGTATGGTGTAGTGGTAGCACATGACCCTTCCAAGGTCCTGGCATGGGTTCGAATCCCATTACCCGCTTGACTAATAGATCATAAATAGAGGGACTGTAGTTCAATGGCAGAACAGACGGCTCATAACCGTTATTGTCCTGGTTCGAGTCCAGGCAGTCCCATTAATTACTAATATATCAGTAATTGAAATGATAATAGATGAAAAGAGGCTTCACTGGCTGGCGGGTTTGCTTGAAGGTGAAGCCTCTTTTATGTTGACTCGCTCCGATAAGAATTTGCTTCCTCGGCCAACCATCAAGTTGATTATGCGTGATTTAGACATTGTTCAACGAGTTGCCGACCTGTTTGCAGTCAAGGTACAGGAAGTTCCACCGCGTCAGGAAAATTGGAATACAACCTATCTTGCCCTGCTGCGTGGGATACGTGCTTACGACTTTATGCAAGTCCTCCAGCCGTTGATGGGGAACCGCCGCCAGCAGCAGATTGACAAAGTGTTTGCTGGTTACGTGCCGGTCCATAATCGACTGGGATCAAACAGCAATGGTTCCAGACTGAATGAAGCGCAGGTCAGGCAGATCAAACAGCGCATCATGCAGGGTGAAACTGCCAAAGAAATCGCCCCGGATTATGGCGTCACCCATTACACCATCTGGGCAATCCGCTCTGGCAAAACATGGTCACATGTGTCCATCCACGATGAAAACACCGAACCCCCGGCAGAGGATCATATTACGGTTGTTCCCTGCGATTCGCAGGCCGAAAAAACGCTCTACTGGCTGGCCGGGTTGCTGGAGGGCGAAGGGTCGTTTGTACCCCCACCGCCCTCCGCGCCGAATCAGCCCGCCATTCAGGTCGCCATGACCGATGAGGATGTCATCGCACGAGTCGCGGAACTTTTCGACGTTCAGTACTACCGCTGGCAGCGCAAAAATACGACTTACAAGGCATCCTACCAGACACAGCTTCGGGGCAGCCGCGCGGTCACGTACATGCGGCAGCTTTACCCGCTCATGGGCGAACGCCGGCAGGAGCAGATTGACCGCGCCCTGGCGACCTATGCGGTTCACGACCAGCGTGGCGAAAAGAATCCGCTGGCGAAACTGAGCGCTGAACAGGTGATGGTGATTAAGGAGCGCCTGCGGGATGGCGACAAACCGCGCTCTATTGCTGAGGATATGGGTGTCAGCTACCATGCCATCATCGACATCAAACTGGGGCGCACCTGGCAGCATGTCTGATGATCGCTTTCACGCCCCGTTCTGCCGGGGGTAATTGCGCCAGAGCATCCCGGCGGCGCGGCACAGGCCGAGGCGTTCATAAAACGGCTGCACATCCGGGTCGCACATCAGGTCCACCGCGTAATAACCTTCGAGTTTCTTCAGCATCCGGCGCACCAGTTCGCTGCCGATGCCCTGCCGCTGATAACCCGGCAGCACTTCCAGGTTGGGGATAAACGCCGCGTGGAAGCCATCGCCTACCGCGTTGATAAAGCCAACCACCTGCCCGGTGGAATCGTCCAGCGCCAGAATCACCGCTGCGCTGCCCTGCAAAATGCGCAGGTGGGTTTCCGGCGTGGGCGGGTTGGGCCAGCCCACAAAAAACCCCTGGAGCTTTTCCGGCGTGATGCTATCCAGCGAATCCGTATACGTAATCATGCAGCGTCCTCAAAAAGCCAGCGGGGGCACAGCCTCATACCGCCGCGATTCAATGGTGTGTTATGCGTGCCAGATATGCGACTCGGTTGGGAAGTTCGAGACTTCGATGCGCCAGGGAGTCAGCCGGAGCAGGCCAAAGCCGGGGTCGTCTGCACTGATAAACATCGTGCCAGGATCAAAGCCCATCGGCGGCGGGGTGTTTCTGAGCGTTTCCCAGATGCGCCGCTTATCTTCGAGGTCCTGCACCCAGGCGGCATGGCAGTCGACATACACCGGTCTGGCGACATCCTGCACATAAGCCAGTGACATATACGGATTATGCGCCAGATGCCGGGCCTTGTGGGATTGCGGGCGCGTGGTAATCCAACCCGTTGACCCCTCCCAATAGGGATGCAGAATGCGAGAGCGCGGGCGGTTATTGGTGGCGATGGTGGCGGCACTGCACCACACCACGCTGTTCACCCGCCGCAGGAACTCCGTCTCAATAGCGGCAAAATCCGTCACGGCAATACGGTTCATCCTACTCCTCCTCTCAATTGTCACAACTGGGATGAGGTCACTATAGCATATCGTGAATACTTTCACAATAAGTCTGCAAAAAAAGCGGGAGAGCCAGCGTGCTCCCCCGCCTCCTGTTTGTTATGGCTAACTGGCCGCCTCATCCACCGTGTCGACATTAGCGGCCAGTTCCTCGTCAATCAAGGCGGCGAAGACCTCATAGGGCTGCGCGCCGCTGATGGGCCGGCCATTGATGAAGAAAGCCGGTGTACCGCGAATGCCCAGGCTCTGCGCAAACTGATAATCGGCTGCGATGTCGTCAATGTGTCGCTGTTCTTCAACGCAGGTGTTGAAATCGTCCAGGTTCAGTTCAAGCTGTTCGGCAAAACCGGCGAATGCGCCATTCTGATTGAACACACCCTGATTTTCAAACAGCAGGTCGTGATATTCCCAGAAGCGCCCCTGTTCACCCGCGCAGCGCGCCGCCACCGCCGCCGTGACCGAAGTTTCAGCGAGGATCGGAAAATCGCGGTAAACAAAACGCACCTGATCGCCGTAGTTTTCCGCGATCTGACCGTAGGTTTCCTTGTGGAAGCGCCCGCAGAAGCCGCAGTTAAAATCACCAAATTCGATAATCTCGACAGTGGCATCCGCCCCGCCCCGGAAATAGTCACTGGATGCCGTCACTTCAAAACGGCTGTTCGAGTCCGTCAGGCTGGGCGCGCGGGAAGCGTTCATGGCCTGCGCGAAGGTGTCCACATTCTCGGACATGGCTTCCGAGAGCGCGTCGGTCAGCCAGCTTCGGTTGGCGCGTTCCACCCGAAAAGCGGAATATGCCCCGATGAAGATGCCAACCAACAGAAAGACTACTGCAATAAACACGTAGTTGAACGTGGTGCGTCTGATGACAATGACCGGCGCGGATTCTTCACGCGCTTTGCTGGTGCTGACCGGCGGCGCGATATATCCCTCTGCGGATTCATCCAGCGGGGCCGCTTCCGGCGCAATTTCCTGCTCAACTTCCAGATGCTCTTTTTCAACGTTCACGAGTGACCCAACCCTTACATACCAACCACCTATTTCTTTAGCATAGCATAACTGCTAGAGTCTGTCGTGAACAGACCATGAAGGGTTTGTCCGGCTTTACAAATCGGGTGTAAGATTAGCATACCGTTTTCAAAAACCAGCCTGTCTGGTTTCAGCGTATAAGGAGCCTGCCTTTGAGTGAACTGGTGAGAGGTCTTGTTATTAAGGACCAGAGTGGTTTTTTCTGGGTGGAGGTGGACAGCGGACAAACCTATATCTGTCGTCTGCGGGGCAAACTGATGGAGGAGGCGCAGTCATCCGATATTGCCGCCATCGGGGACTGGGTGAAGATTCAGATCATGGATGAGGAAACCGGCACGATTGAAGCAGTCGAGGAACGCAGCAGTGCGCTGTCGCGCGCGGCCCGCACCGAAGGCAATCGCGGAGCCGGGCAGTCGGAGCGCGAGCAGGTGATTATCGCCAATGCGGACCAGGCGGTGTTTGTATTCGCCGCCGCCAGCCCCGCGCCGAATTACAAAATGCTGGATCGTTTCCTCGTCGCTGGCGAAAAATCGGGCATAGAACAACTTCTGATCGTGGTCAACAAGATCGACCTGGAAGACCCCAGCGAAGTGCGCGCCCGCTTCGTCATGTACGAGCAGATCGGCTACCCCATTCTGTACACCTGCGCGCTGGAAAACATCGGCGTGGACGCCATCCGCGAACGGCTGGCGGGACACATCTCAGTGTTCACCGGGCCTTCGGGTGTCGGCAAAACCAGCCTGCTCAACGCCATCCAGCCGGGTCTGGCGCGGGCTGTCAAGACCGTTGGCTCACGCGAGGAAGGCATCCACACCACCCGCGACAGCGCCCTGGTCAAGCTGGAAAGCGGCGGCTATATCGCCGACACACCGGGCATTCGCAGCCTGACGCTGTGGGATGTCGAGCCGGAAGAACTGGATGCCTATTTTATTGAGATCGCCCCGCTGGTGCAGCAGTGCCGCTTTGGGGACTGCACCCACCACAACGAACCGGGCTGCGCGGTGCGCCAGGCAGTGGATGCTGGCCGGATCAGCCAGAGCCGCTACAAAAGTTACCTCCAACTGCGCGACGAACTCGAAGACGCCTACGCATATTCCTGATTACAGCGGATATTTTTCTACAACGGGAGCAGAAGCCATGCTCACTTTAACGCCTTTTATCGGGCTGCCTCGACCCCTCGAAGCGGCCCGGATTTTTTGTGATACAGCGCCCGACGTTCTCACAATAAACGCCCATTTCTAACCGTTACAATGTTGAGACAATCGCTGGTACAATTAACCCGGTAGATCATAATTTGAGGGCGGCGACTGGATGAGCCACGTCTTTATTTCATACTCCCGCAGAGATGCCGAATTTGCCGAAGCCCTGCGCGAGCGTTTGCAGGCGGCCAACTTTGAAGTCTGGATGGACAGCATTCTGCCCGCCGGGTTCGACTGGCGTCAGGAAATCGACCAGGCCATTCGCGGTTCGTTTGTGATGCTGGTGGTCATCAGCCCGGATTCCAAAGCGTCGGAATACGTCACCTATGAGTGGGCCTTCGGGCTGGGCATCGGACTCAAGGTGATCCCGCTCATGCTGGTTCCCACGCCCCTGCACCCGCGCCTCGAAAGTGTGCAGCACATTGACTTTACCAATGCGGACCTGCATGAACAGGCGTGGCAGCGGCTGATCGATGGGCTGCACCACATCAGCAAGGACTCCAAAAAACAGACCGGACCGGCCAGCGTGGTCAAGGAAGCCATGAAAGCCGAAATGCTCGGCACAACGCGCATGGACGCGCCCGGCGTGTGGGTGATGATGGAACGCGGCGCGCAGAAGGGCCAGGAATGGAACCTGAACAAGGACACCATCACAGTGGGGCGCGACATCGCCAATGACATTATGCTCAATGACCAGCAGGTCAGCCGCCGCCACGCGCGCTTCAGCCGTAACCCGAACGGCGGACCCACCAGTTTCCTGATCGAAGACCTGGCTTCGAGCAACGGGACCTTCGTCAACAAGGAACGCCTGACGGAGCCGCGTGTGCTGAAGCATGGCGACGTGATCGAATTTGGCGATACGATCAGCATGGTCTATCAGATCATCATCACTATCAACGGCAAACGGGTCGCGCTCGAATGAAGCGGTGATTTTCAGCGGACCGAAGCTGCCCTGTCTGGTGGGGTTTATGCGCGTTAAAATGGCGATGTCTGCATCTTCTGAGGAGAAAATTCTTATGCGCTATACCGGGGATGGCCCGCGCGGCTATTATTTTGAAGAAGTTGATCTCGGTCAGGAATTTATCACACGCGGGCGCACCATTACGGAGTCCGACATCGTGCAGTTCGCGGCGCTGACCGGCGATTATAACCCCATGCACACCAACGCCGAATACATGAAAACACACCCGATGGGTCAGCGCGTCGCGCACGGGATGCTGACGCTCAGTTACGCCGTCGGGCAGATTTATCAGCTCGGTTTTATGGAGCGCACCGTCATCGCCTTTCGGGGCCTGGAGATGAAGTTCAGCCTGCCAGTGTTCATCGGCGACACGCTGCACTGTGAACTGAAGATCATCGAGAAAAAAGAGGCCCGGCGCATGGGTGGCGGCATCGTCACCTCGGAGATCAAAATCATCAATCAGGACGGCAAAACCGTACAGTCCGGCACGATGGCGCTGATCCTGGCACTGAAGCCGGAAGATGCCTGAGTGGGCTGCCTAACGACTTCCTGATATCACCGTGTTGACGTGCGGCGAGGGCAGCCAGACGGTGAAGATGCTGCCCCGGTTTTCGCCCGCGCTGGTGGCGCTGATGGTGCCGCCGTGCGCCTGCACAATCTCCCGTGTGATAGCGAGTCCCAGCCCGGTGCCGCGTCGTGGCCCGCGCGCTTTATCTACCTGATAAAAGCGCTCGAAAATGCGCGGCAGGTCCTCTTTGGCGATGCCGATGCCGCTGTCCTGCACGATGACTTCCACACCGCCGTTGTTCACCTGCGTTTTGACACGCACCCTGCCGCCGCGCGGGGTGTATTTGAGCGCGTTGCTGACCAGATTGGTAATCACCTGTGCCAGTCGGTCCCCATCCCCATTGACAAGCGGCAGTGAATCGGCTTCCACCCGCAGGTCAATGTCCTTCTTTTCAGCGACAATCGCCAGCCGCTGGCCGATAGCCTCCACAATTTTGCCGAGGTCGAGTTCGACTTTGTTGAGTGTGAGCTGCCCGTCCTGAAGCCGCGCCAGATCGGTAATTTCAACCACCATGCGGTTGAGGCGCGTGGCTTCTTCATAGATGATACTGGCGGACTGCACCGGGTCGGGGGTCGCGCCGTCCATGATAGCCTGTGAATAACCCTGAATGGAGGTCAGCGGCGTTTTGAGGTCGTGGGAGATGTTGACCATAAAATCCTGCTGCGCTTTCTGGCTGGCCTGTACTTCGTGCGTCATCTGGTTGAAGGCGTCTGCGACAGTGCGCACCTCCGGCGGGCCGTTGACCGGGACCTTCTGGCTGTAATCGCCGGCGGCCACCGCGCGAGCGGCATCGGCGATGTGCAGCAGCGGGCGGGCGATGGTGCGGCTGACGATTACCGCCATAAATACCGCGACGACCAGCCCCATGAAGGCGGCCTGCGCAATGGGCCGGCCCAGATCACTGCCAAATTCCTCCAGCGCGGCCCGCAGGGTCTGGGTGGGGCGCGGCTGGGCATACAGCAAAGCCGCTTCACCGCCGCTCTGGCGCGGCGCGATCACGCCCACATATACCCAGGGGTCCGCGTTCGGGTCATCAAAGCCGCCCATCGTGATACCGAGCGTCGTGCCTTCCGCCGTGATGCGCAAACCGGCCGGCAGCGCGCTCAGGTTCTCATTATCGGGTTGCAGACGGATGGCCTGGGTCTCGGCGAAGGTGCCGCTGCTGTCGAAAATCACGCCGCTGGTTTCCACATCCAGCAGGATCGTGCGGATACCACTCTCCGTCGAAAATTCTTCAAGCTGGGTGATAAACTCAGTGGGCGTTATCAGGCGGGCGCGCGGGCGCAGAAACTGCCGCAGATGTGTCTGCGCAGTCACGCCCAACTGCTGGTAAATGCGCTGTGGCGGGGCCGGGCGCGCGTTGAGAAACAGCAGCAGCGCCACCACGATGACGCCCAGGGTGACACTCAACACGACGATGTAGGACAGGAGCAGACGGGTATGGAGTCTCATGGTTCAGGGTTGTCGCAATCGCTTCCGTTAAAGACGGCCTTAATCAGTTTCCATTATCAGAACCGGGCGCCGGTGGCATAATCGGGAAGAGTTCTAAGCCCATAGCTTTTAGCGAAAAACGAACGACTAAAAGTTAAAAAACCAGGCTCATATCCAGAAATAGTGATTTTCGGGTTTAAACCCACCGTCAGCGCTCATTTTGACCAGGAGCCAAAACCTATCTGATTCGTGATGGCGTTGGCGAACTCATAAAATACCAATGACTTGTGGTAGGGGCAGTTCGCGAACTGCCCTGGGCGCATCGCGATGCGCCCTGTCTTTTTTGAAAACTGATAACTCGTAACTGACCACTGAACACTATTATAGCATTCGCGGAGGGTGAACAATGACACAACTTGCAGGCCGCCTGTGGCGCTTGAACGCTGAGGGTTACATCCTGAACGACGCCAGCGTGGAACAGATTCAGCCGGCGTATACGGCGCTGGTCAACGAGGCGGTGGAAATCTGCACGGCGCAGATCGGCGCGGACATCGACAGCCTGTACATCAGCGGCTCAGTGGCACGCGGAATGGCAGTGGAAGGTGTATCTGACCTGAATGTGCTGGTCGTGCTGGATGCCGCCAGCGACCCGGACCTGGTGCTGCGCGACTGGATACCCGAAGCCGAAGCCGCGCTCATGGAGAAGTACCCGCTGGTGCGCGACGTGCACATCGAACTGTGGCCGTATTACAACGTCTTCACCGACCCGGCCCGTTTTTCGATTGGCGCGTTTATCCTCAAAACGCACAGCGCCTGTGTGTGGGGAGTGGACCTGCACACGCAGCTGCCGGACTATCGCATCACCCCGGCGATTGCCAATGATGATCTGATCCATCTGGAAGATGATCTGGCGGACGCGGCGGACGCGCTGGCCGAAGAGACCGGCCCGGAAACAGTGCGGTCATGGTGTCGCTTCGCCGCCAAAGCTGCGCTGTGGTCGGCCTTCGGGCTGGTGCAGATTCAGGCCGGGGTGCATACCCGTGATGCGGATGTGTGCGCGGCGTATTTTGCGGAATATCATCCCGAATACGCAGACGCGGCGCAGGCGGCACTGCGGTATGTCAGCGAACCCACCGCCGATGCGGACGCGGCGCTGGCCCTTGTCGACAGCCTGCGCGCCTGGCTGCTGCCGCTGGCGGAGGCGTGGCTGGACCAGCACAACCCGGACCGAGACGACGCCCTGCCGGTGGATGATGTCGAGGAACGGGAATAGGGAATGGGGGCACGGCCTGCGCAACCGTGCCCAATGCCATCGACCAGATTACCCGACGGGTTTTTCAACCTTGTCCAGCACAGCCGGGTTGCAGACGTTCTGATAAAAGCCGCCGGTCAGCGCATCCAGCACCAACTGCGCGGCTTCGATGCCCACGTTGATCTGCGCGTCGGACGTGCTGGCGGCCAGGTGCGGCGTGTCGATAACGTTCTTCAGGCCGACCAGAGGGTGATCCTGCGGCGGCGGTTCGGCTTCATAGACATCCAGCGCGGCCCCGGCGACCTGCCCGCTGGTGATGGCCTGCGCCAGATCATAATCGTTAATCAGCGCCCCGCGCGCGGCGTTGACGATGCGCACACCCTTTTTCATTTTGGCGATGCTCTCGGCGTTAATCATGTAGCGCGTTTCGTCGGTGACGAGGCTGTGCAGGGTGATGAAGTCTGACCGCTGATAAAGCTCATCAAGGCTGACTTTTTCGATGCCGAGCGGGGCCACCGCAGCCGCTTCGACGAACGGGTCGTAGCCGATCACCGTCATCTCGAAAGCGACAGCGCGTTTGGCGACTTCCCGGCCGATGCGCCCCAGACCGACAATGCCGAGTGTCTTGCCCTTCAGTTCCACGCCGGTAAACGATTTGCGATCCCACGCGCCGCCGCGCAGCGAGGCATCCCCCTGCGGGATAAAACGCGCCAGCGACAGCATCAGGCCGAAGGTAAATTCGGCGGTGGAGATGGTGTTGCCGCCGGGGGTGTTCATGACGACGATGCCGCGTTCGGTGGCGACATCCAGGTCCACATTATCGACCCCCACACCCGCCCGCGCGATCACCTTGAGATTTGGAGCGGCGTTCAGCAGTTCGGCGTCGGCTTTAGTGGCGCTGCGGATGATCAGCGCGTCGGCGTCGGCGATGGCGGCCAGCGTCTCGTCGCGCTTCATCTGGCCGGGGGCAGTCACACGCAGCAGATCGGACTTTTTGAGGACTTCCAGCGCGGCCTGATCGACACTGTCTGGCACAAGAACATGATAGCTCATAGGGATCATTACTCCGTGATGCTTACTGGTTGGCGGGCTTAGAGGAAATTGGGTTTCATTCGGACAATCAAAGTCAGCGTTACAGGGGCGATTCGCGAATCGCCCCTACCGCATTGTATTAACGGCGTGATCTGCTCTACACGCCGAGAAATTCATCCAGGCCGGACAGCACTTCTTCGAGAACGGCGGGCTGCATATCGCCCATGTGCGCGATACGGAAGGTCGTGCCTTTGATCTTGCCGTAGCCTTTATCCATCTCGAACTGCCTGCCCTTCATGAACTTCGCCATATCATCCACGCTGATCTGGCGGGTGTTCGCCACCGCAGTCACAGTGTTAGAGCGGTAGCCGTCCTGCGCGAACAGGCCAAAATCGCGCTGCATGGCCCACTGGTGAGTCATGTCGCGCATCTGCTGGTGGCGCGCCCAGCGGTTTTCCAGCCCTTCGGCCAGGATGTCGTCAAGCTGCCGGTCCGCCGCGAACATCAGCGAGATCGGTGGCGTGGAGGGCGTGTTGTTTTTCTTGAGGCTGGCTTCCAGTTCGATGAAGTCGAAATAATAACCCCGGTTCGTCACCTGGCTGGCGCGTTCCAGCACCCGGTCACTGACCGACGCGAAGGCCACGCCGGGCGGCAGGGCAAAGGCTTTCTGCGAAGAAGTCAGGGCGATGTCAATGCCCCACTCATCCACGCGCAGTTCGGTCCCCAGGAAGCCGCTGACCGTATCGACCAGCATGAGGGTGTCGTCATACTGGCGCACGACAGCCGCGATGTCTTTAATCGGGTTGGTGACGCCCGTGCTGGTTTCATTATGCACCACACAGACCGCGTCATAGCTGGCTTTTTCCAGCGCGGCGGCGACCATCTCCGGTGTGTGCGCCTGGCCCCACTCTACCTCAATCACATCCACCTGCTTGCCGTTGAGCTGGCTGATTTCGGCCCAGCGTTCGCTGAAGGCCCCGCCAACCAGATGCAGCACTTTACGATCATCGCGGATACAGTTGCGGGATGCGCCTTCCCACAGGCCCGTGCCAGATGACCCGCTGACGAACACGCGGCTTTCAGTCAGAAAAGCCTGCCGCAGTTTGGTTTGCAGGCGCGCGAACAGATCGGCAAAAGCCGACGAACGATGGCCGATCATCCATTCCGTTTGCGCTTCCAGAATTTCCGGGCGCACCTCAACCGGGCCAGGGATAACCAGACGCTGATGGCCGTTTTTGGGCATAATGCACTTCTCCTCACCGGGGATCGTGTTTGTGAAAGACCGTACAATGATACCATATCCTGATGTCATCACCATTATAAAACTGAACAACCTGTGAAAAAACGCCAAATCTTAAATTTCGTCAACCTGCGTGAGCGCTTTTCCTGTTGTATGATAAGTTAAGATTATCAAACCCAGAGAACTTATTCGGAGGCATTGATGCCGTCGCAAGCCATCAACAAAGCGGAAGCCTTCATGACCCAGGTGGAGGAAAAAATTCGGGCGCTGCTGCGGGAATACTCGGAAGGCAAACTCAACAGCGAACAGTTTCATGTGCTGTACGAGCGCTATTCCAGCCAGCGGCTGATCGCGCAGCAGGCCATGCTGACCGGCGACAATCAGGTGCTGCATGACGCGCAGGGCGAAAAGTCGACCATCGCCATCAAGGATGAACACATGGGCAAAGCGCTCGGTCTGCGCATTTATCACAACAAAACCGGCGCGATGATTGATACCCTCGGCGATTTTGAAGTCTCGGCGTTCGTGATCTCGCCGGTGCTGACCGAGTTTCGCCAGATGATCGCTGACGAGAAGATCATGCGCCCGCGCGCCGAGAAGATCGAAGACAAGCGCTGGCTGCTGTTCGCTGCCGAACCGTATACGACAGTGGTGACACTGTTCCGCAACGAGCCTTCGCCCATGCAAATCCGCGAGATTCAGCGCCTGCACCATGACTTCGAGGTGGCGAACCAGCCTTCACTGGTCGGCAGCAATCAACCGGACGCCCGCGCGCTGGCCTACCCGTTCCATGTGTTTGTGCAGCGCAAACTCAAAAAGTAACCGGCGCGAAGCCCTGTAATCCGCGCGCAACCTGTGGTTTAATGTGGGGAATTGGGCACAACCACAGGACATTGTATATGCTCCGCTGCGGCATTGATCAGATTGAAATTCAGCGTGTTGAACACGGCATCACCCGCCTAGGTGAACGCTTCCTCAACCGCTTTTTTACGCCCGGTGAGCGCGCCGACTGTGGCGATAAACCCCACCGGCTGGCGGCGCGTTTCGCGGCGAAGGAAGCCGTCTCCAAAGCGCTTGGCACCGGCATTGGCGTGGTAAGCTGGCAGGACATCGAGATTCGCTGCGAACCGGAAACCGGCCGGCCGACCCTGCATCTGCATGGCGCGGCGGCTCAGGTCGCGGCGGAACTCGGCCTGACACAGTGGGACATCAGCCTGACGCATACAAAGGAATACGCTTCCGCCGTCGCAGTGGCCCTGTCGTCGTGAACCATGCGGCCCTCAGATGAAGCTAACGCTTGTGCCGCCGATTGAAATCGACGGCAAGGCAAAGCAAGTCCCGCTGGGACTGGGAGCCTGAATCGCGCAGGGATTTGGGGGCTGTTTGCTGATAGGCTGCGCACTGTCCGGCACGAAAAAGTACACAACACGCTTAAGTGTGGACCGCTAAAATGCGAACCAGCTTAAGCCTCTGGCGCGGTGGGTTCGCGTACAATAAAGAAGCGCCATAGAATGAAACCTGTTATCTGACAAAACACAGGAGTGACTCCGATGCAGCGATGGGAATATCTGGTGGTCTTTATCCGCGATGTGGACCTGGAAGCGACCAATAAGGAAGCGGATACCTATGCCGACGCCGATGTCTTTACGGATCGGCTGAACGAATATGGCAAGGCCGGCTGGGAACTGGTCAGCTTCGACTGGCTGGACAAGGGCGCGAAAGCCGCGTTCAAACGCCCCGTTTCCGCTTAGGCTTTACGCCCCGCCCGCTTCATGTGTTCTCTGGCTGACAGGAGTCCCCGCCGATGATACGACCTATAACCGTGCTGTGGCTGATGCTGCTGGCCGGGCTAAATGTTCAGGCCCAGGAATTCGAGATGCTGGAATATGGACAGGCCATCACGGGCGAACTCACCAGCGAGGTTTATGAGCAGACCTACACCTTCGCGGGTGTTCAGAGTGACGTGATTCTGCTGGAAATGAGACCGGTGGAGTCGCTCGGAGACCTGGCTGAAACCCGGCTGATCGTGACGAACACACGCGGCGACACGCTGGCGGAAGTAGAGCATTACGGCAGCTCGCGGCTGTTTATCGAACTTGCCAGCAGTGGAACCTACACAGTGATCGCCACCCGGCCAGATGGCATTGAAGGCACGGACGTGGGCGAATTCACCCTGATGATCCAGCGTCTCAGCGAGATCGAACCCGGCCAGATGATTTCGGATACCGTCACCAGTGAGGACGGCGACCATTTTTATGTGTATCGCGGCGAGGTCGATTTCGCGCTGGAATACACCCGTCAGGCCGGCGACTTCGCGCCTGAAGTGAGCGTCAATGTGCTGGAAAACGGCGCACTGGAAACCGTCGGCGCGCTGCGCGGGTCACGTGTGCAGACCGGGATGATCGGCGTGTTCCCCGGCGGGGCGCTGTATATTATCCGGCTCGGTGAAGCTTCGTTCGATTTCACGTTTGGCCGTGTGACCGCCACCTATGCGCTGGAAGTGGTCGATGTGGAACAGGAAGGACGCGGTTAGTGAGCAGTTCACGGTACGAAGCCGTCCTGTTTGATATGGATGGCGTGGTGATCGACACCCATATGGAAGTGACGGCGTTCTGGCAGCGGCTGGCGGATGCCAGCGGTGTCACGCTGACCCCGGAAGATTTCACCCAGTTTATTTATGGGCGCAAGGCAGCCTACACGCTGGAGATGCTGTTCCCGCAGGTGACACCCGCGCAGTGGCAGGCCGCGCTGGCTGACCTGGAAGCGCAGGAAGCTGTCGCCCGGTACAGGCCACTTCCCGGCGTGCTGGATACGCTGGCCGCGCTGAACCGGGCCGGTGTGCCCATCGCCCTGGTGACAAGCGCCCCACCGTCCAAAGTCAATGTGGTGCTGGACCAGTTAGGGTTGACCCGGAGCTTCGCGGCGCAGGTGACATCACACGATGTCGGGCAGGGCAAACCGCACCCGGAATGTTATCAACTGGGGGCGCGGCGGCTGGGCATCGCGCCGGAGCGCTGCATCGTCTTTGAGGATTCCCTCAGCGGGGCACAGGCGGCCATCAGCGCGGGCGCAACCTGCATCGGCGTGAACCCCATCGCGGAGCCGCTGCTGCACATCGGCGCGGCCCATGTCATCCCGGATTTTCAGGGGGTGTTTCTGCAAACGGGACCGCAGGGAACGACGCTGTACTGTCCGGCAGACTATCCGGTGCGTTTCGCCTAAAGCTCGATATAAACGGCGGTACAGTCATCATGAATTTTGAAACGCGGGAAACGATCCCGGCTGGCGTCGCTGCGTTCCACCGCGCGCAGCATATCGTAATAACCGGGCAGTCCGGCGCGCGCGATGGTACTGCGCATGAATTGCAGCCGGGCGGCTCTGGCATCCGGGCGTTCGTCCAGCGGCGCGGGCCACAGAAACCCATCACTGCACACCAGCACCCCCGCCACATCCTTGAGTTCCAGCGTGCCGCGCTGAATGTAAGCCGCCAGTTCGGGCAGCCCGTTGAGAACGCCAGCGCCAATTCGTGGGTTGGGCTGGCCGTCTTTGTCCGTATAATTATGGTACAGGCCGCTGCGCGCATTGGCATCCACCACGTTCGGGTCATCCAGCACATCCGCCAGGTGTGGCCGGCCCAGTTCAGTCTGCACCTGCTGGGCGAGTTTCAGGGCTGAGGCATCATGAGAACCCATCTGGTCGCTGGTCAGTTCCGCGATGCGCCCATCGCTGTAAAACACCAGCAGGCAGGTGTCGCCGGCGTGGGCATATTCCAGCCGCCGCGCCGGGCCATCGATCTGTACGGCGGTGGCAACACACACCGGCAGCGCCAGCCGGAACAGGCGCGGGTCTTCTTCGACAAATGGCACAAGCTGCGGTTCGTGTTCGCACAGCGCTTCCGGTGTCACCTCCCCATAGACTGCTTGCAGCAGGTGCTGAATGTCCAGATTCACGTCGATCAGCAGATTACGCGGGTCGTCCCAGCGGTAGTACAGTTCGAAGCCCTCGCGCACCATCTGCGAGGCAAAACGCGCGGCAGTGGTCGCGGGGCCGAAACGTTCAAATATCGCCGCCGTTTTCGTAGTCGGGCAGCGCTGGCCCGCGCCGTCCGCCACAAACAGGGAAATCATTTCGCCATCCCCGTACACCCCACAGGCATCTTCGTTCAGCCGGTTGGGGATAGGGGCCGCTTCGTAAAGCACGCTCATTCTGGTCGCGAACATGGTGTCCGTTCTATGTGAAACTTAACATCTAACTCAGCCGCTACTCATGGCATCCCGTTATAGTGTACCGTGCGAACTTCGTCTCCCCGAAGTGTGTTTGAAAGGTAACGATTTATGTATGCTTCATTGAGGCGCAAAGTGACCATTTTTGCCAGCGGTCTGCTGCTGGTCGCTTTCGGATTCGTCCTCGGCAGCGCGATCCTTCCCGGCGCGGCCAGCGCGTTACCCGCCCCGGTTCTGCTGAACGTGCCGGTCCAGCAGCCTGTGCCAGACCTGAGTGCGCTGGACTTGACGGAATATGAGCAGCATATTGCCAGTATCTATAATACCGTCAGCCCCTCGGTAGTTTCCATCAATGTCACCACCCAGCAGCGGTCTGGCAGCCAGGGCGATGGTTTTGCCTTTGGTTCCGGCTCCGGCTTTGTGATCGACACCCAGGGTCACATCGTCACCAACAATCATGTGGTTGATGGCGCGACGGATCGCGGCATTGAAGTCAATTTTTATGATGGCACGATTGTCCGCGCCGAGATTGTCGGCCTGGACCCGGATTCTGATCTCGCCGTGCTGAAAGTCAACATTCCTGCGGAAAATCTGCGCCCGGTCACACTGGGTGATTCAGACAGGCTGGTGATCGGCCAGACCACCCTGGCGATTGGCAGCCCCTTCGGCCAGCGCTGGACCCTGACCACCGGCATTGTCAGCGCGCTGGACCGCACCATTCAGGGCCTGAACAATTTCTCGATTGGCTCCGTTATTCAGACGGACGCGGCCATCAACCCCGGCAACAGCGGCGGCCCGCTCTTTAACCTCAAAGGGGAGGTGATCGGCGTCAATTCGCAGATTATCAGCCAGTCCCGCAGCAATTCCGGGGTGGGTTTCGCCGTGCCAATCAATCTGGTCAACCGGGTCATTCAGGATATTCTCGGTCAGGGCCGGGTGGCCTACAGTTATCTGGGCATCAACGGCGGCCCGGAAATGAACCTCAATCTGATCGAAACCCTGCAACTGCCCAATAACCTGCGGGGTGTGGTAGTCAGCGGCGTGGTTCCCGGCGGCCCGGCAGAAAGCGCGGGGCTGCAAAACCCCGGCAGGACTGTGTTTGTCGAGGGCGAACCTGTGCCCACCAGCGCCGATATTATCACCGCCATCAATGGTGTGCCGGTGGCGGGCATGAACGAACTGGTCTCGTACCTGGCCCGCAACACGCGCCCCGGCGATACCATCAACCTGACCGTGTGGCGCAGCGGCCAGCAGGTGGTTCTGCCGGTGCAGTTGAGCGCCCGCCCGCAGTAAATTATCTCGCAGTATGCGGTCATCCTGACCCCGGCCCGCCGGGGTTTTTGGGTTTCCCAATGGTCGGATAGGGCCTTGTAACGTCCTGATGTATACTGTAATGTGACCAGACAGCAGCAATCAGGAATCCCTATGAGCAGCGACGCATCGGAATGGGTCAGTCTGCGAGAAGCCGCCGAT
>CAZKIB010000065.1:0-4590 GCA_964552425.1 uncultured Anaerolineaceae bacterium | reverse complement strand
GGTGTGCATCCCGCTACGGTTCGCAACTGGGCAGATGAAGGCAAACTGCCATCGCGGCGCACGCCCGGCAAACATCGCCGTTTCCGGCGGGCGGATTTAATGCGCTACGCAGAATCCTACAGCGAATTGCAGCCCACCGAAGTACAGGTCATTTTGCAGAGCGCTCTGGGCCAAACGCGGATGCAGGTGGGCGGCGGCACGCTGCTTCATGTACCCTGGTACGAAGCCATGAGCGACGCCACACGAGCCGAGATGCGCCAGGAAGGCCGTCGTGTGCTGGAAGCGCTGCGCCAGTATCTGGCCGGCGGGGCACAGGACGAGGGCCTGCTGGAAGCCATCGTGATTGGCAAGGATTACGCCAAACGCCTGAGCGCCGACGGGCTGACTCTGCCGCAGGCCGCGCGCGGTTTTTTCTACTTCAGCGACTTTGTGATTAACTCCGTCCTCACCTGGTCAGAACTCACCCCCCCGCACAGCACATCCGAATGGAGTACCATGCTGCGGCAGGTGAACACCTTCATCAACGCCATGCTGCTGTCGATCATCGAGTATTACCAGGAAGACTAGCGCGTGCCCGATCTGTCGTTATGGGTGGCCCTCAGCCTGACCGAACACCTGGGCACAAAAACACTGAACGCGCTGCTGCAACACTTCGGCGATGACCCTGAAACGATTCTGAACGCAGATGTCCGCGCCTTGCAGCGGGTTCCCGGCGTCGGCCCAAAAATCGCGCAGAGTATCAAATCAATTGATCTGCCGCAGGTCCAGCAGGCCATAGCGGATTGGAACGCTGTTCAGATTCAGATCGCCACGCCGGTCACTTCCGGGGTTGATTATCCGCCGCGTTTGCTGCTGACTGATGACGCGCCGGCTGCCCTGTTTTTGCGCGGCGCATGGCAGCCGGCGGATGACCGGGCGGCGGCGGTGGTTGGCACGCGCGAACCTTCCCGGCTGGCGGCGAAAGCGGCCTACCGGTTGGGAAGCACGCTGGCCGAAGCGGGTTACACGGTGGTCAGCGGGCTGGCGTTTGGCGTGGACCGGCAGGCGCATGAAGGCGCGCTGTCCATTCCTGAAGGGCGGTCCATTGCAGTATTAGGCTGTGGTGTGTTAAACATTTACCCGCCGGAGCATTATGCGCTGGCGCTGGAATGCGCCGGCCGGGGCGCGATCATGAGCGAGGTTCACCCGAATGCCGCGCCCAGCAGCCCGCGTCTGGTGGCCCGCAACCGCATTATCAGCGGGCTGGCAAAGGCGCTGGTGGTCGTCGAAACCGATGCGGATGGCGGGGCCATGCACGCGGCGCGCTTTGCCCACAGGCAGCAGCGCTCGGTCTTTACGTTCGACCTGAAAGCCAGCGGCAACCGCGCGCTGATCGCCGAGGGCGCGCAGGCCCTTGCGCCGGATTGCAGCGATCTGGATTGTTTACTGGAAGCACTCGCGAAGGACTAACCATGCACTCGGATATGCTCGTCAAATTATACGCGCTGCCTGATCTCGCGCCGTCCATGCAGCGTCAGGCGCAGGCCGGGGTGATAATCCGCCGCGCCATCCCGCCGGAAAAACACATCGTGGTGGACTGGGTGCGGGAAACATTTGCGAAAGCCTGGGGCAGCGAAACCGAAGTCGCCTTCAGCCGCCACCCGGTTTCCTGTTTCATCGCGGTTGATGATGAGAACCTGATCGGCTTTGCCTGTTACGACGCGACTTATAAGGGTTTCTTCGGCCCGACGGGAGTGGATGAAACCAAACGCGGGCGCGGCACAGGCGAGGCGCTGCTGCTGGCCTGTCTGCACGCTATGCACGCCGAAGGTTATGGCTACGCGATTATCGGCGCGGCAGGGCCAACCGACTTTTACGCTAAAACTGTCGGCGCGGTTGCTATCGAGGGGTCATGGCCGGGCATTTACCGGGGAATGCTGCGGGAGAAAAACTAGCCGCAACCAATCGGCTGGAAGGTGGTTATACAAAGACAGTCTTTATTCTTTAATCATCATTTTCTAAACCTTAAGGGTTAAAATGATGATTAGCGCTAAGTTCAGCATGGTTTACGCAGGGAGTCTGGTGTGGCTATGGATTGGATGATTATCGTCGTTATTGTGACGATCAGTTATGTATTGGGGGCGATCCCTACCGCGTATGTCATTGCGCGCATCAAGTCCGTGAACATCTTTGAAGTGGGCAGCGGCAATATGGGCGCGACCAATGTGTCACGGGCACTCGGCCTGGGCTGGGGCGTGCTGGTCTGGATTCTGGACATGGCGAAGGGCATTATCGCCATCGGGATCGCGCGGCAGATCGCGCCGGACGACTCGGCCACAGCCACTGTGCTGGCGGCGCTGGTCAGCATCATCGGGCACAACTGGTCGGTGTTCGCCGCCCTGCTGACAGGCAAGCTGCGCGGCGGCAAAGGCGCGTCGATCTGGCTGGGCACGCTGATCGTCATGGCCCCGCACATTGTCCTGGGCGTGAGTGTGGTCGGCAGCCTCATTCTGCTGATTACGCGCTATGTCTCGCTGACGGTGCTGGTGATGTTCGGCATCGCCACTCTGTGGATGCTGGTGCTGGTGGGCCAGCAGATGATGCCGCTGGAATACAACTATTATTCGATCCTCGTTACCGTGCTGATTCTGTATCGTTTCCGCGAAAATATCGAGCGGCTCATTCAGGGCACAGAACGCCGGCTGGGAGAGCGTGTTTAGAGCGTGTGATGCGCTTTTTTTGTGCTGGATACTGAAGTATCCGGCAAAGCACCCCAAATCCCTGCGGGATTCAGGCTCTGCTGCCCCGGTCCCAACGGGACGTGTTTTACTGCGCCGTCGATTTCAATCGGGGGCACAGGCTGTATTGCTGTTGATTCCGCTGCTCGTCAGCGCGTGCGGAGCGGCCATACCCCCAACCCCCACCCCGGCGGCCCGGCAGATCGTCACGCCGGCCCCGCGTGGCACGCTGCCACCCACGTGGACAGCCTCGCCCACCGCTTCGATCACGCCGACACCATCCCCAACCCGCACACCGACACCGGCCCCGACTCTGAGCGCGGCGGACCTGTGCGCCGGTTTTGAACTGCTGGCCGAATTCGCCACCGAACGCACCTACCCCTGGGGTGGGTATATCCCGCTGCTGGCGAACCTGCCCAACCGCGATACCCTGCTGCGCTTTACGGCCACGCACCGCACCAGCGGCAGCGGAACCGGGTTCGAAGTGCCCGGCGGCCAGATGATCTCGGTTGAAATTCGCATTGACGCGCTGCCGCGCCCCGGCCCGTATGACTGGGAGCTGAGCCTTGTCAGCCCGCAGTACGGTGAAATCTGCCAGCAAAGCGGCACATTTGCCGCCCGCTGGCCCACCCCCACGCCGCCGCCCACGCTCACGCCCGAAACGACGGAAGCAGTCGGTGAATAACTCACGTTACGCAGTAGGTGACAATTTCCCCATCGGGAAGAATGGATCGCAGTCGCTTAGGCCGCCGATTGAAATCGACGGCAAGGCAGGACAAGTCCCGCTGGGACTGGGGCAGCGGAGTCTGAATCCCGAAGGGATTTGCGGTGTTTTGCCGGATACTTCAGTATCTGGCAAGCACGAATCTGCATCCTGTCCGGCCACCTGCGTAAGGTGAGTGAATAAGCATGGGGCTTGCGCCGTGACAAATCGGCCTTATAATGCAGACAGTCGCAAGTGGAGTAATCTGACTCACGATGTATTTCCTGAATAACTGTGTTCTGGTCACATTTCTGGATATGAGCGATGCCGCGCACCCTATACCCGGTGCGCCTGCGGTTCAGTAAGTCATTTACTAATAATCCTTCGTTAACTCGACGGCCCGGCGCACCCCACCGGGTCGTTTTTGATTCTCGGCATATTTATCAGGAGAGAGGGTATGTTCCACACACAGGGCATGAAAACATTCACGATTATCTGGTTCGGCCAGCTTGTGTCCCTGCTGGGCACAGCCATGACCCGTTTCGCGCTGATGATCTGGGCCTATGACCAGACCGGTGAGGCGACCACGCTGGCGCTGCTTGGCTTTTTCGCCTTCATTTTTCAGATCGCTCTCAGCCCGGTGGCCGGCATCGTGGTGGATCGCTTTGACCGGCGGCTCATCATGGCCGTCACGGACCTCGGCTCCGGGGTGATGACACTGGGGATGCTGCTGCTGTACGCTGCCGGCGACCTGCAAATCTGGCATCTGTACGCTGCCGAAGCGCTGACGGGCGCGTTTGAAGCGTTCCAGATTCCGGCTTACTCCGCCGCGACCACCATGCTGGTTCCGCGCAGGCATTACACCCGCGCCAACGGGATGCGTTCACTGGCGCTGGATGCTTCGCGGGTGATCGCCCCCTTCAGCGCCGGGTTCCTGCTGACCTTCATCGACATCAGCGGCGTCATGCTCATTGACGTGGTGACGTTCCTGATCGCGATGGTGACGCTGCTGCTGGTACGTGTCCCCCGCCCGCCAGTCAGCCCGGAAGGACAGGAGGCGCGCGGCGGCTGGCGGCGAGAAGTTCAGTTCGGTTTCCGCTACATTCTCCAGCGATCCGGCCTTCTGGGCCTGCTGCTGATCTTCATGGGTCTCAGTTTTTTTGCGTCACT
>CAZKIB010000064.1:18196-26780 GCA_964552425.1 uncultured Anaerolineaceae bacterium | reverse complement strand
GCGTAGGGGCGATTCGCGAATCGCCCCTACAAAACATTATCTGAAGGTCTATAGCTTGAGGCATTTCTGGTATCGCCGGGTACTTCATAACACCCGGCTTTTTTATTCCCATGATACGTCTGAGCGCCGGGAACCGGTCTGACAACCCTCGAAACTGACACTTATCACCCTGCTTGTGTTATTTATCACACACGGATTCTTCAGCCATTCGTTCAATAATTCACATAGATGAATATTTGAATGTGTCTGTGATGAATGTACAGTTGTTTGAAGAACTGGTGATGCTGCATGATCGGGTCTGTCTGGCCCTGGGCGACCCGAAACGCCTGATGATCCTCTACATCCTCAACGGCGGCGCGCACAGCGTCAAGGAACTGGCTCTGCTGCTGGATATGCCCCAGCCCACCGTGTCCCATCATCTGAAAATTCTGCGAGAGCGATCCATTGTAAAAACGGAGCGCGATGGAACCACCACGCGCTATTCGCTGGCCGATGCCCGCATTATTGCGGCAGTGGATTTGCTGCGCGCCGTGCTGCGCGATGCCGCCCGCCAGCAGGCGGAACTGGCCGAGTTCACGGCTCTGGATGCCGAGCGCCACAGCCTGGACGGGGCATCTGATTGAGGCGCAGTCATGACTTGTTACTTTCGTGAATAGCGGGAAGCGCGACTGCTTCCTGAAACAGTTTGTGAAAACGGATAGAAAGGGAGTTCGACTCACATGAAGAAATTCGTTTATCTGCTCGCGCTGCTCCTGCTGGTCATCCCGACCTTCTCGGTGATGGCCCAGGAAGAAGCGGTCCTTGCACGTCTGGAAATGTACAACCTGACTCTGCCGCAGGGTTATGGCATCATCAGTGCCGAAGACCTGACGGCGATGCTGGCCGAGAAGCCCGCTACCACGCTGCTCGATGTCCGCCAGCCGGAAGAATATGCAGCCGGGCATCTGGAAGCCTCGTTTAACGTGCCCATCCGCGAACTGAGCCAGAACCTCAATGTCCTGCCGGATGTGAGTGCGGATATTGTGGTCATCTGCCAGGGCGGCGGGCGGGCCACGCTGGCCGCGACTGCCCTGGGCATTCTGGGTTATGAGAATGTCAGAATTCTGAAGGGCGGCTACGGGGCCTGGGATGCTGCCGAACTGCCAACCACCGTTGAGCCGTTCACCGTCGAAGCCGCAGCAGCGCCGGAATTTGACCCGGTGATCTTCGAGGCGGTGGATACGTACCTGACCACCCTGCCGGAAGGCTTTGGCTTCGTCTCCCCACAGAACCTGGCCGTTGAACTGGCCGACAACCCGCCCGTGCTGATCGACGTGCGCGGGCTGGAAGAATGGAACGCCGGTTATATTGACGGCGCGCAGAATATCTGGATCAACGAATTCATGGGCCGTCAGGACGAATGGCCGGCTGACAAGGACACCCCCATCGTCATTTACTGCGCCAGCGGCTATCGCGGCTCGATTGCCACCGTGCTGATGCGGCTGGCCGGATACACCGATGTGCGCAACCTGAGCGGCGGCACGAATGCCTGGACTGCTGCCGGACTGCCGCTGGTCGGTACAGTGGCCGAAGCCCCCGAATTTGACCTGGACGCTTATCTGGCAAGTTATGTCAGCGCCCTGCCCGGCACTTTTAACGCGCTGCGCGTAGACGATCTGGCTGCCGTATTAGCCTCCACGACAGAGGTTGTGCTGGTGGATGTACGCACTGCCGATGAGTATCTTGAAGGCTTTATCGAAGGCGCGGTCAATATTCCGCTCCAGGAACTGCCGCAGCATCTTGACCTGCTGCCCAACCTGGAACAGAACATTATCGTCTACTGCGGCAGCGGCCATCGTTCCGCGATTGCGATGACCGCCCTTAATCTGCTCGGCTATAAAAACGTGCGCAGTCTGATGGGTGGCTTTGGAGCCTGGACAAAGGCGGGGCAGCCCGTATCCACCGAAGTGCCTGTGGTGGAACCCGGCACAGCCCCGGCAGTCGACCCGGCAGTTTATGACGTGGTCAACAACTTCCTGTCCGGTATTCCGGCGGGTTACTACACCGTCAAGGCCATTGATCTGAAAGTGGAACTGACCGAAAATCCGCCGGTGCTGATCGACGTGCGCACCGACGCCGAATGGCAGCAGGGTTATATCGATGGCAGCCTGCACCTGACCCTGAGCGACTTCATGAACCTTGAAGCCGAGTGGCCGGAGGACCTGACCACGCCTATCGTGATCTACGACAACCCCACCCACCGCAGCACGATGGCGATGACCTTCATGCGCCTGATGGGTTACGAGAACGTCCGCGTGCTGGCCGGTGGAACCGCCGCCTGGACCAATGATATGCTTCCGCTGGTCACGGAATAACAGTTTAATCCATCTTACACCCCTGCTGGCATTCCAACCGGCGGGGGTGTTTTGTTTTCCCGTCAGTTCATGAACAGATGAAGCTGACCGTCAGGGTCGGTTTCCACACGCAGGGCGCGCAGCGGCTGCCGGGCCGGGCCGCGCAGCGCCGTGCCGCCGGCATCAAAGCGCGATCCATGACAGGGACAGATCAGCCCATCTTCGCGGTCCTCTACGGTACAGCCCAGATGCGGACAAACCAGACTGAAGGCCGTGAATCCAGCTTCCGTATGAATCAAAAGCGCCGGGACATCGGGCAGCAGCGTGCGCGACCCCGGCGGATAATTCGCTGTGGAACCCAGTTCAAATTCGGTTCTCGGCGGTGGTTCGGACGAATAGCTCAGATAGCGCAGCAGACCGCCCACGCCGAGCAGACCGCTGACCGCCAGCAGGGCATTCGTGGTCATCTTCAGGAAATCACGGCGGGGGTAGTCGGTCATCGCTGCACCGCATGGCACTCATGGCAGGCGGACGAATTCTGTTCATCCAGGCTTTGCTGGCACTGTGTCCCCATGACCGGGCGGAACGGGAAGTGCTGTCCGGTAACTTTGCCGATCATTTCATATGTGCCGTCCGGCAGCACGCGCGTGTTCCAGAGGGGTTCACCCTGCTCGGTGATGAGGATCGTATCGCCAACCTTCAGGTCCATCACCGGGTTGAGAAACGCCAGCCGCAGCGCGAGATCATCCTCGCTGACGATGGTCTGCGTCTGGGGCAGTTCGTCCAGCGTGCCGTGACAGGTCTTGCATTTCACATAGACAATTTCATGCTGGTTGGAGTGGATGTCCCCGTTGCCCATCGATTCGTTACGGGTATGGCAGTCAATGCAGTCGAGTGTCCATTCGCACTGCGTAAACTGCGCGATGGGCTGGTAATAATCCTCCATCCGGTTTAGCGGCTGGTCGCTGCGCTCGATAAAACTCATGGAACGCAGGTCATAATTGCCCCGGTTGTGACAGGTGTTGCACTGGCTGTAGGGGATAGCGGTGGTCAGCCGGTGAATGCGGCCTTCGGCAAACGTGTTCACATCCGGCGTATGGCAGGCAGCGCACCCGGTCAGGCGCGCATAAGCGTCCCCTGCGGGTGGCTCGGCGCTGAGGTGGCAGGTGAGGCAGTTTTCGGCAAACTGGTGGATGAATGGATTTGTTTCAGCGGTGGGATCAAATGCTTCCAATGCGGGCACGCCGGTTGTGGTGGTGATGTGGTCATCGGTGACTGCAAAAACGCCCTGATGCGCGACCAGGTCGGGCTGTGCGCCAAATGTATAACGAATTTCGGTGATGGCCCCGGCGTAGGTGGCCTGAATGCTGGTCAGCACCCGCTGGATATGATCGTTCGCACCGGCTGCGCTGCCGCTGTGGCATTCGCTGCCGCCGCAGGACTGCTCCGCGACGGTCAGGTCCGACGGATTATTCCCACCGCGCAGGGTGCTGTGCGCCAGGTCCGCGTCCAGCGCCAGCCGTTCGCCACCGTGACAAGCCACGCAGCCAAAGGTTTCAACCGGATGCGAAGCGCTGATTTCCGGCAGGTCCGCGTGGCAGGTCAGGCAGTATTCGACCTCGCCGGTCAAAGCGGGTGTGAGCGCCGCCGGGGGTGTCCGGCGCGAATCGGCCCACCAGACAATCATGATGACCGATAACAGAAGTGTAGACCCAATAACGACAGCGTGACGTGTGGATTTTATCATGGGGATACCAGCGACAGCAGTGAGAGTGCGAGGACAAGAAAGGCAGCGGCGGCCAGTACAAAGCGGGCCAGCCGGTTGGAGGGTGGAAACCAGCGTCCCAGTTCGCTTTCGGCGGGTTTGGGGAACACATAGGGAATCAGCGCCAGGACAGCGAGTACAACCAATGGGGCAATAATACCCCAAATGAAGGGATCGCCCCAATTAAGCATCTGCTGGACCCACAGGAAAAACCAGGGTGCGCCGGCCTCTTCCGCGGCAGCGTTCAGTTCCGTGATGGGCGGGGCGATGGGCGCGGGGGCAAATGCGGCCAGCACCAGCAGCGCCGCGCCAGTCAGCAGCATAGCCAGCACTTCACGCCGCACCAGTTCATAGCGCGTGATGCGTTCGGAATCGGGTCGCTGAAGTGGGGGTGGAACCGCGATGCCGCCATCGCGCCGCACCCGGAAGGCGTGCCAGCCCATCAGAAAAACCAGCGGCAGCGCCAGACCAAAGATATGCCAGGCGTAAAACCGGGTGAGCGTGGCCGGGCCTGGCTGCGGGCCGCCCGCGATAATGGCGTACAGCGAATCCCCAACCACCGGAATCGTCTTGATGAGATTGGTTCCAACCACCAGCGCCCACTGGACACCCTGATCCCAGCGCAGGACATAGCCGGTGAAATTGAGCAGGATGGCGACCACAAACAGGGCCAGTCCCAGCAGATAATTGAAGCGGCGCGGCGGCCTGTAGGCCCCGGTGAACACAACGCGCACCAGATGTACCGCCGTCACGATCATCAGAAGCTGCGCGGCCCAGTAATGCACGTTGCGAATCAAGCCGCCGAGGGGAACATGATAGCTGATGGTCTGGATAGAAAGGGCAGCCTGCTCCGGCGTGGGGACATAGTAGAACATTTCCAGCGCGCCGGTCACAGCCAGCACCAGCACCAGAAAAACAGCGGTGCCGCCCGCGCCCAGGGTATAACGCCAGCGGGCCTGCTGCGCGGGGATGGTGGGTGGGTGCAGGTGATGGAAGAAGTTCGGGCGCATAACTGCCGATTATAGCCCGTTTCTCGTCTGCGGGCACAGGTGGTTCAGATGCTGTTGATCAATTGATTGCACCGCTGTTTTGCCCTCATCTCCCGCCCCCTTCTCCCGAACGCTGCGCTGGGAGAAGGGGAGAAAACCGCTGTTTGAAGTCCCTCTCCTAGCCGCGAAGCGGCGGTTGGGAGAGGGATTTAGGGTGAGGGCTTGATCCACCAACAACATCTGGTTCATCTGTAAAACAGGCGAGAAACAGGCATGATTATGTTTCACATGACACTGTTAATCTGCCCCGGCGCGCGCTTCATCCAGCCGCCGGATTTCAGCGGCAGCCGTGCGCTTGTAGGCGACAGTTTCTTCGTACACCGGGAAGTAACGGGCCACCAGACTGTACACCGTGACGATGCCTGCCACGACACCCACCAGAATGGCGATTTCCATCCAGTGCGGGCTGTACGTCTGCCCGTCAACGGGCAGCATGGCGAACCAGGTGACATCAAAGCGGTTGAGGACCGCGCCAGCCATCACCAGCAGCGCGCCAAACAGCGAGGCCGCCCGGCTGGTGCGCACCTGTCTGAAGGCGAACAACGCGATGGGGATTACCGCGCCGATGACCAGTTCTGTCCAGAACAGGAAGGCGTATGGGCCGCCCTCGAAGGGCAGGTGCAGTTCGTTGGCGATGATGAGTTCGCCGAATTTCAGCACAAGATAGAAGCCGAGAATCCAGGGCAGGAACCAGCCGAGCCGGGCGATAGTCTTCGACTTGAGACTGCGGCCAAACAGCCAGTAACTGATGGTCGCGCCAGCAATCACCATTGAGATGCCCGCCGCCAGCGAACTGACCAGAAAGAAGACCGGCAGCAGCATGGAATACCACAGCGGGTGCAGACGCGGGGACATAATCACGAACATCGTGCCCAGCGAGGACTGGTGCATGGTGGACAGGGTAACGCCGACAATCACAATCGGGATGGTGTACTTTTTGATGACTGGCAGCAGACGCCGCCAGCGCGAATTTTCCAGCAGCACCGGGCTGAGTTCATAAAACAGAATGGTCGAATAGGCTGCGATGCACCAGCTCACTTCCAGCAGCGCCGAACTGAAGTTGGGGTGCAGGAACACGTTGTAAAAACGATCCCAGCGCCCCAGGTCGAACAGCAGAATGACCAGCACGGAACTGTAGCCGAGCAGACCCGCCAGCACCGTCGGGCGCACAGCGGCGTGCAGGCTCTCGAAGTGGAAGACATACACCAGCGCGGCCAGCGTAAACGCCCCGCCGGACAGGGCCACCGTCGCCAGGTCAAAGCTGATCCAGATGCCCCAGGGAAAGGCCTTGCTCAGGTTGGTGGTTTCGCCCAGCCCAACCACAAAACGGTACGCGCCCACAGCCAGGCCGAAAGCGGTAAGCGCAGCCAGCACATAGATAAAGCGGGGCATGGTGCGCAGTTCATGAAGCAGTTTTCGCAGCATGGTCAGTCTTCCTCTCCAGCAGCGGCTTTCGCCTGTTCAGCTTCGCGGCGTTCGGCTTCGGCTTCTTCCTTCAGATGTTTGATGGTCAGGTACGCGCCCGAAAGCCCCACCAGCATGGCCCCGGCCACCAGCGGCGTGCCTTCTGTGACCAGCCGGTTAGAGAAGGCCGGTGAGGTTGTGCCGGCGACGGGGAAGCCAAGTTCCTCGAATGGGACGGGTGAAATGTACAG
Source organism: uncultured Anaerolineaceae bacterium (assembly GCA_964552425.1). Taxonomy (GTDB): domain Bacteria; phylum Chloroflexota; class Anaerolineae; order Aggregatilineales; family Phototrophicaceae. The sequence goes on along the minus strand of CAZKIB010000064.1, from coordinate 19,978 downwards.
CGTGGCTGTGCCGCCGTTTTCCTCTTCGCCATAAATGTGATTAACGTATTTGCCGGGGTTCTCGGTGATGAGCCGGTAGGCTTCGGCCAGCATGTCATCATATTTTCCGAATTTGATGGCCCCTGTCGGGCAGGTCGTGGCGCAGGCGGGCTGCTGGCCTTCCTGCAAACGCGCGAAGCACATATCGCACTTCACCACCAGCGGCAGCGGTTCGTCCCATTCGTAATTGGGCACATCAAACGGGCAGGCGTACATGCAGTAGCGGCAGCCGATGCACACGTCCCGGTCATAGGTGACAATGCCATCTTCGCTGCGCTTCAGGGCGCTGACCGTGCAGGCCGAGACACATGAAGGGTCAATGCAGTGCATACAGTGATACGGCGCGGTGAAGCGCTGCAACTTTGGGAAGGTCCCGGTCACGCCGGTTTCCTTGATCCAGATGCGCGTGCTGTGCATGGGAACTTCGTTTTCCACGCTGCACGCCACCATACAGGAACGGCAGTCAATGCACAGCGACACGTCAATCAGGAAACCATAACGGGGGGTGCTGGAATGGTCAGCCATGATCGGATGCCTTTCTGACGGTGACAAAGGTTTGCGTGAGAGCCTGGCCGCCGCTGGCCGGGTCGGTATAGGTGACATGCAGCACCGAGTCACTTGCGCCGACACCATAGGCGGTGGTCAGTCCTTTGGAGAGATGTCCGTAACCGGGGGTCATATAAACACAGTCGGGGCGAATGCCGGGGGTCGGTCTCAGGCGGGTATGTACCATGCCCACCGGGCTGCTCACTTCCACCCAGTCACCGTCCACAAGGCCCCGGTCTTCGGCGACTTTGTCATTGATCCACAGGCGCGGTTCGTCGGCGTATTTGTGAAGAAGCTGGTTGTTCTGCGAGGCGAACTGCGTCGCCTGGGCCACCTTACCGGTGAGCAGATAAAACTGGCCCTGCGGCGGTTCTGGCGGCGCTTCCCAGGTGGGCACGCCGGGGAAACCGACCCTCGACAGCGTTTCGGAGAACAACTCGATCTTGCCGCTGGGGGTGTTCCAGACATAGCCCGGTTCTTCCTCCACCGCCGGAAGCTGCGCGTAACCTCTGGATTTCACGTCTTCCAGCGGGACCCCCAGAGGGGCCAACTGCTGGCGAATGTAGTCTTCCTCATCGCTGTACTGGAAATAATCGCCCAGGCCGAGGCGTTCACCCAACTGTTTGAAAATCCACAGCGCGGATTTTGCGTTCCCCTGCGGCTCAATGACCGGCTGGCGGATATAGGCTTTGCCGTCCACCGGATGCAGCGGGTCGTAACGTTCCAGATAGGACGCTTCCGGCAGGATCACATCCGAAAACCAGGCCGTGTCGTTCAGCATAATATCGACGGTAGCGATAAAGTCCATTTTCTCGAAGGCTTGCAGGGTCCTGCCGCGATCCGGCAGTGACATGACCGGATTCTGGCGGGAGATAAACCAGCCGTGCGCCTGATAGGGCTGGCCGCTGACGATGTTGTCGCGCAGTTCCTGAAACACGCCAAGTTTGAGCGGAACCACCGGGTATTTGGAGGGCACAGCATCCAGCCGCAGGCCCGACATGCGCGGGTAGGGTGGCTGCGGGGGTCTGCCGAGCGCACCGCTGCCTTCCCCGGCGGATGCCTTCATGGTGACATTCCAGTTGCCGACCAGTGCGTTGAGGATGGTGATGGCTCGCTGAGTCTGGAAGGAATTGACAAAGTTGGAGGTGCGCCAGCCGTTGTGCGCCAGCGCGTGCGGCGCGGCGGCGGCAAATTCCT
>CAZKIB010000064.1:17306-18130 GCA_964552425.1 uncultured Anaerolineaceae bacterium | reverse complement strand
TACACTCTTTCCGGCGTGAACGACTCGACCTCGGCGGCCAGTTCATCGAATCCGATGGTGTGCTGATCGACAAATGCGGCGTCATACAGCCCTTCGCCGATGATGACGTTCAGCAGCGCCAGGTGAAATGCCAGGTCCGTGCCGGGTTTGACCGGCAGCCATTCACTGGCTTTGGCGGCGGTCTTGGTGAAACGTGGGTCCAGATAAATCACCTTCACGCCGCGTGCGATGGCGTCGCTCAGTTCGCCGGTTTCTGATGTGGAAATGGCCTCCATCAGGTTGCGACCTGTCAGGATGACATACTTCAGGTTTTCATCATAGATGCGGCCCGGCTCTTCCATGCCATAGGTCATCAGGTTGGCGACGATCATAGCGTTGAAGCACAGGCTGCGCTGCGTGCCATAATTGGGTGAACCATAGCCGTAGAGCAGGTTTTCAAACTGCACCTGGCTCAGGTTATGGGTCGATGAAAAGACCATCGCCTCTGGCCCGTAAGTGTTTTTGATGTGCAGCATCTGCGCGGCGGTGAGATCAAGCGCTTCTTCCCAGGTCGCTTCGCGGAACAGCCCTTCGCCGCGTTTGCCCACGCGAATGAGCGGGTTCAGCACCCGGTCCGGGTCGTAGGTGTTCATCAGGCCAGACTGGCCGCGCACACACAGATGGCCTCTGGAATGCGGGTGATCGGGGTTGCCGTCCAGCTTGACGACCCGCCCCTCGCGCACTTTGGCGATCAGACCGCAGCGCCACACACACATCTCACACATACTGGGGACAAAGCCGCTGCCGCTGGCGTTGACCAACCCGGCTTCCTGGGCCGCCCGTGC
>CAZKIB010000064.1:7883-17280 GCA_964552425.1 uncultured Anaerolineaceae bacterium | reverse complement strand
GTGCCACCATCGGCGGCAGCATCTGCCCGACGGTCAGCGCGCCAGCCGTCGCCGCGCCCAGTTTGAGAAAATTTCGCCTTGAAAGCGTTTGTGTCATGGGTATCTCCTGTCTTCAGTGCATCCTGTTCGTTGACCGCAGCAGCTAACCGCGTTTCCTGCGCTGCAAGCCGGCCCGGTCAATGAGATAAAACAGGAACAGCGCCATCAGAGCGAAAAATGCGACGGTCAGGAACGGGTTGAGATTCCAGGCGTCCGGGATCACAATGTTACCGGCGTTGGCAATCGCCGAAATGGTCGGGAAGATTTGCGGATACGTCAGCCCGTAGATCATCGCGCCCACCAGAAAACCCAGGAGTCCGGGGATCAGATAGTCGAGCTTGCCCTCACCGCTGCCAGCTGCGCATGTGCCGGGGCAGAACCCGGTCAGCGCCATGCCGACCCCGAAAATCAGCCCGCCCACAATATTACCGGCGACGTAGGTGGCCGGGACGCTCGGAAACGTCACCAGCCCCAGTGCGCGCAGGAGGTATAACCCGGCCATCGACACCACCAGCGAAGTCATCATGAATTTGAGGACGGCCATATCGGTAAAGCGGAACACATTGACAATCTTGTGATATTTGGTCAGTCCGGCTTTGTTGAGCGCGAACCCAAAGAACACGCCTAATACCAGCGCAATGATATAAGTCGACATGTTAGTACCTCCGGCGGTAGATCAGCATGGTGGTAATGATGCCGGAGGCGAACATCCCGGCGATGAACAGGAAAGCCGATGGCGCGAGTAACATGCCACCGGAAATGGCTAATCCGCTGGTGCAGCCCCCGGCGATGCCCGCCGCGAATTCCAGCACGACAGCGCCCACAAAAGCCAGCAGCCAGCGTTTCCAGGTCTGCGGCCCGAAAATGCTTTTCCACTGCGCGTCGCTGTTGGCAGCGTCCTTTTTGCCCCACTTCAGGGTTCCACTGGTGGCCGCGCCGATCATGCCACCAAAGAACAGGCCTACCAGCAGCACCACGCTCCAGGTAATTTCCGGGGGCATGATGAAGTTGAAGTAGATGTTGTCGAACAGACTCGGTGCGATGGCTTTGCCCACCAGCCCGGCCAGATTTTCAAACGCGCCAGAGGCCCCCAGCAGGCTGTTACTCAGCCAGACGGCCAGCACACCCACAATGCCCAGCAGCGCCCCGGCTGCGTAAGGGGACCATTCCTCGCGGCGGATATATCGAATAATCGCGTTCATTATGGGCGCTCCTCGTTTTCTTCGTCCGAAATTACGGTGTCGATCAGGCCCAGGACTTTGTCGGTCTTCTGCGGGTTGGCAAGGATTTTCTTCAAAGCGCTGCGGTTCTGGGTTTTCAGATTGGTCAGCGCGGGCAGCATATCCACCACATCGGCCGGATATTCGCCCTCCGCTTTTTTCAGTTCTGCTTCGGCGCTGTGTACCCGGATTTCGTTCACAACAACGAACCCGCCGCCGCCGATCACCAGCAGGCCGATCATCACGCCGAGGGCCACATTGCCCCAGTTGACCGGGCGTTCGCCCAGCACAATTTCGTTGTAGCGCTGCGTATAATTCACGAGGCTGGTATCATCCACCACCAGATCATGGCTGGCCGGGGGGCATACCTCAACCTGTTCATCGACTACCGCAGCGGGCGCAGCCGCTTCTGCCGGCACGCTGGTCGCGGCAGCCGGTTCACTGCCCCAGAAATCCTCGCTGGAGGGTTCGGTTGTGGGGGCCGCCGGGGCGCTGTCGCTCGCGCTGGAACCGCCAGCCAGATCAACATTCAGAATGGTCGCATAAACCAGTGCGCGTTCGTCAAGGTCCGCCGCATGGCACATCTCGCAGGAAGCGTTCACATCGGAAAGCGGGGGAACCAGCCCGGCGTGCGCTTCTTCCGCATCGGTGGCCTGCTGGTTGCCGGCGTGGCAGATGTAGCAGAAATCGCCAAAAGCGTGCGACTCATGCCAGCCGGTATCGTCGTTGTTGACCGGGAACTGGGCCTGCACTTCATGACAGTTCTTGCAGGAGGACGCCTGCGAACCGCACTGAGCCTCGGCGGTCTGCACGGGCAGCACGAAAAAGGTCAGGATCAGTAAAGCGCCTGGAAACAGAGGAAAAAGGGATTTTTTACGGGGCATGGATGCCTCCTCCAAACAATCTGGGGCGGTAAAACGGCCTATCAACTATCGGCCTCTTCCATCAGACTGGCGCGATGGGCGATCCGGTCCCGCAGGACGGCCCGCAGCAGGTCCAATGCCTGGATCAGGCGCTGATCGGCCAGACGATATTCAATACTCGTTCCCTGCCGGGTGGTCATGACCAGCCCGCGATCCCGCAGAACCTTAAGATGGCGCGAGGTGGCCGGTTGGGAGATTTGCAGCTCATGGGAGAGTTCACTGACGTTACGGGGTTTTTCGTCCAGCGCGTAAAGAATCAGAATGCGCGTGGGGTCCACAAAGGCGGAACACAGGTCCGCTTCCATCCGCGATATTTCCTGAGCCAGTGATTGTGAGATCATACCTTCACCCCCGCCGCTGGTATGCTGACATCGCTATATGCGCATAAACGCATATACAGCCTCAGTATAGGCTGCGGGCGCTGGCCGCAGCAGTGGGTCCCGTCATGGCCTATCCGTGAAATTTGTCACGAATGTCTGGGGGTGGAGAGCGCCGTATAATAGGCACAGGAAAGCCGGGTCGTAATCAGGAGTTGGCAAGCCGATGGCAGCAGATGTCACTGTCGCGGTGCTGGCCGGCGGCCAGTCCAGCCGGATGGGCCGGGAGAAAAGCTTTGTCCCGTTGAAGGGCCGGCCGCTGATCGCGCATACACTGGAACGGGTGCAGCGCCTGAACCTGCCGGTCATCCTCATCACCAACCAGCCGGAGTCTTATACACAGTTTGGCGTGCCGCTGCATGGCGATGTGCTGGCGCAGCGCGGCTCATTAATCGGGCTGCACAGCGCGCTTTATCACAGCCCGACGGCGTATACGCTGTGCGTCGCCTGCGATATGCCCCTGCTCAATGTGGATTTACTGCGGCATCTGATCGAACTGCGTCAGGGCTGCGATGGCGTTGTGCCCCTGCCGGCGCAGCGCGCCGAACCCCTGCACGCCGTTTATCACCGGGACTGTCTGGCGCACATCGAAGCGCAGGCGCAGCAGGGCGAACTCCAGATTTCCCGGCTGTACGCAGGCCTGCATATCCGTTACCTGCTGGATTCAGAAATTCGCGCCTTCGACCCGGACCTGCGTTCCTTTCTTAACGCCAACACGCCCGACGAACTGGCCGCTATCGAAGCGCGGTTATAGCCACCGTTTCGCTGGCCTGATAGTAGGCATCCCCCAGACAGGCGCGGCACACCGGTTCGCCGTGAATGAGGTGTTCGCGCTCGTTGAGAATTTCTTCGCCACAGCGGGCACAGTTCACGCGGACACCGGGCCGGCTGATAAGGTCTTCCATGGAGATCGTTAACCGCACCGGCTGCCAGGTCAGCAGTTGGTCGGATGCCAGATACTGATAGGCGGTCAACTGCGCGTGCCAGCGGCTGCGGGCGTCCGGTTCGGCTTCACGGGCAAACTGCCTGGCTTCAGGATGGACCCCGATGCGCACCGCCTGGCCGGAATGGGTATCCACAAAGGTGGCGGCCACCTTGCCATAATCCATCAGCCGCAGGGTGCGATGCCCCAGCCAGCAGCCCGTCGCCGCTGCCACGCCATCCGCGAAACAGCCATCGGTTTCCAGAAAGGTGTACAGGCGCTTGCCGGTCTGCGGCAGATCCAGGTCCAGCAGTTCAGCCGCCAGCATCCCCATACGAACGCCCAGCACCTGCCGGGGACACAGGTGATTGTGCAAAGCAGCGGTCTGATCCAGCAGTTCATTCAAGGTAAGCAGCATCATGGCTTCATTCTCGCGCAGTGTTTCCGTATCTGTTTCTGATCTTACGGTCTGCTGGCAGCCGCAATCAGTGATAATTGGCCTGATTTCAGAGTAACAAAATGCTATAACCACTGCTGTGGCGCTTGCGGACGTTGGTCAAATCAGAAAAAACAAGTTATTCTTATGTCTGGTTCTAATGAAATTCCAATCTTTTTTACGTCTGATCGGGGGTCGCATTGCTGCGGTCAGCATTGGTTGAACATTACCGTGCAAATCTGAAATGGACTTCTGCACTGACCGCTGTCGTGCTGATCGCCTGCGGTCTGATTCTCATGTTTTACGCCCCGATTGCCCAGGCACAGACCGTTGAGGAGCCTGTCAGCACCCGCGAGTATGTCGGCTCTCAGGAATGCGCGGCCTGTCACCGTGACCTGGTGCGCTTTCATGCCGGAACCCCGCACGCGCTGGCGCTGACTCATGTTGAAGCGGACCCGTCTGCGCTGCTGGCGGATTTTTCAACCGGGGAATCAGTCCGCAGCGTCACCCTGCCCGGTGAAGATGCCCCCCGCCCTTTCACAGCCGGCGACATCAGTCACGCCATCGGCTCCGGGAAGTATGCGCAGCGCTATCTTTACAGGCTGGACGACGGCACTTATATGGTGCTGCCAGCGGAATGGAACGCGCTCACCGGGGAATGGCAGCCCTTTACGCTGAGCGAGACCTGGCCTGACCCGGCCTATGACTGGACCACCCAATGCGCTTACTGCCACACCACCAACCTGAATGTCGAACAGGGGACGTGGGCAGAAGATGGGGTGCAGTGTGAAGCCTGTCATGGACCCGGCAGCGAACATCTGGACGCCGGAGAAGCCACTGAACCCGTCCTCACCAGGCGCGAACGGACAGCGCTGAACGCCTCTATCGAACTCGGCCTGGACCCGGCCACCTGTGGTCAATGCCACAGTCAGGGCACAGAGCCGCAGCATGGCTACCCCTTCCCGCTGGATTACCAGCCCGGTGACGAACTGCTGGACCGCGCGGTTTTTGATCTTGTCAGTGAACGCAGCCGTGTTCACTGGTGGCAGACCGGCCAGGCAGCCCAGCCCAATATGCAGTTCAATGAATGGCTGACCACCGCCCACGCCGAAGCATTCCTGACGGTGGCACAGCATCCCCATTTTACGCCTGGCTGTCTGACCTGCCACAATGGCACGTTCTCCCGCGCCGCGCAGATCGTCGCGCGTATGGAAGCCAGTGATGACCGCGAACGAATCGACCTCCTTTACGACGAAGCCGACCTCGACATTGGCAACATTTACCGGATTGAATGGGATACGCTGAAGGCGCTCACCCTCGAAGCGCTGGAAGTCGACCCGGCCCTGATCCATACCGAACAGCCGTTCCTCCCGCAGATACTGCCCGATCTCATCGCCCGGATGCACGCCGAAGATGAACTGGCGGATGGCCGGATTTTGCCGCAGAGTCTGGCGGAGGTGCTGCAAATCGCGGAGGAAGGCACGAATGATGACCATACCAACCAGGCGCTGGGCGTTACCTGCGCGACCTGCCATAACCCCCACAGAACAGCCGGCAGTCCGGCCTCGCTGGTGAGCGAAGTCGACACGCTCTGCACAGGCTGTCATCGCAGCGCCGAACCGATTTACGGCCTGCATCACCCGGTTCAGCAGGTCTTTGAAGGCCAGCCGCTGATCGCCGGGGTGCAGGGCGTGGCGAGTAATCATTTCACCGCCGAAGACGGCCCCACCTGCGCCACATGCCACATGCCCCAGGTTCCCGTGGAAAGCGCCACACGCAGCAGCCATACGCTCGCGCCTGTCCTGCCCGCCGAGGCCGCAGCCGCCGGTGATTTTGCGGACACCTGCGCAGGCTGTCATGGCGAACGGGTGGAGGGCCAGACCATGCAGGCATTAATCGACCAGATTCAGAATGATACCCGTGCCCGTTATGAGACCGTGCGCGCCTCCATGACCGAGGCTTCGCCGGGCTGGATCACCGACACGGTTGAGATTATTCGCGGGGATGGCAGTTGGGGCATCCACAATTATGCTTACACGGCCGCGTTACTGAGCGCTGCCGAGCGTGAACTGGGCCTGAGCGAAGCGGCTGCGCCTCTGGTACTCCCCGATATACCGGTTCCGGTCCAGCCGCCGGCAGATGCGCCCGTTACGCCGGCCATTACCCCCGGCGGGCTGACCCCACCGAGTATTATTTTACTGGTCCTGACGGCCGGAATTCTGCTGTTCTCGGCTTACATATTCCTGGTAAGGGGGCGCGGCGAATGAATCTGCGTTTTAGCCCGGCACTCGTGAGCGCCGTTCTATTGTGTGCCGCCGGGGTCCTGCTGATGCTCTACACCCCGGTAGCTGCGGCGCAGGCCGTGGAAACGACGGCGAATAACGACAGCGAGTGTCTCGTTTGCCACACGGCCAGCACCTCGCAGGCGATGACCTTTGTCGATGGCAGCACGACGAGTATTGCGGTGGACCACACCGCGCTGCTGGCATCCGTCCATGGACAGAATCTGGAAGATGGGCCGCTCGGTTGCAGCGATTGTCATGGCGAAGGCATCTTCCCCCATGATGAACCTCCGGCTGCCAGCATCCGTGAGTACCGGGTGACTCAATCCAACCTGTGCATTGACTGCCACCAGGAACAGGCCGAGAACCTGAGCGACAGCGTCCATTATACGGCGCTGCTGGACGGAAATCTGCGTTCGGCCACCTGTGTGGACTGTCACGGCGCGCACGATATTCAGGGCAGCAGCGAATCGAAAGCGGCGATTGCACAGTCCTGCGGAAACTGTCATCAGATTGTGTACAGTGAGTTTGCCCTCAGCGTGCATGGCGAAGCGCTGCTGGCCGGTGATGAGAACGTGCCGACCTGTATCGATTGTCATGGCGTGCATGGTATCCAGCACCCGACCACCGCGTTGTTCCGCAATCGCTCGCCCGAACTGTGTGCCGGGTGTCATGCCGACGAAGAACTCATGGCGCAGTACGACATCACCACCAATGTGTTCGATAGTTATATCTCGGACTTTCACGGTACAACCGTCGCCCTGTTCGAACAGGAAGCGCCCAATGTGGCGACCAACAAAGCGGTCTGCTACGACTGTCATGGGGTCCACGATATTGCCCGCACGGATACGTCCAACAGCCAGGTGATCCGTGAAAACCTGCTCGTCACCTGCCAGCAGTGCCACCCGGACGCTACCGCCGACTTCCCGGATTCCTGGGTCGGTCACTTCCCGCCCACGCTGGAATCACACCCGCTGCTGTTTGTCGTGGATACCTTTTACAAGGTTCTGATTCCGGTGGTTCTCGGCGGCTTTATCTTTCTGGTGCTGACTGATATTTTCCGGCGCGTTCGCCAGCGCTTAACAGGCCGCAGTCACGGAGCATAGTGCGATATGGCAGAAGTGACTCAGAATACGCAGGTGCGCGAGTACAAACGGTTTTCGTCTACGCAGCGTTTTGAACATATCGTGCTGCTGGTCACGTTCAGCGGGTTGGCGCTCACGGGCCTGCCCCAGCGCTATGCCGATCAGGCCTGGGCGCAAAGCCTGATCGGACTCATGGGCGGTATCGAAAGTATCCGCATTGTGCACCGCATCCTCGCCACGATTCTGATGGCGGAGGCCATCTTTCATGGCGGGGTCATCAGCTACAAACTGTTTGTGCTGGGCCGCCGCGCCACAATGCTGCCGGGCATCCGCGACCTGACAGATGCCATCCACTGGGTGCTGTTTAACCTGGGTCTGCGCCGCGAACATCCCCATCTGCCGCGCTACAATTTTGGCGAAAAAGCCGAATATCTGGCGGTGGTCTGGGGAACCCTTGTCATGATTGTAACCGGCTACATGCTCTGGAACCCTATCTCCACTGCCACCATCCTGCCCGGCGAAGCGATCCCCGCCGCACGCGCCGCACACAGCGCCGAGGCCCTGCTGGCGGTCCTGTCGGTTATTGTCTGGCACATGTACAACGTGCATATTCGCCGCTTCAACCGCAGCATGTTTACCGGCAGGCTGTCCCGCGACGCGATGGAAGAGGAACATGCCGAGGAACTCGAAGCCATCGAGCGCGGGGAACTGCCCGGAGAACTGCCCGAATCGATCATTGCGCGCCGCAAGCGGTTTTTCTGGCCCTATGCAGTGGTGGTCACGGTTGTGCTGGTGAGCGGCCTTTTGATTTTTATTACCTTTGAGCAGACTGCCGTCACCATCACCACACTGCCCCAGCGCCAGACCACCATTTCGACAGACATTGATCCTGCCATCGGAAATGCGGAATCCGGCGCGCTGCGCTGGGAGAGTTTCGACTGCCATTCCTGTCACGGCGCACAGGCGGATGGCGGCGGCTTACCCATCGGCGTCTCGATTGTCGAAAATGATCTGACGTTTGAAGCCTTCATTCTGGCGGTCAGGCGCGGGCCTGCCGAAATGCCAGCCTATTCCACCGCTAGGGCGACAGATCAGGACCTGGCGGACCTATGGGCCTGGTTTTCCGGGTTGACAGCAGTGGAAAGCGCCAGCCTGCCCGCCAATTCAGGCAGCTAAACTGCCGAACAGGTGACATTACTCATACCGGGAGCGTCGCAAATTAAACCATAATCCCATGAGAGGCTCGTGAACTTGCCGCACTGCACTGAAGTTCTCACTGGTCTCGACGTACCTTTTCATCTCTATTTACTCTGTTAAGAGGGGAGGACTATGCGATTACATCGTTTGTTAGTGTCCGGGGTACTGGTCATCACAGGCCTTGCGCTGATGCTCATGGCGCTGCCGGCTTATGCCCAGGATGCCCCACCCGACCCGGTTGGTGAGCCGCCCACTTTTTTGTCGAGCTTTTATGAGGACTGGGTTGGCTCGGCCCACGCGGATGCCGCCGCAGAAGCGTTCATTCACTGGGACGCCGAGGGAGAAATCCCGGAGAACTGCGCGCGTTGTCATTCCACAACCGGCTATCGGGATTTTCTGGGGGAAGACGGTTCCGAATTTGGCGTCGTCAATGCCCCCGCCGCGACGGGAACAGTCATCAACTGCGACTCCTGTCACAACACGACTGCTTCCCATTTGACGGCTGTAACCTTCCCCTCCGGGGCTGAGGTTACAGATTTGAATGAGTCCGCACGCTGTATGGTGTGCCATCAGGGGCGTGCATCCACCGTTTCGGTCAATGCCGCCATCGAAGAAGCTGGCCTGACGGACAGCCCCAACGAAGTCAGCGCGGACCTGAGCTTCATCAACATTCACTACTACGCGGCGGCGGCTTCGCTGTATGGCAATGAAGTTCACGGCGGCTACGAATTCGAGGGCCAGGGTTATCAGAAGCGCTTCCGGCATACGGAAGGTGTGGATACCTGCGTGGACTGCCACAACCCGCACACGCTTGAAGTTCAGGTGGAGCAGTGCAGCACCTGTCACGAAGATGTGTCGGACGAAGGCGACCTGCGCGAAATCCGTATGCAAGGCTCGATGATCGACTACGACGGTG
>CAZKIB010000064.1:7600-7867 GCA_964552425.1 uncultured Anaerolineaceae bacterium | reverse complement strand
ACGGCGATATGAGCGAAGGCATCGCCGGCGAAATCGAGACCTTGCAGGAAATGCTGTACGTGGCTATCCAGGCGTATGCCACTGAGGTTGCGGGTACTGGCATCGTCTACGATTCACACAGTCACCCGTATTTCTTCATCGACACTAACGGGAATGGCGAGGCGGACGAAGACGAAATCAACGGGGACAATCGTTACAACACCTTCACGCCCCGGCTGCTGCAAGCCACCTACAACTATCAGGTTTCGCTGAAGGACCCCGGCAACT
>CAZKIB010000064.1:0-7547 GCA_964552425.1 uncultured Anaerolineaceae bacterium | reverse complement strand
CTCCATCAACGCGCTCAATCAGGAGATCGCCGATCCGGTAGACCTGTCACAGGCGCGGCGGGATGATCCGGGTCACTTCGACTCAACGGCTGAAGCGTTCCGGCACTGGGATGTGGACGGTGAAGTGCCCGCCACCTGCACCAAATGTCACACGGCGGGTGGGCTGCCCTTCTTCCTGGAGCATAATACGCTCATCGCTGCCGAACCGTCCGATTCGCTGAACTGCGCGACCTGCCATGAAGGCGTCAGTACCGGTGAATTCACGGTGCGTGAGCTGACGGAAGTCACCTTCCCCAGCGGGGCCGTCATCGCGTTTGATGAGGGCGCGCCGAGCAACCTGTGCCTGAACTGTCATCAGGGTCGTGAATCCACCGTGAGTGTGAACGCGGCTATCGAACGGGCCGGTGTGGGCGACGATGAAGTCTCCGAAGCACTGAACTTCCGCAACCCACACTACTTCGCGGCTGGCGCGACACTCTTCGGCACGGAAGTACAGGGAGCCTACGAGTATGTCGATCACGAATACAGCGGGCGCAACGAGCATGTCCGGCGTTTCGATGAATGTGTGGACTGCCACAATGAGCACTCGCTGGAAATTCGCTTCGAGGAATGCGCGGACTGCCACGAGAACGTAGACATCGCATCAGCGGCGGACGTTGCGTTAATTCGCGCGGATGAAGAACTGCTGGACGACGATCCGGTGGACTATGACGGGGACGGTGATGTGGAAGAACCCATCGCTGCCGAAATCGAGGCGCTGCACACCGCGCTGCTGGCGGCTATTCAGGACTACGCGGCCAACACCATTGGCACGCCAGTCATCTATGACCCGCACAGCTATCCATACTGGTTCATCGACGGCAACGGCAACGGCGCTGTGGATGAAGGCGAAGTCAGCGGGGATACCCGTTTTGCAAGCTGGACTCCCACGATGCTGCGGGCTGCTTACAACTACCAGTATGCAGCCAAAGACCCTGGGGTCTACGCGCATAATCCACGCTACATCATCCAGGTACTGTACGACAGCCTGGAAGCGCTGGGCGGGGAAGATGCGGTTGCCAGCTTCGCGCGGGCAGAAATCCTCAACTAGATCGGGTCATCCGAGACCATAACACGAAACAATCTTCAAAAAAGGCCGGTTACAGTGTAGCCGGTCTTTTCTTTTGGTGGTTTGCGCGACTGTATCCTCAATGCTGCATCCCGTAAATAACGCATCGTTGGGTGATCTGCCGCCAATGGTTCAAAACCTTTGGCTGCGGCAAAAACTGGAAACTGCACTATACCCTGGCAAATCGGGCCGCCCCGGTAAACTGGATAATGACCGCAGAGCTTTGTGGGGTGTTTATCCCTTACATCTGGCGCACGGCCCGGCCTGTCCAGGAATATAATGGGGAAGATGGTTCCGGCACGGTAGAAACAATCACAACAGGGATGCCTTCCGGGAATACGCTATACCAAACTCGGAAAATACCTGTCTTACGATTCAAAACAGGGGGGACCCAAATGCCAATCCGTGTAGCAATTGTGGATGACCATGCCGTCGTGCGCGCCGGTATCCAGATGCTGCTGGAAAGTGATCCTGCCTTTGAGATTGTCGGGCAGGGCGAAACCGGTCATGACGCGGTTCGGCTGGCGCGGGAGCAGCGGCCAGATGTGATTCTCATGGACGTTGCCATGCCGGAAATGGACGGCATTGAAGCGACCCGTGAGATCAAAAAACTACCGGATGCGCCCCCGATCCTGGCGCTGACCATTCACGAGGGCAAAGACTATTTCTTTCATATGCTTCAGGCCGGGGCGTCCGGTTATGTGCCCAAACGCGCTGCCCCGGCGGATCTTTTGCAGGCGGTGCGCGTGGTCGCCAGCGGTAGCGTCTATCTGGACCCGGCAGTCGCCAAAGACCTGGTCTCCGACTATCTCCGGCAGGTACAGGCAGGTTCCGAACGGGACAGCTATGAGGTCCTGACGGAGCGCGAACGCCAGGTCCTCACACTGATCGCCGAGGATGCCACCAATCAGTCCGTCGCCAATGAACTGGACATATCGGTCAAAACCGTCGAACGCCACCGCGAAAACATCATGCGCAAACTCAACCTGCACACCCGCACCGAGCTGGTCAAGTATGCCATCCGCAAAGGTCTGATCTCACTGGACAGCCCATGATTTTGCAGAGGCTGTATCCCCGCTCACGAGTGCAGGTAGGCGCTGGTCAGGGAGTGGGGGGCGTCCAGAAGCTGCCGGGGCGTACCCTCGAACATCACGCGCCCGCCTTTGCTGCCGCCCTCCGGCCCCATGTCGATAATCCAGTCCGCGTTCTTAATCACGTCCAGATTGTGTTCGATCACGATTACCGTATTACCCGCGTCGACCAGCCGATCCATGATGGCGAGCAGCTTGCCAATGTCCGATTTGTGCAGCCCGGTGGTCGGCTCGTCCATAACATAGATGCTCCCTTTTTTGTGGAGTTCGCTGGCGAGTTTGAGCCGCTGGCATTCACCACCGGACAGGGTACTCAGCGGCTGGCCGAGCGCCAGATAATCCAGCCCCACATCGCTCATGGCTTGCAGTTTGCTGACCACTTTTTTGATGTCAAAATAATCGAGGGCCTGCTGAACGGTCATCGCCAGGACATCCGTGATGGATTTGCCGTTGAGGGTATAGGCCAGCACTTCATCCTTGAAGCGCCGGCCTTCGCAGATTTCGCAGGGTGATTTGACCTCGCCCAGCGCCGCGAGATCGGTGTAGATGACCCCCAGCGCCGGACAGTTCTCGCAGGCACCCTCTGAATTAAAGCTGAACAGCGATGGGCTGACCTTGTTGGCCGTCGCGAAGGCTTTGCGGACATCATCCATGATGCCGGTATACGTGGCCGGGTTGGAACGGGTTGACGTGCCCACGGCCGACTGGTCGATCACCACCGCGTCAGGGTGCTGGCGCAG
This sequence comes from uncultured Anaerolineaceae bacterium, assembly GCA_964552425.1. GTDB lineage: Bacteria > Chloroflexota > Anaerolineae > Aggregatilineales > Phototrophicaceae. The sequence goes on along the minus strand of CAZKIB010000064.1, from coordinate 4,608 downwards.
AAATACCTGGTGAATGAGTGAGCTTTTGCCAGAGCCGGCCACGCCCGTGACGACGGTCAGCACACCCACAGGTATATCGACGCTGACATTTTGCAGGTTGTTCACTCTGGCATTGGTGATGGGTAACTTGCCGGCGGCGGCGCGAAACTTCTCCTTGATGGGCGTCAGCTTTCGGATATGCTGGCCGGTCAGGGTATCGGCTTCCAGCAGGCCGGCGAAACTGCCCTCGTAGATCACATTGCCGCCGCGACTGCCCGCGTGTGGTCCCACATCGACAATATGATCCGCGACCTTAATCACATCAGGGTCATGCTCAACCACAATCACGGTGTTGCCCTTATCACGCAGCTTTTGCAGCAGTTCGTTCAGCCGATGCACATCACGCGGGTGCAGGCCAATGCTGGGTTCATCAAAAATGTACATCACATCCACCAGACTGCTGCTGAGGTGTTTGACGATTTTGACGCGCTGCGATTCGCCGCCGGATAAGGTGTCGGTTTCGCGGTTCAGGGTCAGATATTCCAGGCCAATATCCACCAGATGCTGCAAGCGCTGGGTGAGGGCTTCCACCATCGGGGCTGCAACCGGGTCCTCGATTGCCCGGATAACCTCTATCAGCCTGCCCACTTCCATCGTGGATAATTCCGCGATGTTGTAGCCGTTGATCCTGCAGCTTAACGCGGCCTGGTTGAGGCGCGCGCCCTTGCAGAGTGAACACGGCCCGTAGGTCATGTATGGCGCGACCATTTTCTGCGTGCGTTCCGACAGCGTTTTGACATCGCGGGTGATGTACTTGCGGCTGAACTTGCTGATGATGCCCTCGAAAGTCAGATTGAAGGGCTTCCCGGCAACGGTTGTTTCAACCTTGTAGGGCTTGCCATACAGCAGTTGTTCCATCTCCTCGGCGCTGTAGTCGACCAGTTTTTTGTCATTGTCGAACAGGCCGGACTGTGTGCAGATGGTCCAATCCCAACTGCTGACCGCATAGTCCGGGAACAGGATGGCCCCTTCGTTGAGCGATCTGGACAAATCGAGAAAAATATCCAGGTCCACGCCGATCTTGCGGCCCACGCCATTGCACTCTGGACACATGCCCTGGAGCGCGTTGAACGAAAAGGCAAGGGCGTTGCCCACATGGGGCTGACCGGCGCGGGAATACAGCAGCCGGAGTACGGTGTAGATGTCGGTAATCGTGCCCATGGTCGAGTGCGCGCCGCCGCCCATATGTTTCTGGTCCACCACCACCGCCATGCTCAGGTTTTCAATCGCGTCGGCATCCGGCTGGGGGTAACGCGGCAGGAAGCTGCGAACGAACATGCTGAAGTTCTCGTGCAGCAGGCGCTGGGCCTCGGTGGCAATGGTATCGAATACGATGGAGGATTTCCCGGAGCCGGATACCCCTGTAAAAATGGTGATCTTGCGTTTGGGGATACGCAGCGACACATTCTTCAGGTTGTTTTCTCTGGCACGTCGAATCTCAATATACTCCTGGGACACGGTTTTTTCCTTTTGATGAGTGGTATAGAGAAACGATTTCAGATGAGTAGAATGGAATTATCGACACGCTGCACAGCCAATGTCTCGGCCGGCGCGCCTTCCAGACCGGGATAGGTTCCGGCAATGAACAACCGCCAATTTTAGCATTTTTGTTCGATAAACGCAAGGCTTACATGGGTGCGTTTGGAGAGTTATGGCATCAAACGATGGTGTTGGCGAACTCATTTTGTCCCATCCCCGGCCCTCGCCAGTGAAGGAGTCAGAATGCGCGTGAAACCGGTCTTCCCCAAATTCGGGGAGACTTAGCGGGGGTCCAGGGACCACCCCGGTTCAAAAGCGTGCGCCCGTGTACTTCTGATGCGATCACCCTGGATTACGCATAATTGAATTTGGTGAAGGTCGGGGCAATCAGGGTAAAATAACTTTCCTGGAAAATACTGGCCGACAGGTGATGGCCCCTTTCAGGTTCCTTATCGTAGGCGCGATGCGTATCATCGCAAGGTTTATACGTTTCATTGTTATCTTAAAGGAGTTCTACAATGTCAGACGATGCCATGAAAGCTGCGCTCAACAGACTGCCCTATGGTTTTTACGCCATCGGCTCGCACAGCGGTGACGAGGTGAACATTATGGTTGCCAACTGGGTGATGCAGTCGGCCTTCACGCCGCGCCAGGTGACACTCGCCCTGTCGAAGACGGCCTATTCCCACAATCTGGTGTCAGCAGGCCGGGTGTTTTCGGTCAATATCTTCAACAAAGAGGATGCCGACATCATCAGGAATTTCACCAAGAGCCGCGAGAAAAACCCCGATAAGGTCGCCAACGCCCATTTTACCACCGGGCCGGAAACCGGCTGCCCGATCATCGAAGGCGCGGCGGCCTACCTGGAATGCCGGGTCGTGCATATCGCGGACACCGGCGCGGATCATGACGTGGTGATCGGTGAAGTGGTGGGCGCGGGCGTGCGCAAGGATGGTAAGGTGGATGCGACCCTTACCCTGCCCGATCTTGGCTGGAGCTACGCCGGTTAATTCACCGAAAAACCGCCTGATTGATGGTAAGATGCAGAGGGGCCAGTTCGCTGTGCCCCTCTTCGACCAGCAGCCTGTGATGAGCCTACTATGCCCACACCGATTCACAACCTCCCTTCGGACTATCAGGAAGTTCAGCATCTGGTACTGACCGAACCTCCCACCCTGCTGCGCCTGAATCTGGCGTCCCTGATTCCGCTGGCAGTCGCGCTGCTCGGCATGGGCTGGTGGTGGAGCTTTGTGCAGCGGCTGCGCGGCCCCTACAGTACCGCCTTCAGCGAGACCCTCTCCGGCGTGGTCGCTGTGATTGTAGTGCTGATTGTGACATTCAGCGCGCATGAAGCCCTGCACGGCGCGGCGATCCTCTGGGCAGGGCACAAACCGCGTTTTGGCATGGAACTGCACAAGGGCATTCTGTACGCCACTGCGGATAATGCCCTGTTCACACGCAATCAGTTTGTGGTGGTCGCGCTGGCCCCGTTGGCAGTCATGACCGTTGTAGGCATGGCGCTGATGATCGTCGTGCCGGACACGGTGGGTTATTATGTGGGTTTGATGGTGGCGCTGAACGCGGCAGGGGCGGTAGGTGATCTGTGGATGACGTTTGTCGCGCTGCGTTACCCGCCTGCCGCGCTGGTGCGGGATGAGGCGGACAGCATCCGGGTGTATCTGCCGGCTCAGACCTGACTGCTGGCTTCGACAGCCATGATCGCCTCGACGGTAGGGAGTTCGATCCAGAAAACAGAGCCGCCCTCTTCAGGGAAATCTGCGCCGACACTGCCATTCTGCATGTTCACAAGCTGCTTGACAATCCACAGGCCCAGCCCGGTGCGGCCCTCGCCATCAGTGGGTTTGGTACTCAGCTTGCCAAACTCCCGAAACAGCAGCGGGCGCTCCACCTCTGGAATCCCCGGCCCCTGATCGTGAATCAGAATGCGAACCGAATCGGGTTTGCGTTCCGTTGACAGGGTAACGACGGTGTCACGCGGGCTGTATTTGATGGCGTTGCTTACCAGATTGCTGATCGCCTGCACCGTGCGGCGGAAATCCCCCCATACACGGCCCCCGGTGTCTTCCAGCTTGAGGACAATGTTCTTTTTCTGCGCGCTGACGTTGAACTGAATAATCACGTCCCACAACACATCTTCGGCCACCATCTCCACCAGGTCCATATCGAGCGCCTGACTTTGAATGGCCGCCATATCCAGAAAATCGCTGACGATGTCCTGCATGGTATCCAGCGCCAGTTCGATATTTTCCAGCAGCACATCCGCGCTGGGGTCTTCGTCCAGCATCCCGCGCAGCAGAAAATGCGCCATGCGGATATTGTTCATGGGGTTTTTGAGTTCGTGCGAGGCGATGTGAAAAAAGCGATCTCGCATCAACTGGATGGCTTTCAGTTCGCTGATATTCTGCTTCTGTGAATCCAGCAGCCCTTTCAGGGTGATCTGTGTGCGAATGCGCGCCAGCACCACCTGACGGTCAATGGGTTTGGTGAGGTAGTCGTTCGCGCCCATTTCCAGGCCGCGCGCCACATCGCCGCTGTCGGCCATGCCGGAAATCAGGATGACCGGAATGTCGGCATAATCCGGTGTTTCGCGGATAGTCGCCAGAATCTGATACCCGTCCATCACCGGCATACTGATGTCGCTGAGGACCAGATCAATGCCCCCCTGCGCCAGCCGGTTCAGAGCATCCGGTCCACTGCGCGCCGTCGTCACCTGATAATGCGGTTCCAGAATACTGCGCAGCAGCAAAATCAGAGACTGGTCATCATCAACAATCAGTAAATGCGCGGGCAGTGAGTCATTTTTCTGGACGGGTAAGGCCATACCGCACGATCATTCTCCAGAAAGAGTATAACAAAACATCATTATCAGAAGCATCCGGCCCGCTGACTCCAGGCCATCTGGACTTGTTTTTCAAAGATCCGGCCGCTGGAAAAGAAGTCTGCTGGGTTCACTTTCAAACACGTGAGACTTCTATTTTCTATGATACTGAAGACTTGACAAAAAGTAAATAATCGATATGTATGTATATGAATATGACAACGAACTGTTGCTTGTGGACTGCGGCATTG
>CAZKIB010000063.1:24197-26831 GCA_964552425.1 uncultured Anaerolineaceae bacterium | reverse complement strand
GAATTCGGGGTAGGGGGTTGGGGGAAGGGGTCAAACTGCGGGTTGTTGTACGATTGAATTCTTAACCTGCATGAACGGACTTGTTTTATATCAGCCGCATGGTTTTAACCTGTGGCCCGGAAAACGGTGATCCACTGAAATTGCGTTCTGTACCTGCGGAAGTAGAATAAATTCAAAATGACCCTGACGTGCCCTACAGACAGAAAGTTGATGATGAACCTCACAGAATATCGGTTTCCCCTGCGCCGTGAAGACCTTGACGCGCCGGACTTTCTGGATCGCCTGCGGGCGGCGCAGCGTCACTGGAGCATGAGCCTGTTTGACCCCGCCACCGGCGGCTTCCGCCAGAACGCGGAAATCGGCGTCAATCCGCTCAGTTCCACCGATGTCATCTGGATGCGTTACGCCGCCAACGACCCGGACCTGACCGCCCCGGATGCGGACGCGGTGCGCGCCTATTTACAGGGTTTGCAGGAACCCGACAGTGGGCGTGTTCGCCATGACCCCGGCCCCGCCGGTCAGGGCCACTCGGATGCTCACGCCTTCTGGCAGACCGTGCGCGCTCTGAACCTCATCGGCGCGCCGCTGGTTCATCCACCCCGTTTTCTGGCCCCGCTGCTGACTGTCGATGGCCTGGCTCAGTGGTTTGACCGCTTCGACTGGAACGCGGACCGGCGCGCGGGCGGCGGCAATCATCATGAAGTGCTGGGCCTGGTCCCCATCCTCGCCAGCCGGGATGATCCCGCATGGGCTGAAATGTACTTCAGCAAAATCCACGAGCAGCAGGACCCGGACACCGGAACCTGGCCGTATGGACGCACCAACATCAGCCGCACCTTTGCCTATACCGCCCTGCATCTGGCTGTCGGGCGCATCCCCCCGATGGCGGAGCGGGTGCTGGACAGGATGCTGGACCTTCAGACGCCGGAGGGTATCTGGGAGACCATGCCGCCCCGCTTCCACACGATGGACGCCATTTATGTGCTGACACGGCTGCCGGCGCGCATCGGCTACCGCGAGAATGATGCCCATGCCGGGCTGGTGAAGGCCAATACAGTCATGCGCGAGATATTTTTCCAGAATCAGACGCATTACTGCGACAACCCGCACGCCATGCTGGCGCTCACGCACACATTTGGGCTGTTGCAGGAAACCTTCCCGGACGAGTACCGTTCCGAGCGGCCTTACCGCTTCGAGTGGGACCGGCCCGCACTGTACCGCTGCGAGGTCATCACCCGCATGTGAATGCAGTGCCAGGACTTAACCTGCGGCGCAGAAAAATCGTGATTCACCAAATTGCTTCTGATAACCGGCAACTGAAAACTTCAATTTCCCCCCGCGAGTTTCCAGCCGCCGAAGACGCGCTCCAACTCCGCCGCCACCGCCAGCGCGACCTCGTCATCCCCCGGCCCGGCCACGACCTGCACGGCCAGCGGCAGGCTGTTGTGGGACCAGCGAATCGGGATCGTCACCGCCGGGAAGCCGAGCGCGTTGAACATCATCGTATACGGGTTCGACGCCGGCAGCCACCAGGTCCAGCCGTGTCGCGGCGGGGCAGTGGTCAGCACCGGGCAGAGGATTACCCCGCCGGGAGTCATCACCCGCAGGAACGCCTCGCGGCTGCGTTCCAGCATCTCCGCGCCGCCAAAACCGAGCGTACTGAGCAACCGGCCCGTGAGCAGGGTATAGGCCGTGAAATACAATACCTCCGCCGAGACTCGCTCACGCCGCTGCGCGATGGCCTGAATCTCGGACATGAAATCGAGCGCTTCGCCATCGCCAAGCAGGGTGCTGTAACCGTGTGTCGCGCCTTCGCGGTACAGCCGCGCGATAAACTGCACCCCGGTCTTGACCATCGGCGGGCGCGGGTGATCGGCCACCTGCATCCCCGCGCTGCGCAGCGCCCCGGCAGCCATCGCCACCGTATCGGCCACCGCGCCAGTCACGGGGTAAAACGGATTGCGGATGTAGACCGTCACATGCCGGTCATGCAGTTCGATTTGCCGGTAATCGCGCACCGGCGTTTCGGAAAGCACTTCCAGCCCCAGCGCCAGGTCTTCGATGCGCCGTGCCAGCGGTCCCGCCCGGTTCCAGCCGTCCAGGGACGGCGGTAGTTCCGGCAGATGCCCAGCAGTGGAGACGCGCCGCGCGGTAGGCATCAGGCTGACCACACCGCAGGCCGCTGCCGGGATGCGCAGGCTGCCCGCCACGTCCGATCCCAGGCCCAGCGGTGAACCGCCCGCCGCGACGATGGCCCCTTCGCCGCCCGAACTGCCGCCGACGATGCGCCGCAGGTCCCAGGGGTTGCGCGTGCGCCCGAACACGGGGTTAACTGTCTCGCCGAGCCAGCAGAAATCCGGCACGTTGGTCTTGCCCAGGATAATCGCCCCGGCAGCGCGCAGCTTCTTTACCGCGTCGGCGTCATGGTCTGCCACCACATGGCGGCGGTGCCATGAGCCACACACAAAACGCGCCCCCTCCAGCGCGAAGCTGTCCTTGATCGTCACCGGCACGCCAAACAGCGGGGGCAGACTGTCCAGCCCGTTCCCCGCGATGCGATCTGCCGCCTGCCGCGCCTGTGCCCTGGCTTCCTCGAACAGCGGAATCACCAGCGCGTTGATGCGCGGGTTGACT
>CAZKIB010000063.1:9582-24109 GCA_964552425.1 uncultured Anaerolineaceae bacterium | reverse complement strand
TCCATGCCGGTCTCCTGAAGGTGTGTATTGGGCAGTCGGCACGAATCTTAGACCGCCCGGCACAGGCTGTCAAAAATCCAGCCCGCTTGTGAAAAGGACAACAATGCTTGCCATGTTAAATGATTTAATATATCCTTAAAGTATTCTTAAACTTCGAGCGGGTGTGAGATGGTTACGAGTCATCTGCTGCTGATTTTGGGGTTGGGTATCATTTACGGCTACATCAACGGTCTGCACGGTTCAGCCAGTGTCGTGGCGACGGTGATTTCGTCGCGCGCGCTGGGGCCACGTGCCGCCCTGCTGCTGGCGGCGGTGGGCATCGGGGCGGGGCCATTTCTGCTCGGCGCAGCCGTTGCCAACACCCTCGGCGCAGAACTCCTCAGCCCGCAGGTGATTACCGTTCGGGTGATTGTCGCGGCGCTGGTCGGCGCTATTGCGTGGAGCGGCCTGACGCTGCGGCTGAAAATACCATGCAGCATCTCCCACGCGCTCATTGGCGGCCTGCTGGGCGCGAGCCTGGCTTCGGCTGGCGCAGATGGCGTGCAGTTTGCCGGTCTCAGCAAGGTCCTGCTGGCGCTTTTTTTGTCCCCGATTCTGGGACTGGTATCCGCTTACGTGCTTGGACGCCTGACTTACCGGCTGTCTGTGGGGGCTTCCCCCGCCATAAACCGCCGGTTCCGGCACGCGCAGATTGGTCTGTCGCTGCTGGTCGCCGTTGCGTTCGGGGCCAATGATGGTCAGAAGATTGTCGCTGTCGTCACACTGGGGCTGGTCGCCACCGACCTGCTGGATTCGTTCGCAGCGCCAGGCTGGGTCGTGGTCCTCAGCGCCCTGACCATTTCACTGGGCACACTGGTGGGCGGCTGGGGGGTCATTCAAACGCTGGGCCAGCGCTTTTACAAAGTCCGCCCGGTACACGGTTTCAGCGCGCAGATGGCTTCCGGCCTGATTATTCTTGGGGCAGGGCTGTTCGGCGGCCCGGTGAGCGGATCGCAGGTGGTGCCTTCGTCCATTCTCGGTTCCGGCAGCGCAGACCGCATCCGTAAGGTGCGCTGGGGGCTGGCCCAACAGATTCTGATGGGCTGGCTGCTGACCATTCCCCTGTCGGCGCTGGTCGGTTTTGTGGTTTGCGCGGCCATGCGGTGATGATTCTCAAGCGATTTTTCCCCCATAAACCAGACCAGTTTTTGCTGCGACTGCGCGAACAATCCGCGCTGGTGGAGTGTGGAACTGAGGCGCTGATTCAATATGTGCAGGAGCCGAACAAAAAGAATGCGGCGCGGGTGCGCATCTATGAAAAGAAGGCCGACGATGTCCGCCGCACGCTGATTATCGAACTGAACCACACCTTTGTCACACCGATTGACCGCGAAGACCTGTTTGCCCTGTCGCGCTCGATTGATGACATTCTCGATTACGCTTATGCCACCATTTACGAAGTCGACATCCTCAACATCACACCGAATGCCTATGTCCAGCAGATGGTGGAAATGCTCCACCTGAGCGCGATGGAAATTCACGGCGCGATGGAGCAGTTGGAACACAACCCCCGCGAAGCGGATCGCCATGCCCTGCGGGCGCGGGCGCTGGAAAATCGCATGGAAGCGCTTTATACCCGCGCATTGGGCGACCTGTTTGATACCCCCGACGACCTCAGCGCGGTGGTCAATATGCTCAAGCTGCGCGAAATTTACCGCCATCTGTTCCACGCCATGCAGAGCATCGAAAGCGCCGCCAACCGCATCAGTGACATTGTGATGAAGTTTTATTGACTCCCCTTACGCAGATGGCCGGACAGGATGCAGATTCGTGCCTGCCGAAGGCTGATGCAGGTTAAGAATTCAATCGTACAACAACCCGCAGTTTTACCCTTTCCCCCAACCCCTACCCCGAATTCAGGGCAGGGGGCTAATTCGGTGTCTTGTGGGGTTGGGTGACGCTTTCAGGCTTGTCCGCCAGACCTCATCCCCGGCCCCTCTCCGCAGTTCTCAACGCCGAATAAGCGTTTTCTAGGCGTTGTGCCCTTATCCTGACAGGTAAGTGATCTACCGGCATTTCGGGGGGAAGCGCCGGGTCTGTCAGAAGGGGGAAATATGAAGCAGTTCCGTTCTACCATCATCCTCATCATTGGGCTGCTGCTGGCGGCTGCGCCGGCGCTGGCGGAAGGCACGGATGTGGTGGGCAAGGTCAGCGTGCAGGACTGGATTGACCGCCTGCCGGTGATCTACGCCGCCACCGTCTTTGTTATCGTCGTTGATGCCGTCTTCGTCATTCCAGCTATCCGCAGGCTGCGGACGCTCAAGCGCTCATAAGGGGGAAACCATGAGTACCTACATTCGCACTGCGGCCAGTTTCGCCGCGTTCAAACGCATTCCACTGCATATCGTACTGGCCTCGGCCTTCGCATCACTGGTGCTGGCTGCCGGGATGTGGCTTCAGGGCCAGCCGCTGTACATCATCGCCACCTTCGCGCTGCTGCCCTGGGTTCCGGCGGTGCTGTTCGAAAGCCTGTGGAAGATCAAACATTATCACTGGATCGCCATCTTCGCCGTGATGACCATGCTGCAACTGGGGCATCTGGTGGAACATGTCGTTCAGGTCAGCGTGCTGTCCTTCACGCAGGGGACGCTGGCCTGTCCACCGCCGGTGGATACACTGGATAACGCCAGCCGCGCCGTCGAAGCGGGCCTGCGCAGCCCGGATTATGGGCCGATCTACATGTCCGCCAGCACCATCGTCAAGCCGGGGCCAGACGGAACTGCCGTGCTGGACGCCAACGGCCAACCCATCACCGGCCCACACGCCTGCGGGGTGTTCGGCCAGCTTGATCTCGAAATCGTCCATCTGGTATGGGAACTGCTTGGCTGGTTCTGCCTGCTGGTGCTGGTGATTCAGTACCCGCAAAACCCGCTCCTGTGGTTCTCGCTGCTGGTGGCGACCTTCCATACGGTGGAGCATCTGTTCATCAGCTACACGTATTTCTTCGACCCGGTGCAGATGTACCAGGGCACGCGCCAGATATGGGGCACGATTGCCGAAGGCAACCTCGTCACGGCTTACCCGCTGGGGCAGGAACCGGCCATCGTCAATTTTTATGCCGCTGCTGGCAAGAACGGTATTCTGGCGAAAGGCGGGCTGATCGGGATGCTGTTCCCGGCGGTCAACCCGTACCTGCCAGCGCGACCTTACCTGCACTTCTACTACAACTCGCTGGTGATTATTCCGGCGACCATCGCCTTTGTGCAGGAAATCCGCAAGGTGTATGATCGCTATCTGCGGCAGGCGCTGCCAGCGCTGACCACGCAGGAAATGGTGGTGGTGACGCCCCGGCTGGTGACGAAGCAGGTTAAGGCGGGCGACATCATTGTGCGTCGGGGCGACCCGCTGACCGCGTTCAACATCATCAGTAAAGGCGTCGTCGAGCTGGTTCACGTTGAGGCGGATGGCTGGGGCCGCCCGCTGGCGACGCTGCGCGAGGGGGATTCCTTCGGCGCAGTCGGCATCGTCGGTGAGGCGCAGTATGTCGCTACCGTCCGCGCCCTGACGGATGTGGAAATTCTCCGGCTGGACCGCGCCGCGTTCGAGCAAACGCTGGGCCAGTCCGAAGCCAGCCGTCTGGACCTCGAACAGGCGCTGGCCCGCCGCTACGGGGATTACCTGCCCGCCAAAGGGTGAGCAGCCGCCTCAATTCATCAGCACAGGGACACAGCGCACGCCTGAAACAGCGTGTTCTGTGTCCTTTTTGATTCCTGAAGTAAAGGCAAATGCGATATAATAAACTCATAGTTTCATAAACTATGAGTAGAGGAGTGGTGTATCCGTGAAGCGAATCTATACCATACAGGAAAATGGACAGGTGACGTTACCGGCGGAGTGGCGCGAGAAATATGGTCTCAAAAAAGGCGATTTTATTGTTTTCAAGGAGACTGAGGAAGGGCTGCTGATTAGCCCCCGCGAGGCGCTGGCAATGAAGCTGTTGGATGAAATCGGCGATACCCTCAAGGAAAAGGGCATTGATCTGGATGAACTGATCGAGAGCGGGCGAGAAATCCGGCAGGACATCTACAACGAAAAGTACGCCCGCAATGACGATCAGTAGGGTCTTTCTTGATGCGAGTGCGCTGTTTGCTGCCGCCTATTCCTCCGCAGGTTACGCCCGTGACCTGGTCCTGTTGGCTGTACGAGGACGTGTTCAGGTGGTGGTCAGTCAGGATGTGCTTGCTGAAGTTGAACGCAACATGCGGCGCAAAGCTCCTGAGCGTGTTGAAAATTATCAACGCCTTTTAGCCTTATTTGATCTGGAGATCGTGGCTGATCCCTCTTCTGAGGATGTGAAAACAGCAGAACAGTATGTGGTTCCGAAAGATGCGCCCATTGTGGCCGCAGCGATTAACGCTCAACCCACATACCCGGTGACATATGATCGCCGACATTTGATTGATCCACCCGAAGTGGCTGAGAAATCTGGTCTGAGTATCGTCACCCCGGAGTTTGTGGTCAAAACGGTTGAGGCCGACGGAAACGATACGTGAAGCAGGCATTTTGCCCCCAACCTTAAGCCCCGGTCCGCCGACCTTCCGCTATGATAAAGGCAGGGGGAAGTGAAGGGACATACCCATGTCAGGCCAGACCGTGCGCACTGCGTACCAGCTTATCAAAAGCGGCCAGAAAGCTGAGGCCGCATCCCAACTCCGTAATTTATTAGACCACGAACCGGATAACGCCGATGCCTGGTGGCTGCTGGCGATGGCAAGCACCGAGCCGGCCGACATCCGCCGCGCCCTGGAATTTGACCTGCAACTGCGCCCGGATCATGAAGCCGCTCAAAAAGCGCTGGCAGCCCTCAACCGCAAATATCCACCGCCCGCCGCTGAAGAATCCGACGATTTTGACGCCCTGTTCCCGGCTGAATATGTCGCTGCGCCCAGGGCAAGCCAATCCACAAAAGCGGCCCAACCCGCGAAAAAAAAGAACGATCAGGCATGGCTGCTGTACGGGACGATTGCGGTGGGTGTGCTGTTTGTGTGTACCATCTGCTACGCCCTGGTGCGGGAAACCACACGCGCAGTCACAGAGGTGGTCAGTTCAGAGGAGTTCGCCGGCTTGCAGGCGATTGTGGCCGAGGCCGCCGCGTACCAGACCGTCCCCGAAGACGCCAACCGCGAGGGCAATATCTCCGTCGGCGAAACCAAACCGGAACGGGTGGATACCTTTATCGACGATGTATGGACCTTTGCCGGGCGTCCCGGCCAGCGTGTCACCATCCGGCTGGAAGCGCGCGATGAGACGCTTGACCCGCAGTTGTTTCTCTATGACCCGGACGGCTACCTGATCGCCGCCAACGATGATCGCATCCCGGAGTATGACTTCAACGCCGAAATCCAGATGGTGCTGACTGCCGAGGGCCGCCACACTATCGTCGTCAGCGCGTTTGGCGAGGGCGGCGCGTACACGCTGTACCTGGATTGATTGGATAGTTGATAGCCAAAGATCAAATCTGGTATGACTCATGTGGCATTCAGGGTCTGCTGACCCAGTCCCGGCGGGACTTGTTTTGCCTTGCCGTCGATTTCAATCGGCGGCACAAGCTGAAGAGTTCATAACAGCCTATCGACTGCTGGCTTTGAACCTTAACCCGGCTATTTGCGGCGGGGGCGGGGCGGTTCGTAGTCGAGGTGTTCCCTGCCGCCCACGTCGAGACCAAAGGACAGCCGCAGCGACTCGTGCGGGCAGATGTGGATGCAGGTCTGGCACAGGGTACATTCTGTCGAAAGCACGCGCTCCCCGCTGACGATGTAATCGCGCACGCGGATATTCATCGGGCACATTTCGATACAGGCTTCGCAGTCCCCGCACTGGGATGGTTCACCCGCGACCCTGAGCAGCGCAAAACGCCCGCCGAGCTTGGGCAGCACCGCGATGGGGCACAGGTACTTGCAGAAGGCGCGGTTGTCCTTCAGTACAAAAGCCATCACCACCCCGACAGTGTAATACAGCAGCAGCCCGGCCACAAACCAGTGCATCCCGCTGGCCCCCAGCGCGCCGCCGGTATAGCCCGCGCCGAACCACAGCGCCAGCACGACCAGCAGACTCAATCCAAAATGGGCGTAGCGCAGCCAGTCCCAGCGCCCCGGCAGGCGATAGCGGCTGTTGGGGTAGGGCAGCAGGTCAAAGAGCATGGCGAACCAGCAGGCCCAGCCGCACCAGATGCGCCCGAACAGCAGCGGCCCGGCGATCTTCGCCAGCAGGTAATGCAGGATGATATAGGGCGCGAACCCGGCCAGCGCGCCAAAGAACAGGCCCTCGATCTGCATGTTGCCGTGATCGGACGTGAGCGCGATCACCAGCAGCAGTGTGCCCATCATCAGCAGCATCACGCGCCGCCCGTTCTGGCGTTTGCGGTCTGGCAGGGCCAGGAACAGACCCACGCCCACGCCGCTGAACACGCCGGCATAGGCCAGCAGCAGCGTCGTGACCGGATCACCGCCGAGAAGGGCACAGGCCAGCGCCGCGCCCCACAGCGCCAGCATGATCGCCAGCGGCACGCGCATATACGTCCATTGAAACACTTCAGTCCGGTTCATAGGGCAATCTCAGCCTGTAAGAATTGTATGTCGCCCGTCAACGAAAAGCCCGGAAGCGATCATCGCAACTATCCAGAGTCGCTGCGGGTCGCAGCCTGAACTGGCGACTGTTGACTGGCAACGGGTCACTGCAACAGGGACACCCCCGCTCACGTTTGTATTGTGAGCGAGGGCGTCGTCAGGGGAAAGGGGGGAATATCATCGTATCACGCGCCAGATGTCACCCGGCGCGGGACTCAGGAATTGGGCAGGCTGTGACGGAGTACCAGGGTCGCCAGCGCCGCGAAGAAAAAGGCGGCGAACAGCACCTGCATGAGGGTAGAAGCGGCCCCGGCCAGCCCGCTGAAACCGAGGATCGCCGCAAGACCGGCCAGCGCCAGAAAAATCATCGCCCAGCGTACCATGTGATTAGTCCTTGCTGCGGCCAAAGCTGCCGCGACTGCGGATGCGCGAACTGTCGATGCGGGTTCCAGAGGGCGGGGTATGATCGCGGCGGCCAATGAAACCGCTCAGACCACGTCCAAAGCTGCCCCGGCTGCGAATATTCGGGTCGTTGTAACGGGGTTCATGGTCGCCCCGGCGGGTGTAATCCGGCCGGCCAAACCCGCCCATCAGACGCGGCAGCAGCATGGCGGCGAACAGGATAATCCCGGCGATCAGGCAAAGCGTCACAATGTCATTCATGAGGTCATCTCCTTAATGGGGGCGGTTCCCCAGGATGCGGGTCGCCCACACAGGTTTGTCTGCAAACGGTGGGTATGTAGGGGCGATTCGTGAATCGTCCGCTGCCCGTAAAGACTCACCGAATCTCAAAGCCGATGGTATCCGCCGGGTTGCCGTTAATGAAGAATTCCGCTTCGTAGCTGCCGGGGTCAAAGTCACCGTCGACTGGCTCGAACACAAAGTTTATGCAGGTGTTCTGATAGTCCTGATCCGCCTGAATTTCGGGTGCATCCTCCACCGGTGTGCCGTTGTGATACAGCCGGACAAACACGGAAGTGCCTGCCGGAACATCGGTATTCGGCGCGACGATGTAGACATCCTCATTCGCGGCGAAACTGGCCGTCTGGTTGACCGGGCAGCCATTGCGGTCAATGGCGGCGGCGCTGACCGGATTGCCAATCTGGATGTCCTCTGCGTTGACCGGTTCGTCGTAAACCGCGTTGGGATCGTTGACTGCTGCCGGATTATTGAACAACTGCGGCAGCAGAATCACCGCCCCGATCAAAATCAGAATGCCGATGCCAATTGTTCTTCCATCGAGTTTCATGGTTACTTTCTCCTGCCATGGACCAGTGCCACATTGTCTGGGGTTCTACCGAATGCAATCTCAGCCTGTATAAGTTGAATGTCGCCCGTCAACGAATGAGCGATCATAGCAAATACCTGGAGCCATCAAGGGTCGCAGCCCGAACTGGTAACTGATGACTGTCAACTGGTAACTGCACTAGCTGTAACGATAGCCCTGCTGAGGATGAAAGACACGCGGCATCTGGTGGGTTCTGGCGTAGGTCAGTCAGGGGGGATGTCCCGGTTAAACGGACGCTGGTGGACAGCCGCGCTGGATACCCCGCCAATCAACTATACGCAGCCAATGCGCTGCATAGACGCTTTCTCGGCGTTCGCCTTGTAAGCTGACGTTTGAGATTACAACACACTGGCTGGAATATTCCGGTCAGGACACATCCACACAGATTAAGGGGAACCATATGTCAAACTTCAGGATTCGCAGGGGGCTGTTGCTGGTGTGTCTGCTGATGTTCGTGGTCGTGCCGCTTCAGGCGCAGGACATCGCAGATGCAGAAGTCGCGCATGGCTGGTACACACTCCAGCTTAAGCTCATCAAGGAAACACCCGGTTTCTCACCGCCTGTTGCGGCGCGCGCGCTGGGTTACACCGGCGTCACGCTCTACGAAACGATCAACCCCGGTCTGCCCGGTTATCAATCGCTGGCCGGTCAGCTCAATGAACTGGACTCGGTGCCGCAGCCGCTGGCCGATGCCGCATATCACTGGCCGGCAGCCGCCAACAGCGCGCTGGCCGACATCACCAGACTGCTGTACGCCAATGCGACGGAAGAAAACCTGGCCGCCATTGACGCGCTCTACGAACAGAACGCGGCGATCTATGCGCTGGAAGCCGACCCGGAGGTCATTGAACGCTCGGTTCAGCACGGTCAGGCCGTCGCCAGCGCGATTTTCGAGTGGTCAAAGACCGATGGCGGCCACGAAGGTTATCTGACCAACTTCCCGGCAGATTATGTGCCGCCGGTGGGCGAGGGCCTGTGGGTTCCCACCCCGCGTCTGAACGCTGACCCGCAGCCCGCGTTGCAGCCCTACTGGGGCGACAACCGCACCCTGCTGCCTCAGACTGAGGAAGGCTGCGACCCGCCCGCGCCGCCCGCGTACTCCGAAGAACCGGGATCACGCTTCTACATCGAAGCCCTGGAAGTCTATGAAACGTCACAGAACCTGACGCAGGAGCAGTTGGACATTGCGCTCTTCTGGGCGGATAACGCCGGCCAGACCGCGACCCCGGTGGGCCATTCGATCTCCATTCTCCAGCAGGTGCTGGTGGAACAGAACGCTTCGCTGGCGCTGGCCGCCGAAGCCTATGCCAAAGTCGGGATCGCCGTGTCCGATGCGATGATCGGCTGCTGGAAAGCCAAGTTCGAGTACAACCTGCTGCGGCCTGTCACGGCCATCCAGACGCTGTTCGATGCCGAATGGATGCCAGCCATCAACACGCCGCCGTTCCCGGAATACACCTCCGGCCACTCGGTACAGACCGGCGCGGCAGCCGCCATCCTGACGGACCTGTTTGGCGAGAATTACGCCTTCACCGATCACACCCACGATGTCATCAACCTGGAACCCCGTTCGTTTGACTCCTTCGCGCAAATGGCCGAAGAAACCGCCATCTCGCGGCTGTACGGGGGCATCCACTACCGCGCCGCGATTGAAGTCGGCGTCGATCAGGGTAACTGCATCGGTGCGCGGGTCAACGCCCTGCAATTCCAGTCTGCCATCTGAGTGATGGATTGTGTCCCATCCTGCCAGATCGGGTGTTCGACCCGGTCTGGCTTTTTATTTTTCCCAGATGAGAAAACTTGACAAGCGTCCGGTATTGTGCTAATTTTAGACAAGTCTAAATCATATTAGAGAAAGGCCAAATAATAACGAATGGCCTTTCGGGAGGATAACACTGATGAAACCAAACCACGCGGTCCTTCTGCTGCTTTTACTCGGCCTCGCCCTGGCCCTGACCGGCGGCGCGCTGGCCCAGGACGAGGCAGCCCTCAACGTGGTCGCCACCACCACGCAGATTTCGGACGCGCTCACGATTATCGGCGGCGAGCATCTCAACATCACGGCGCTGATGGGCGCGGGGGTGGACCCGCACCTGTACAAGCCCACCGAAGCGGACATCGCCGCGATGAACAGCGCCGACGCCGTGTTCTACAGCGGCCTGCACCTGGAAGGCCAGTTCGATGAAGTCTTCGAGGCGCTCGGCCAGCGCAATATCCTGACCTTCGCCGTGTCCGACCCGGTCAAACAGGCGGGCTTCACCATCGGCGGGTTTAATCTTTCCGAAGAACTGACCAACGTGGACGATCCGCACTTCTGGTTCGACCCGCGCAACTGGCAGATGTCCGTCACGGCGATGGCCGAAGAACTCAGTAAACTCGACCCGGACCACGCCGACGAATACACCGCCAACGCCGAGGCCTACAACGCGCAGCTTGACCTGCTGTTTGCCTGGGCGACGGAAGCCATGTCGCAGATTCCCGAATCCCAGCGCGTGCTGGTCACGTCGCACGACGCCTTCAACTACTTCGGGCAGGCCTTCGGCTGGGAGGTGCGCGGCTTACAGGGCCTCAGCACCCAGGATGAGGCCGGGGTCGCCGATGTGCAGGAACTGGTCAGCTTTGTGATCGAACGCGACATCCCGGTTATGTTTATCGAGAGCAGCGTGCCGCCCAACGCCATCGAATCCGTGCAGGAAGCGGCGGAAGCGCGCGGGCATGAAATCGGTATCGGCGTGCGCGAACTGTACTCGGATGCGATGGGCGCGGCGGATACCTTCGGCGGGACGTATGTGGGGATGCTGGCGGAAAACGTCATCACCATTCTGCAATCCTTTGGCGCGGAAGTCCCCGCATGGCCGGCTGATCTGGAGCCGGTTCCGCCGGCGGACCTGCTGGCTGTGACGGAATAATCTGAGGCACTGTAGGGGCGGTTCGCGAACCGCCTCAGCAACCACAGGAATCGAGAACAACGATGGGCAGTATGAACGGAAATGGAAACCCCAAACACGCGGCGCTGGCGCTGGAAATTGACGACCTGACGGTGGCCTATAACAGCCGCCCGGCGCTGTGGGACGTGGATATGCACGTGCCGGAAGGCGTGCTGATGGCGATTGTCGGGCCGAACGGCGCGGGCAAAAGCACACTCATCAAAGCCGCGCTCAACCTGATCCCGCGCGCGGCGGGCGACGTGCGGTTTTTCGGCAAGTCGTATGCCCAGGCGCGCGATCTGGTCGGCTATGTGCCGCAGCGGGGCAGCGTCGACTGGGACTTTCCCACCTCGGTGCTGGACGTGGTGATGATGGGCCTGTATGGGCAGTTGGGCTGGTTCAGACGCCCCGGCAAACGGGACCGCGAACTGGCGATGCAGGCGCTCGAACAGGTGGGCATCGCCGATTTAGCCGGGCGGCAGATCAGCCAGCTCTCGGGCGGGCAGCAGCAGCGCACCTTTCTGGCGCGGGCGCTGGTGCAGGACGCGCAGATTTACTTTATGGATGAACCCTTCGCGGCGGTGGACGCTGTGACCGAGCGGGCGATTGTTTCGCTGCTGCGAGAGCTGCGTTCACGCGGCAGAACCGTCGTGGTGGTGCATCATGACCTGCAAACCGTCACGGATTATTTTGACTGGGTGGCGCTGCTGAATGTCGAAGTGACCGCCAGCGGCCCGGTGCGCGAAGTCTATACCGAAGACAATCTGCGCAAAACCTACGGCGGGCGCGTGGCTGGCATCGCGGCGCAGTTCAACGGGGCGGAGGCAGAGGCATGACCGAGCGGCGTGTCTGGCTGATAATCGCAGCGATTCTGGCTGTGTTCGTGCTGCTCGTCCCGGTCAGTGCGGCGGTCTGGAACGTCAATTACGATTACACCCTGGTGAATGTCGCCATCGGCGGCGCGGCGCTGGGCATGGTCAGCGGCGTTCTGGGATCATTCGCCGTGCTGCGCCAGCAAAGCCTGATGGGGGACGCGCTCTCGCACGCGGCGCTGCCGGGTGTAGCGATTGCCTTCCTGCTGTTCGGGCGCGAACTGGGCTGGCTGCTGGTGGGCGCGGGCGTGGCCGGGTGGGTGGGCGTCATGTTCATCAACCGCGTGACCCGCACGACGCGCATCAAACAGGACGCGGCCATGGGCATCGCGCTGACTTCGTTTTTCGCCTTTGGTATCACGCTGCTGACCTACATCCAGTCGCGCAACGACGCCAGCCAGGCCGGTCTCGATCAGTTCATTTTTGGGCAGGCGGCGGCCATCAAGCGGCAGGATGTGCTGCTCATTGGCGGGGTCGGGCTGGTCGCGTTTCTGATCGTGGCGCTGTTCTGGAAAGAGTTCAAGCTGATTACCTTTGACGCCGAATTCGCGCGCGCCAATGGTTATGCGGTGCGCTTCCTTGATCTGCTGCTGTCGACGCTGATCGTCGTGGCGGTGGTGCTGGGGTTGCAGCTTGCCGGTGTCATCCTGATGGTCGGCCTGCTGATCGCCCCGGCGGTGGCGGCCCGCCAGTGGACGCACCATCTCGGCCAGATGATTGTGCTGTCGGCGCTGTTCGGCGCGTTTTCCGGCGCGGCGGGGGCCATCCTGAGCGCCATAGATGAAGGGCTGCCCACCGGCCCGCTGATTATCGTGGTGGCGTCGGCGCTGGTATTTCTGTCGATTGCCTTCGCGCCGGAGCGGGGGCTGGTATGGGCTTTATGGCGTCAGCGGCAGGATCGCCAGCGCTTCGCGGCCCAGAACGTGCTGCGCGATATTTACCGCCACGCGCAGCAGCACAGCGATGTGCATTATCCCGCTCCCGCCGGCATGTTGATGGCGCTGCGCGGTTCGGCGGCCCGGCTCGGTTTACGCCAGCTTCAGCAGACCGGCCTCGTGCGGGTGGTTGATGCCGACAGTTGGGCGCTGACGGATGTGGGGCTGGCGGCGGCGCGGGAAGATGCCCGCAACGAGACTCTCTGGAACCTGTACCGCCAGTACGCTGAGGAACTGCGCCTGCCCGCTGTGCGCGAGGATCACCAGCAGCGCATCGACACGGTGCTGGCGCGGGAGCATGTCCAGCGGCTGGAGCGGTTGTTGAAGGAATGAATAGTAAAGAGGGCTGAGGCAGGCACTTGACCGGAGATTGAAATCTCCGGCAAGGCAGGACAAGTCCCGATGGGACTGTGGCGGCGGGTCTTTGAATCCCGCAGGGGATTTGGGGTGTTTTGCCGGATACTTGAGTGTCCGGCAATGCTTCTAACAAGTGGTATCGCTAAAGGGCTGTACATATGGACATGATCGAACAAGTGCTGATTAACCTGCTGCTGCGGGTGGTCAGTGTGGACCAACTGAACAACTTTCTCGGCAGCCCACAGAACGCGGCGATTATCGTCGGCGTGCTGGTGGCGATCTCTGGCGCAGTGCTGGGGACGTTTCTGCTGCTGCGCAAAATGGCGATGACCAGCGACGCTATCAGCCATACCGTGCTGCTCGGCATCGTGGTCGCCTTTCTGGTGATGGTCGCGCTGCCGGGCGTGGAGCCGGATATTTCCTCACCGCTGCTCATTATCGGCGCGGCGCTGGCGGGTGTGGCAACGGTGGTGCTGACCGAAGCGATTCATCGCTCCGGGCTGGTGAAGGCCGACGCGGCGCTGGGACTGGCCTTTCCTTTATTATTCGCCATCGCCATCATTCTGATCTCACGTTTCACGGCCAATGTCCACCTGGATACCGATGCGGTGATCCTGGGTGAGATCGGTGTGGTGTGGGCCAATACCAGCAGCCACTGTCTGGAAAACTGCGACGATGTGGTCATCATGCCGGAAGACCCGCGCGCCGAGACCGGCCGCCAGTGCGTCAACTGCCAGTCAGAAAATATCGGCCCGCGTGACCCGAAAGCCGTGTTCGAGGAAACCTGCGCCAACTGCGGCACCTACACGGCGGCGGAAGCGTGGCAGCAGCGCCTGATCAACGAGCCGCCCACGCTGGTGTTCTGGCCGCGCGCGATTACCGTCATGCTGGTGACGACGCTGGTCAACCTGGCGTTTGTGGCGCTGCTCTATAAGGAACTGAAGCTGACGACCTTCGATACCGGGCTGGCGGCGGCGCTCGGTTTCCGCCCCGGCCTGATGAATTACGCGCTGATGGTGCTGGTCAGCATTACGGCGGTGGCGGCCTTCGACGCGGTGGGGTCGGTGCTGGTGGTGGCCTTCTTTATCATCCCGGCGGCGACGGCCTACCTGCTGACAGACCGGCTGGCGGTGATGCTGCTCATCAGTCCGGTGATTGGTGGGGCGGCGACGGCAGCCGGTTATGAATTTTCGCGCGGGAATTTTCTCGGCCTGTTTCAGGTGCGCGACCTGCTGGCCGTGCTGGATCGCGTGATTGGCCTGAACGGGTATACCGAGTGGAACACGTCCATCTCGGCTTCGATGGCGCTGATGATGTTCATATTTTTTCTGCTGGCGTGGGTGCTTTCGCCGCGCTACGGGCTGGTATCACGGGCGCTGCGCCGCCGCGTCCAGCAGCAGCAGTTCGCCGACCAGATGCTGCTGGGGCATGTGTTTAATCACCAGCGCTCCGCCCAGGCCCGCGCTGAACTGGCGGTAACGACGCTGCATGAACATCTGAACTGGTCGCCGCAGAAGACTCAGCGAGTGTTACAGCGTGTGCG
>CAZKIB010000063.1:0-9545 GCA_964552425.1 uncultured Anaerolineaceae bacterium | reverse complement strand
AAACGGCCTGATCCACCTGACCGAACGCGGCGAAGCGCATGTTCGCCAGTTTATCGTCACGGCGCTGGGCGACCATACCAGCGCGCAGCCGGTGGGCGTGGGGGATTAATCGCCCGTTTTGCGGTGTCAGACTCCCCTCGCCATTCAATGGAGAGGGGCCGGGGGTGAGGTGTCTGCCGCTTTCCACACAAGCGTAATTTCCGTCCCGCTGCCGGGCTGGCTGGTCACGCGCAGGTCGGCCCCGGCTTGTTCGCGCATGGAGGACATGCCGATGCCAGATGTCTCCGCGCCGGTGTCGAAACCTTCGCCATCGTCGCGCACCACCAGCGTGACCTGTTCGCCATTCCCGCGCAGTTCAATGGTCACATGGCCCGCTTCGCTGTGTTTGACGACGTTGTTGAGCGCTTCCTGCGTAATCCGGTAAAAGGCTTCCTGCACGGGGGGTGGGGGGCTGCTGTCGGCCTGGAGTTCAATGGTCAGGGTTACACCAACCGACTTACGCCCCGGCAGGGCCTCGGCAAGCTGGCGCACCTGATCCGCAAGCGACATTTTCAGACGCTGTTCCGGGCGCAGTTCCATCAGCAGCACGCGCATTTCGGCGTGGGCGCTGCGACTAAGGGTCGATAACGTATTCAGATGGCCTTCAATTGTCTCTGGCTTGCGTTCCCACAGGCGCGGCAGAGTCTGGGCGATGGTGCTGACGGTAAAGAGCGTCTGGCTGATGGAATCGTGCAGGTCGCGGGCCAGACGCTGGCGTTCTTCATTGGCGGCCAGTTCTACCGCGTGGTTGGAAAGCTGTGCGCGGTTGAGGGCCTGCGCGCACACCTGGGCCAGTGCGTTGAGAAACTCACGGTCTTCGGTGGTGAGCGCTTTTTGTTCGCTGAACGAAATGCCCATCGCGCCAATCGCCAGATCGTTCACAATCAGCGGGATGGCGGCGGCAGCCTGCGCGCCGGTCTGCATCAGGATGGAGGTTATATCCGGGTAGCGTCTCTGATATTCTTCGGACGATTCAATCCAGACGGGTTCCGTCTGCCGGATGGCGTCGGTAACGGGCAGGCGATCCTGAAGCGACATGCGCTCGAAGGACTGGTTAATTTCCTCTGGCGCGCCGCGCGTCCGCAGGATATACACCTCGTTCTGAACAGCGTCCAGCAGCACCACCAACCCGATGGAACCACCCACCGCTGCCAGGGCGTTGGTGACGATCACGTCGGCGACTTCCTCCGGGGTAGCGGCCCCGGACAGCGCGACGGTCAGTTCATGCAGCATCGCCAGCCGGTCATCCGCCAGTTTGCGCTCGGTGATGTCCACCGTCGAACTGGAATAACCGGAAAAATCGCCCCCGGAGCCAATGCGCGGCCGGCCGTTATTCAGCACCCAGCGGTAAACCCCATCATGGCGTCTGAGCCGGTAAATGATGCTGAAGGTTTCGCGCTGGTCGAAGGCGTTTTCATAAGTGGACAGGCAGTAGTCGCGGTCATCGGGGTGG
This sequence comes from uncultured Anaerolineaceae bacterium, assembly GCA_964552425.1. Lineage (GTDB taxonomy): Bacteria > Chloroflexota > Anaerolineae > Aggregatilineales > Phototrophicaceae. The sequence continues at coordinate 8,053 of CAZKIB010000063.1, read as the reverse complement.
ATATTTTCCGTCCAGCCGTTGCCCATTTCCTGTTCCATCGTGCGGCCTGTAAAATCCAGCCAGGGCTGGTTGAAATAGGTGCAGAGTTTGTCCGGCCCGGACAGCCAGATCATTACGGGCGCGGTATCCGCCATTAACCGGAAGCGCGCTTCACTTTCGCGCAGGGCCAGCTCGGCGCGCCGTTCTGCCGTGACATCGCGGAAGACCAGCACCGCGCCCAGTGTCTGGCCGCGCTGGTTCTGGATGGGCGAGCCGCTGTCCGAAATCGGCCGGCGGGTTCCATCGCGCGCGATCAGCACAGTATGGTTGGCAAGCCCGACAATACGTTTTTCCTTTAAGACGCGGTGGATGGGGTTTTCAACTGGCGCGCCGCTGTCTTCATTGACGATGTGAAAAATCTCGCTGACAGGTTTGCCCACCGCAGCGGCTTCATCCCAGCCGGTGAGCTGCTCGGCGATCTCGTTGAGGAAGACGACCTGGCCCTGCGTATCTGTCGCAATTACCGCGTCGCCAATGCTGGACAGCGTGACCTGAAAGGCTTCATGCTCGCGCTGGTTGAGCAGGTCACGGTGATGCAGGTTGCTGACGACGAACGCGACCAGCACAAATACACCGAGGCGGATGACATCCGTCATTTCGTAACGCCAGAATTCGCCCGGCAGCAGAAAAAACTGATGCACCCCCAGCAGAGACAGACCGCTGGCAAGCAGGGCGGGTCCCAGGCCGCCAAACGACGCGGCGAGGGCAATCGCGCCATAGAACAGCAGCGAGGGGCTGGGTTCAAATACGCGCCGAAAGGCAAGCGAAATCAGCAGCGCCAGCGCCACCACCAGGGCCGCGAAACCATACCGCTGCCAGGCCGGGCGTGACCCCACCGGCGTGCTGACAATGCGCACCAGCGGACGCCTGAAGTTGACATTCAGAAACGGAATGCGCCTCACGCGCAGACAGTCCGGCGATTGCGGGTATTCGACATGGTCTGTGCCTGTTTAATGAAGTCGATTGTCGCTGGTCTTTAGTCCCAGGCCAAAGCATCGTATTCTGGACTGTGGACTACGGACTGTAGACTAACGACTGTAGACTGTTGGTTGAGTGTGAACACCCACGAATTATAGCGCATTTGCGCCGGAATAATTACAACCAGTATTGAGCGAGTCAGCGTACTTTGGTCATGCCGCACAGGCCGTTGTGCGATCAGGTCGCGCCGTTGGGGTCGGTGGCGTAGATGGCGTCGGCCAGATCATCAATGGGGGTGTTTTTGGGCAGCACAGCGGCAGCCCCGGCTTCCCTTGCTCTGGCGATGAGGTCCATGTCCACGCTGTTGGTCAGCATGATGACCGCCGTAGCCGGGAACCGGCCGCGAATCAACTGCGTGGCGGTGATGCCATCCATTTCCGGCATCATCATGTCCATCAGCACCACATCAGGCCGCAGGATTTCGCACAGTTCCACGGCTTTCCTGCCGTTATGCGCTTCCCCGATGCGGACAATATCCTCACAGGTATCCAGAAATACCGCGAGACTGGCCCGTACATGGGGGTTATCATCGGTCACGATCACGCGGATCGGGTTTGGCAGCCTCATCTCCATTTGCCTCTATGCCAGAATCTCAAAGCCTTCGGTCTTCGGCGGTTCGTATTCAGCCAAAAGCTGACATGGACAGCCCATAGCGTGAACGGCAGTCAGCCTGTTCAGACCCTCCATTCAAACCTTAATCTCCATTATACGCAGGTCAAAGACAACGTGTAACCGCCATGTGGGGGGTATGGACGCAGCCAGGCCGCGCCAGTTGCAGTGTTGAACTGTCACAGAACCTTGCGGGTGAAATTTGGCGACTACCACGAAAGCAGATATTATTCGCGTCCAACTATAATTACTGGTCTTCGTTTCATCAACCAGGAGGTTTTTTGTGAAACGCTCATTGCTGTTATTCGTTCTGTTGTTAGTGATGATGGTGGCCTTTGCCGCCAGCGCGCAGGACTCCGAGACGGTAGTCATTCGCGGCTTCGGTAACATTTCCTCGTTCAACCCGCTGCTGACCAGCGACGGGGCATCCTACCAGGCCTGGGCGGTGCTGTGGCCGGCGCTGTTCGATGTGGACCGCAACACCGGTGAATCGGTGCCCGGCCTCGCCAGTTGGGAAATTTCGGAAGATGGCCTGACCTATACCTTCACCATTCAGGAAGACGCCAACTGGAGCGATGGCACGCCGATTTCATCCGCAGACTTCAAGTTCGTGGTGGATGCCATCCAAAGCCCGGATGTGGCCTCTACGCTGGAATCCGAAGTGGAACTGATCGAGAGCGTCAACATCCTTGATGAGAAAACCTTCGAGGTGGTTCTCAGCGCGGCGGACTGCGCGGCCCTCAGCAACATCGGTGGTCTGCGTTTGCTGCCGGCGCATCGTTTCGCGGCGGATTTCAGTGACATTAGCACCAATGTCCTCAACACCAACCCGGACATCAGCGGCGGCCCATACATCCTCGAAGAATGGGCGCCCGATGAATTCCAGGCGTACACCGCCAACCCGAATTATTTCAAGGGCGCGCCTGCGATCCCGCGTCTGATTAACCGTGTGATCGGCGAGCAGGCAGTGGCGCTGCAATCCATCCAGGCGGGTGAGATTGACTACACCTATTTCCAGGGCGACCTGTTCCAGCAGATTCAGAACCGTGACAACCTGCAATGGGGCATCTTCCCGCAGATGTCGGTGAACTTCCTGTCGCTCAACTGGGCCGACCCGGACAACCCGCAGCCGGCTTTTGATGCCGCCTCCCCAACCCCGCATCCCATCTTCAGCGATGTAAATGTCCGCAAGGCGGTGGCGATGGGCTACAACAAGGCCGACATTCTGGCGACCCTGGGCGGCGAAGAGGGTGGCACGCCGCTGGTGGGTCCGGTGAACCCCGGTGTCGGCTGGGCCTATAATACGGACCTCCAGCCCTATCCCTATGATCCCGATGCGGCAGCGGCCCTGCTGGAAGACGCCGGCTGGGTGGACAGTGATGGCGACGGTATCCGCGAAAAAGACGGTATGACCCTGTCGTTCACCATCAGCTACAGCGATATTCTGCTGTTCTTTGAAACTACCGCGCTGGTGGCGCAGGATCAACTGAGCCAGATCGGTTTCGATGTGCAGTTGGAAAAAGTCGAATGGGCCAACTACCTCGAAGATATTTACTTCGGGCAGGCCTATGATGCCACGCCGATGAGCAACAGCGGCGGCACGGCTCCCCCGGACCCGAATTACTTTATGTCGCTCATTCTGGGCAGCGAAGACACGCCCGGCAGCGGCAATAACCTGGCGTCCTATGTCAACCCGGAAATTGACGAACTGATCGCGGCGGGTCGCAGCGTCCCCGGCTGCGCGCTGGAAGATCGCGCGGAAATCTACAAGCAGATTCAGCAGATCGCCTATGACGATGTGGCCTATGACTGGACCTTCGTGCCCAACATCTGGCAGACGGCCAACACCCGCATCCAGAACTTCAATCCGGGGCCGTCGTGGGTGTTCTATGGTTACACCGGCTTCGTGCATGAGTGGGCCATCGGGCAGTAATCTCTCCTGAAACCTCACCCCCCGGCCCCCTCTCCATAACGCTGCGCTATGGAGAGGGGGAGCAAAACAGATCCTGGTGGCTGTGGAAAGTCCCCTCGCCATCGCATGGAGAGGGGATTTAGGGGTGAGGTTCTCAGAATCTCAACACAGGCAAAACCTCCCACCAGAATTTCACAACCTGTGCCGATTCCCGTTATATTGGAAAGCCAATGAAAACGGGGTGACGTGATGTTTGCCGAAGCGACCCGAAACGAATATTATCAGGCGTTGATGGACCGGAACGGGGATTATGACGGCGTGTTTTACGTCGGTGTGAGGACCACCGGCATCGTCTGCCGCCCGGTCTGCCCGGCGCGCAAGCCCAAATTCGAGAACTGCGCATTTTATGAAAGCGTCGAGCAGGCGCTTCAGGCAGGGTTCCGCCCCTGCAAGCGCTGCCATCCGCTGGATCAGCCGGCGCAGCGTGTTCTGATGACCGCCCGGCTGGATACGCCGCTTGGCCCGATGGTCGCCCTCGCGGACGACGAAGCCCTCTGCCTGCTCGAATTTGGCGATGGACGGCGCTCTGAGCGGCAGGTTGCGCGGCTGCTGCAAAAAACCGGCGCGGTGGTGGAGCCGGGGATGACCGGGCCGATTCGCGCTGTCGAACGCGAACTGGCAGATTATTTCGAGGGTAATCTGAAAACATTCAAAACGTCGCTGCGCCTGGTCGGAACACCGTTTCAGACACAGGTCTGGGAGACGCTGCGGCAGGTTCCTTACGGCGAGACACGCGCTTATGCGGACATCGCGGCATCCATCGGAAAACCCACTGCTTACCGCGCGGTGGGGGCGGCCAACGGCGCGAATCCCATCAGTATCGTGATTCCCTGCCACCGAGTCCGGGGCGCGGGTGGCGAACTGACCGGGTATGGCGGCGGGCTGGCGCGCAAGGAATGGCTTATCCAGCATGAGACACAGGGAGCAGCATCATGACCACACAGACCGAACGCGCGGCATTATTCAAAAGCCTGCATGTCAAAGGCCGCCCGCTGATTCTGTTCAACGCCTGGGACGCTGGCAGCGCCAGAGCCTTGCAGGAAATCGGCGCGAAGGCGGTTGCCACCGGAAGCTGGTCCGCCGCCGCCGCGCAGGGTTACAGCGATGGGGAAGCCCTGCCATTCGCGCTGGCGCTCGCCAATCTGGAACGCATCATCGCCAGTGTCGACCTGCTGGTGACGATTGATCTGGAAAGCGGCTACGGGCACAGCCCCGCGCAGGTGCAGGACTCCGCCGCGCAGGTTATCCAGGCCGGCGCGGTGGGCATTAACCTGGAAGATCAGATCATCGGTGAAGACCAGCTTCATTCCATCGAGGATCAGTGCGCGCGCATCCGGGCGGTGCGGGCAGCGGCGGATCAGGCCGGTGTTCCGCTGTTCATCAATGCCCGGACGGATGTGTTCCTTCAGCTATACCCCGGCCAGCCCGGCGACGACCACTTGCAGGAGGCCCTGCGGCGCGCCGCTGCCTATGCCGAAGCCGGGGGGAGCGGCTTTTTCGCGCCCGGCCTGGGCAACCCGCAGTACATCGAGACGCTGTGCCGGCACTCGCCGCTGCCGGTCAATATCCTGATGCTGCCCGGCACACCCGCGCCCAAAGCGCTTGCCGGCCTGGGCGTGGCGCGCATCAGCTACGGCGCTGGCCCTTACCGGTTAGCCATGAATGCTTTCAAGGAGGCCGGCCGCAAAGCCCTGGCGATGAGCGATACGCTGTAGCGGCTCAAAACCTGCGCCTGCCGGTGAACTGGAAGTTTCCCCGTGTAGTCCCTTCAGGCTATTGTCCTTAAGCCTTTCTCAATTTCTAATAGATGCTTGGGATGTAATGAGCGAGACTCATGGGTTTGATTCTCAGAGAGCGATGATGGATAGCGATGATGCGTAAACGCTGGATGATCGGCGGCGCGGCAGGGCTGCTTTTGCTGGTGGGTGTGGGGGTCGCGCTGTTCAGCAGCAGCAGGGGGACAGCCGTCCCGCGCAGCCTGCCGCCGACGGCCACCCCGATCCCGATGCAGCTTGTCGAGGAGATTGTGCCGGTGGCGACACTGGGGCGCGGCTGGATCAATGACCTGGCCTGGTCGCTGAATGGCGAGACGCTGGCGCTGGCGACTGCCGCCGGAATCTGGCTGTACGCGGCGGATGATCTGGACGCGCAGCCGCGCCGGCTGGAAGGCCACAGCGCGCCGGTGGGCAGTGTGGTGTTCACCGCCGATGGCCGCCAGCTTGTGTCCGGCGGGTGGGATAAAACCGTGCGCCTGTGGGATGTCGACAGCGGCGACCCCCTCATGGTCTTTGAGGGGCACAACGGCCAGATCGAATCCGCAGCGGTCAGCCCGGACGGTCAAACGATTGTGTCCGGCGGGTTCGATTCCAGCGTGCGCGTGTGGGATGTCGACAGCGGCTCGGAACGCGAGGTTTTGCAGGCTCATCAGAACACCGTCACCAGCGTGGCCTACAGCCCGGATGGGCGTTACTTCGCGTCCGGCAGCCGTTTCAGCGAAAAGTCAGTTGTGCTGTGGGATGCTGAAACACTGGAACAGGCCGCTGTGCTGCAAAATATGGGCGAGGTCGACAGCCTGGTATTCAGTTCAGACAGCGCCCGGTTGGCGGCCATCGTGGCGGGGGAAATCGTGACGGTGTGGGACACGGAAGCGCATGAGCAGATCGCCCAGGGAACCGGCCAGATGGAAATCGCCTTTCAACCGGGCACGCACGCGCTCGCATCTGGCGGCAGCCTGAGCCTGTGGGATGCCGATGAGGATGCCGCGCAGCCGCTTGGCCTGGACGCGCGGGTGCTGCACCTGACCTTCAGCCCGGATGGAACCCAACTGGCGGCGGCAGATGAACTCGGCGACCTGCACATCTGGGATGTAGCAGAGAAGGTTGAAGTCGCCAGCCTGCGCGGATGGCACGGCGCGGGGGTGAACACCATCGCCTTTACGCCGGATGGAAGCACGCTCGTGGCTGGCGGCGGGGATGGTTTCGGACACCCCGGCAGCGTGCAGTTGTGGAATGTGGCGGATCACCGTGAGATGGCCGTTCACCGGGTCGAGAACGGCGTGGTGCGCAGCCTGTCCATCAGCCCGGACGGCCTGACCATCGCCACCGGCACGGAAAGCGGGATGCTCGAACTGCGCGCTGGCGTGGATGGCAGCCTCAACCGCGAGGTGCAGGGGCATCAGGCGCGCATCCTCAGCGTGGCCTTTACGCCCGATGGCACAGCCGTCGCTACCGGCAGCGAGGATGCCAGCGCCCGCCTGTGGGACATCGCCACCGGGCAGCAGCGTGCCGCCCTGACCGACCTGGGTGGGCCGATCCGTCATCTGAATATCACCGACGAGGGGAGCCTGATGCCTTCCGAGGGGCTGGAAGATATTACGCGGCTGGCGGGCTTCGATCACCTGAATGTGGCCTGCACCGCCGGGGCCGCCGATGGTGTCACCGGGATGCAGTTCAGCCCCAACCAGCTTTATGTCGCCACAGCCTATTTCAACAGCATCGTCAAACTGGCCGACCTGCGCACGGGCGCGGATCATGCCGTGCTGGAAGGGCATACCGGCGTGGTGTGGGGCATCGCCTTCAGCCCGGACAGCCGGGTGATGGCAACCGCCAGCATGGACCGCACCATTCGCCTGTGGGATGTCGAAACCGGCGACCTGCTGGCCGTGCTGGAAGGCCATCTGTGGGATGTCACCAGCCTGGCCTTCAGCCCGGACAGCACCCTGCTGGCATCCGGCAGCGCCGATGGCACGATCCGGCTGTGGCAGGTGGGCGAAAGCCGCGCGGCGGTGTAGCCAGTTAGCTATGACATGATCCTGTAGGGGCGCAGCATGATGCGCCCGCAGCGGGTCAGCCAGTGGATTCTCCCGTAAGGGCACAGCCCTCAGCAGGTGAGAATACGCCGCAGGCTAAAACCCGGACAATCGAAGAAATTTGAAGGTTGTCAGCGGGCTGGTAAACTTGTGCTGAACCTGTTTCCAGATTTCTGATTTTGGACCTGCCTGCCTTGTATCGACATCTGCTTGCGGTGCTGATGCTGCCGTTCACGGTGATCGTTCTCGTCCCTGCGCTGCTGGTGAGCGCCACGCGGACGTTTAACCCTGCCTGGGGGTTGTCCCCTCCCGCGCTGTTTGGGCCTGTCGCGGCAGGGATTTTCCTGATTGCAAGTGGGCTGCTGCTGCTGGTGATGACTGTGCAGTTGTTTATCACTATCGGGCGGGGCACACTGGCCCCCTGGAATCCGACTCAGCGGCTGGTGGTCAGTGGGGTGTATCGCTACGTCCGCAACCCGATGATTAGTGGTGTGGGCGCGGTGCTGCTTGGTGAAACCCTCCTGCTGGGTTCCTTCCCGGTGTTGATCTGGACGCTCGCCTTTGTGGTGGCGAATCTGCTCTACATTCCGCTGTCGGAAGAACCGGGATTACGCCGCCGCTTTGGTGCTGCCTATGAAACCTATACC